>JAZSOT010000047.1:0-2014 GCA_045537065.1 Clostridia bacterium | reverse complement strand
ATGTTGAAAAAAGCTTTGAATTTGAAAAGGAAAAAACCGCTGAGCTTGAAAAGGAAAACCTCACCGATTTTATTGTATGCGCCGGAGGATATGAAGGGCACAGACTTAAAAAAGAGGTTAATTTCAGCGATACCTTTGTTTCTGGTGAAAGCCTTTATCGTATTCCCGGTACAGGTCGTGGAACAAGCTGGAGCACAGTAAATACCCATGGCTGGTTCAGCTATGAGGTCAAGGTAAAGCCGGGTGTGACAAATACCATTAAGCTTACATTAGGCGCGCATCTTTGTGAAGATATTGACATTAAAGTGAATGTGGATGGCACAGAATACACATTCCGGGAAAAGACGGGCGGAAAAACAAAAGAGGTTTCCATTCCGTATTCTTCTGAAAAGTCAGCTGTCCGTATCCGCTTTGATCGCTTCACGGCGAATACGCCTTGCGTACACGCAATATGCGTTGCTGCGGAGTAAGAGATTCACAAATCAAAAAGGCAGAAACGAAAATTGAATAAGTCCAGTAAAAATGGACAGTGACAAAAAAGGCCTCCTATGGTAGAATAAAAGAAACTACCATAGGAGGTTTTGTTATGTCCAGAGAGTACAGACATATAAAAGATTATGAAAGAGAAATTGAAGAACTTAGAAAAGAAGGATATTCTAGCAGAGAAATTGGCATCAAATTTGGTTTCAGTTACAAACAAATGCGAAATTACTTTTATCGTCATAATGTTGAACAAAGAAAAATTGCTGCAGGAATAGCTATCAAACGGAAAGGCAGACCTTCAAAGGATTATGTTGTAAGCGAACAAGATAAGGTTGCACAGCTCAAATACGTGCTTGCTCGCAAAGAAGCAAAAATCAAATCCTTGGAAATGGAAAATGAACTTATGCGGGATTTTCTCTCGCTCACAGAAAGGAAGTGAGAACAAGCATAAAATATATGGTTATCTACCGTCATAGAGAAAAATATTCAATTAGCGAAATGTGCAGATTTTTTAACGTTTCGAGAAGTGGATATTATGGTTATGTCTCTCGAATGGATATACCAGCAAAAGATTTACCTTTAGCGGAAAAGATAAAAGAATGTCAGGACAAATGCGGTAAGACATATGGTTATCGCAGAGTACATATATGGCTTGAAAGACAGGGAATATATCATAATCCTAAAACGATACTTAGAGTTATGCAGAAATACAATCTCCTATCTGTTATCAGAAGAAAGAAATATCGTAATTATGGAGATTATCTACACAAATATCCTAATTTGTTGAATAGAGAATTTAGTGCTGAAAGACCAAATCAAAAATGGGTTACTGATATTTCGTATATTAAAACCAAACAAGGAACATTGTATTTATCAGTTATCAGAGATTTATACGATAACAGTATCGTCGCTTACAAAACCGGTACGGAACAAAATATCAATCTTGTACTTTCTACAATCAGAGAAGCAAAGAAAAAGGAAAAAGTCACTGCAGAGCTGCAACTCCACAGTGACCAAGGCTTTCAATACACATCTCATCAGTATTTCAAGCTAACTAAATCATACAACATTACGCCGTCAATGTCAAGAAAAGGAAACCCATATGATAACGCTTTGGCTGAAAATTTTTTCTCTATTCTAAAAACAGAGTGTATTTACCGAGCAAACCTGCAAACTTATGAGGAAGCTCGTCTACTCATAAATGAATATATGTATTTTTACAATAACGAAAGAATACAACTAAAAACAAAACTGACTCCGCTTGAAAAACGAAGTCAGTATGTTGCTTAATTTTTAATAATTGCTACCATGGTAGCCTTTTTTGTACTGTCTGCACAAAATGGTGCAGTTCACTATCATTGAAGCTATCGCCTTTTTTAATCGTTTTTTCTCAGAATCCCTTTGACGTCATCTTGCTCCTACAATCTTATAAGGTTCTCCGGCAGAATTTACGGAGCTTGAAATAGCGGAATGGCCGGCGGCCAGAAGGAGAAGAGAATATATAAACAAGCAAGCGCTACCGTTATGATTT
>JAZSOT010000075.1:0-39237 GCA_045537065.1 Clostridia bacterium | reverse complement strand
TTTTCAAAACTTTCTGACTTGTATGCCTCTCTTATAACAGAGTTTATATTGATATTCCAGAAATCCTCAAAGCTTACTCTAACAAATCTCGATTCCATATTTTCTATTCTTAGTTCTTTTATATATGGTTTTAAAATTTTTAATCTGGCAGCCTCCCACGCCTTTTCCGCCTCATAATCTATGGCTATCCGTTTTTGTTCACGCTCCTCACGAATCTCTTTAGACTCCTTTTTAAGTGCCTTTATAGCATTTCTGGAGGCTCTGGATTTTGAAGATACTTTTCCTTTTCTTTTTGTTTTTTCATATATAGCAAAGTCTAGTGTCATGCTTTCACTGTCTGCATAATCTACCTTTATTTTTATTCTGTCGCCTATAGTGTATCTTTTATGATTTGTTACCCCAATAAGAGAAAGAAGATTTTCAGATATAACATAAACATCATCCTCTATTGTTCTTGCAGAAACATATCCCTCAATGGTGTTGTCAAGCTCCACAAAAAATCCGTTTGCAGTTACATGAGAGATATTTCCCTCAAAAATCTCGCCAATTTTATCTTCCATAAACTGGATTTTTTTCACCTTTTCATAATCTATTTCCGCATTCTGTGCATTTATCTCCGTTTCAGTTGCAAAAGCTGCGGCACTTACAGTATATGGCAAATATTTTTCTATATCAGCCTTTTTATGAATTGATGCTTTTAAAATTCTGTGAGTTATAAGGTCGGGGTATCTTCTGATTGGAGAGGTAAAATGACAATAATATTCCTTGGCAAGACCAAAATGACCAAGATTATTCTCCGAATATTTTGCCTTGGACATAGAACGAAGAACAATATAATTCACTATATTTTCGTTTTCTTTTCCCTTTACCTCTTTAATAATTTTCTGATAATCCTTAGGGTTTTTGCCATCCTTAAGCGGCTCATTCACCCCGAGAACAGGCAAAACTTTTAAAAGTCTTTCAATCTTTTCATAAGACGGCTCTTCGTGAACACGGAAAACTGACGGAAGAGAATTTTTTATCATATGCTTTGCCACGGTTTCATTTGCAATAAGCATAAACTCTTCAATAATTGAATTTGACCTCAGAATAGGATATTTCTCTACGGAAAGAGGATTTCCTTTTTCATCAAGCTTTATATATGCCTCGCTGGTTATAAAATCAATTGACCCGCTTTTTTCTCTTTTTTTCCCAAGAACTTTAGAAAGATTGTTCATATCCCTTAAAATAGGAACAATTTCCGCATACTGAGTTATTAACTCCTTATCACCATCTAAAATTTCTGCAACTTTTTTATATGTCATACGGTATTTTGATTTTATAAAGCTTTCGTATATCTTATATTCCTTTACCATTCCTTTTGGAGTAATCTCCATAAAAACAGAAAGGGTAAGCCTTATAACATCAGGCTTTAAGCTGCATAGACCGTTTGAAAGCTCAAAAGGAAGCATGGGAACAACCGTATCAATAAGATAAACGCTTGTCCCTCTCATAAATGCCGCTGCATCTATAGGTGAATTTTCAGTTACATAATGGCTCACATCAGCAATATGAACCCCCAGAACATAATTTCCCTTTTCGTTTTTTTCAAGACTCACCGCATCATCAAAATCTTTGGCATCGTCTCCGTCAATAGTGAAGGTAAGAAGATTTGTAAGGTCGAGTCTTCCTTTTAAATCCTTATCCGAAACCTCTGACTGCATTTTTTGAGTCATTAAAACGGCACCTGGAGGAAATTGAGGCGTTATATGATAATATCTTAAAATTTCTGATAAAGATACCATATCCACTTTCCTTTCCATTTTCCCCTTACAATGAAGGTATCTTCTTTATTATATGCAAAACCGCCCCAATTATTTGGGGCGGATTTTATACCTAATAAATTTTATTATTCAGCTTTTTCAGCTTCAGCAGACTGTTTTGCTTCCTGCTCTTTAACCTGGTCACTTGTCATAATAATATTGCCATTTGCATCAACAAGGTTTCCTTCTTCATCCATTGAAAGCTGAGCGCCTTCTTCACCTGCAGCTTCACTCTGCTGTGTCTCTTGAAGTTCTTCCATAAGCTTATTCTGTTCATTAACAGTTACAAGTGCAAGTGTAACAGATGATATAATAAACAAAGCAGCAAAAACTGATGTGAATTTCTTGAGCATTGCATCAATAGTTCTGCCCTTGTTTTTACCAAAAAATGTTTCAGCCCCGCCGGCAATTGAACCGGAAAGACCTTGCTGTTTACCATGCTGCAATAAAACAACCGCGATTAAAATTACTGATATAATAACATGAATAACTACTAGTACATTCTGCATATTATTTTTTCCTCCTCGTTTACACATTAACAGCAAGATTATATCACACTATTTGAAATATTTCAAGTACTTTTTTTAAATTATTGGTATATATTGTTATATTTCTACAACAACAGCCTCTTCCTTAATACTGCAATAGAAATTGAAATATGTTGTTTCCATATATGGTGCAACATAAACACCTGCAATACCAAAGGTTACTGCAACTAACAATATCCACGGAATAAATGAAAGCCCCAATATAAAATAGTCCATTTTTCTGCCATCCATCATCTGCTTACTTCTTTCAATTGCATCCATTGGCTTTATATCAGGATTTTCCATAAGTATGTACGGAGCCATTGAATATGAAATCGCTTTTATTATTCCCGGAATAATAAAAAGTAAAGACCATAAAGCTGTGAAAACCTGTGCAATAAAATATGTCAAAGCAACATTCAGCCAATCATATGACCTGAAAACATCAAACATTCTCCTGATATTTGCCTCAATTCCAGACACAATATCATAAATCAAAAGAAGTGCACCAAATTCTAAAAGAACTGCTACTACATATCCAAGTATCCCACCAACAACAGGAATAGCCGAAACCGCACCGCCAATTAATCCCGCTATAAGAAATGCTATAAAAATGGAAGCCACATTTCCCCTAAGCTGATTTTTAGCCGCTATTTTCAAAACTTGTCTATTCATTTAAAGACCCCCTTTTTATCTTATTTTATATTAATAATCACAAATTGTCAATTAATATATTTTTTCAGATATTCAGGAAGCTCACTCGGTGTAATATTAGTGCATCTTGAATAATTTGAAAAACCAATCGAGCTTTCATTCATTATGTATATAACATAATTTTCCCCATTTGCAGAATTTTTAATAATTTCACCCGAAATAATATCACTTGCAAGCAATGATAAATCCGTATTGCTTATTTCTATGGTGCTGTCAAATGGCACATCATAAATCACAGGTTCTTTATAATACTCTCTGTGCTCTTCTTCCCTTATATAAAGAGGTTTCTTTGTTATATATGCAGTATATCCGCCGAAATACATAGTGTCACTTAAATAACCTGCATCCTTTAAGAATGCTATAACATTCTTAAAGTTTGCGTTCATACTGGTGCCGTAAACATATTCTCTTGAACCCATATTATTTTCAAATACATGTTCTTTGTAATTTATGTTTACATTTATAAGTCCGTCAAAAAGTCTCTTTTCCGCATATCCAAGGCTTTCTATATCCTTTTTCCACTCTGTGAAAAATTTATTTATATTCTCCTCGCCTTTAATTTCCATACGATGATCACAGCTTCCCGAAAGATGAAGATATAAATTAAGTTCATTAACATCTTCCTCTTTCACCCTGTAAAACTCGTCCGAAATTTTTCTGTAGCTTTTATTCTCATAGAGCTTTGAAAGAATTTTGGTCTGCTCCTCCTGACTTAAGTCGTTATAAAGTCTTTTGATTGTTTTCCCGTTTTTAAGCTTATAATTTATGGTTATTCCAAATGTATTATATCGGCTTTCTTTTATAACACTTGGTATATCCTCTATTAGTTTCTTGTGAGTTTTTAAGGCCTCCAGAATTATAACCTCATCATTTGAAAATTCTGCATTGCTTTTATTGGATATAGCTACACTTTCAATATCATCAAGCTGGGGTATTCTTTTTTCATAACCAAAAAAGCTTGTATGCTGAACAAATACATTAAGCACTATAAATACCGCAACAAGTGCCATATAGCCTTTATATGCAGAGAAAACCTTCAGGTTTTTCTTTAATACCATTTCCGTTGCAAAATAAACAACAAAGCTCACAACAAACAATAAAAGAATCATATAAAAATTTCTGTTCATATTTCCAGATTCTAAAATCGCAAAGGTAATAATGATACTGAATGATGTGAGAGTATATTTAAATATTGGATTTAAAACCTTAAATGCAACAAAGTTTCCTGCAGTTTCAACATTTCTCTTTAAATAAAGCAGTGCCCCTATAGCAATAAGAACTATTCCCATTCCACAGAATATGAGAGTCTTTATGCTGAAAAGGTTTGTTATAAGAGCATTTGAACCATAAACCGAGGTTGCATAAACAGGATTAAACCAGTAGTAAAGTGCAGGTAACCATCTCACAATTGTTTCAACAATACTCCCTGATGCATCTGCGTATCCATATAAATATTCGTATGCAACAGAGTTTATACCGAACGCTATTCCGATTGGCATAAAATGCAATAAAGCATTTATAAATACAAACGATACCCTGCTTGATGTTATACTTACGCTGAAAAGTGCCACCGAAAACATAATAAATAATACTATAAGATTTGCCAACATCCATTTAAGGCATGACACGAATGTAAAAAGATATCCAAGCTTAAATGCAGAAATCAACATAAGCACTACACCATTTAAAATAACAGGTATTGCCATCAGGGTATATGCACCTAAAATTGAAGATATGTAAATCGCTCCTCTTTTGCAGGGCAAAGAATGGATAAACACACTTTGTTTTTTTGATGAAAACATATCAAAGGAGAGAAAAACCGTCACCGTTGGCACAAAGCTTGCAAAAAGCATAGGAAATATAAGGTAGTCATCCCTTAAAATCAATCCGCCCGAAAGCATATATCTGTTTACTGTTTCTGCTGTCATACGGCTATAATCACTGATTAATAAAACAAAGGATGTGCTGAAAAACAATATAATAAAATATAAAAAGCTTCCCCACTTGAACCTTGCCAGGTTTGATTTATATATTCCCTTACTAAATAATGATGTCTTTAACATTGTATCCAAGACCTCCTAACTCATATATAAATACTTCTTCCAATGTAAGCTTAACACTTTCAAAAAGCATAGGTGAAAATTCCTTTATTGTTGCTTCTGCCTTTTCTTCCTTATCCCTGATAATTATAGTGGAAACAGAACCAATATTTGAAACATGAAGAATGTCAAGGCGCATCTTTAGTTCTTCAATTTTTTCACTATCAAGAATAACCTGATATTTTTTCACTATCCCCTTAAGGTCATCAAGGGATTTTTCAATAACCATCTTTCCGTCAAATATAATTCCCACATGGTCGCATATATCCTCAAGCTCACGAAGATTATGGGATGATACAAGAACTGTCATTTCTCTTTCCGAAACATCCGATATAATTAGATTTAAAATTTGCTTTCTCATAACAGGGTCAAGTCCGTCAAGAGGCTCGTCAAGAATTAAAACATCAGGCATACAGGAAAGCACAAGCCAGAACGCAACCTGCTTTTTCATACCCTTTGAAAGCTTTCTTATTTGTCTTCTTTCGTTTATGTTAAAAAGAGCCTCCATGGTTTTATATCGCTCTTCGCTGAAATTTTTATACATACTTTTATAAAAATTCTTCATTTCCCTGATGGTAGCCGTTCCAAAATAAAACCAGTCATCAGCAATTGATAAAACTCTTTGCTTTAACTCTTCATTTTCAAAAATATTTTCACCATCAATTTCAATAGTTCCCTCTTTTTGTTTATAAGCCCCTGTTATATGGTTGATTATTGTTGTTTTTCCCGCTCCGTTCGGTCCAACAAGTCCATATATACTTCCCTTCTTCACATTCAGACAAAGTCCGTCAAGAACCTTAAAATCATCAAAATATTTCACAACATTTTTAACTTCAATCATTTTCTTCTCCCCTTTCCCGGTATATATTATTCACAACATTTATAAGCTCCTGTTTATCTGCATTCAAAAAAGCAAGCTCATTAACCACAGTGTAAAGCTTTTCAAAAAGCTCTTCCGTGTCTTTTTTCACAAAGTCAACGCCTGAAACATAGTTTCCCTTTCCACCCACACTATAGATATATCCCATATTCTCAAGCTCCTTGTATGCCTTTTGCACGGTGTTTGGGTTCACCGTAAGCTCAACAGAAAGCTCTCTCACAGATGGAAGTTTCTCGTCCTTTTTAAGTATTCCGTTTATGATTAATTCCTTTAATCCGTCGCTTATCTGCTCATATAAACTTCGCCCGTCCTTGTAATCAACGCTTATCATTATATACCCTCCTTTCTAACTGTATCATCTGTATTAATACAGTTAGATTATATCATCATATTTTTCTTTTGTCAAGTAAAAATCACTTTTTGTCAGGAAAAGAATAATATGGTATTAGGATGTATTGACATCCATTATATATAGAAAGGAAAAGAGATTATGGATAAGTCTAGAGAATGGACAATAAATGACGCACAAAGAATCGGCTACTCCTATGTGCCGATTCAGAACTCTGTGCTTACTAATATATACAGTCCTGAAATGGGATTAGAGCGAGGAACAATATTCCCATTTCTTGATATACCTTTAGGGGTATATGGATTTCAGTTTGAAAAAAAGGAGAATGTGAGCTTATGACAGAGAGAGAAAAGTTATTAAAACAAATTATGGCATATAACTTTGCTGCAATAGAATGGAACCTATTTTTAGACACACATCCTTGCGACAGAGAAGCAATAAGTATGTTTAAGAAAATGGTTGAAAAGACCAAGGAACTCAGAAAAGAATATTTAACAAAGTATGAGCCATTAGAGGCTTCGGAATCAACAAACCCAAATTATTTTGAATGGATTGAAGAGCCGTGGCCTTGGGACAAATATTAGGAGGATTTTTGTATGTGGATTTATCAGAAAAAATTAGAATACCCCGTAAATATTAAAAAACCAAATCCAAAACTCGCAGCTTTTATAGTGAGCCAATATGGCGGACCTCACGGGGAAGCTGGAGCTGCTATGAGATATTTATCTCAAAGATTTTCTATGCCGAACGGAATAACTAAGGCAACTCTTACAGATATTGGAACAGAAGAACTTGCACACCTTGAAATTGTTGGTTCTTTGATAACACAGCTTGCAAAAAATGCATCAACAACCGAAATTGAAAATAGTCCCATGGCACCTTATTTTATAGACCACGGAAGAGGCGTTTACCCTGTTTCTGCGGCAGGAAATCCGTTTTCCGCAGAAACATTTTCTGTTACAGGCGACCCAATAGCAGACCTTAACGAAGACCTTGCCGCCGAACAGAAAGCAAGAGCAACCTATGACAACATCTTAAGAGTGTCTGACGACCCTGATGTTAATGATGTTATTAAGTTCTTAAGAGAAAGAGAAGTTGTTCACTTCCAGCGTTTCGGCGAAGCTCTTGACTCAATTCAAAATAAACCTATGAGCAAAAATTTCTTTTGTATGGGTATGAAAAAGTAGATTATTTAGCTCTTTAACCAAAAAACTCCTCATTCTGAGGAGTTTTTATTTTGCCTATTTATTCATTTTTTCCATATCGTTTTTACGGATTTCAACTCTTCTTACCTTACCACTGATAGTTTTCGGAAGTTCATCCACAAATTCAACTATTCTCGGATATTTATAAGGCGCTGTGTGAGTTTTAACATATTCCTGAATTTCTTTTTTCAATTCATCTGTTCCCTCATTACCTTTAACAAGAACAATTGTTGCCTTAACTATCTGACCTCTTACTTCATCAGGAACAGGTGTTATAGCACATTCAAGAACATATGGAAGCTCCATGATAACGCTTTCAATTTCAAATGGACCGATACGGTAACCAGATGATTTGATAACATCGTCAATACGTCCGATATACCAAAGATATCCGTCCTCGTCCATTGTTGCCTGATCACCTGTGTGATAAAATCCATCGTGCCAAGCTTCATTTGTTTTTTCTTCATCTAGATAATATCCTATAAACAGACCGCAGGGTACATTATCCTTTGTTCTGATACAGATTTCACCTGCATCACCTGTTTTACATACATTTCCATCAGGGTCTAAAACGACAACATCATAAAGCGGACTTGGTTTCCCCATAGAACCAATTTTTGGTGTTGACCCAACAAAATTAGCAATAGAAAGGGTTGTTTCTGTCTGTCCAAAGCCTTCCATAATTGTAAGTCCTGTTGCTTTCTTGAACTGATTAAACACCTCAGGATTCAGAGCTTCTCCTGCTGTTGTTGCATATTCTATTGAAGATAAATCATATTTTGACAAATCTTCCTTTATGAAGAATCTATACATTGTTGGCGGTGCACAGAAAGTTGTTATGTTATATTTTTTGAACATCGGCAGAATATCCTCTGAATGGAATCTGTCAAAGTCATATGTGAATACACCTGCTTCACAAAGCCACTGACCATAAAGCTTGCCCCAAAGAGCTTTCCCCCAACCTGTATCCGAAATTGTGAAGTGAAGTCCATCCGGATTAACATTATGCCAATGCTTTGCTGTTGGATAGTGTCCCAGTGCATATTTATATGAATGTGTTGCAATACGGGGATAACCTGTTGTGCCTGATGTGAAAAGCATAAGCATAGGATCATTTCCCGAGGGGGTGTTTTCATTTCGGAAATAATGAGTGCTGAAGCGTTCCATTTCAACATTGAAATCATTCCAGCCATCCCTTTTACCGCCTACCAGAACCTTAACCATTTCCGGATAATCTTTAGCCGCTTTTTCTGCCTCGGTTGCCACATCTCCGTCTGCAGTACAAACAATTGCTTTTACCTTTGCAGCTTTAAATCTATATTCAAAGTCATGCTCAACAAGCTGATTTGTTGCAGGAATTGCAATTGCACCAATCTTATGAAGAGCAAGCATACTGAACCAGAACTGATAATGCCTCTTTAAAACAAGCATAACCGTATCACCTTTTTTAATGCCAAGTGACTCAAAATAGTTTGCCGTTTTTGCAGAATATTTTTTCATATCGCTGAATGTAAATCTGCGGTCTGTTTTATCATTTGCAACCCACATCATTGCTGTTTTATCAGGATTCTTTTCTGCAATCTTATCAACACAGTCGAATGCAAAATTGAATGTATCCTCATTTTTAAATGATATACCGCTGAATACACCGTTTTCATCATAGGTTGACTCGATAAATTTATCGGCAACAGTTTCGGATTTTGCTTTCTTTTCTAATGTTTTCGCTGCAATAATCGGCGCTTCAGGATATTCCTCACTGACCTGACCATCCTGAGGGTTAAGAACAACCGCGTGAAATTCACAGCCTTCCTCCGATACAGCAATCATCCCGTGAGGAATTGTGCTGTTATAGAAAATAGAATCGCCCTCATTTAAAACATCTATATGATTTCCGACCTGAACTTTAAGTGAGCCCTTAACAATAACATCAAACTCCTGTCCCTTGTGAGAGCTTAGCTTAATGGGCGCATTCTGCTCGTCTTCAATATATGGGAATTTAACAAGAAATGGCTCTGCAAGCTTATCTTTAAACTTTGGAGCAAGGTTATTATACTCAACACCATGCTTCTTTAAAATTTTAAGACCTTCACCTTTTCTTGTTATGGCAAAGGACGTGAGCGTTGTGCTTGTTCCTTCAAGAATATCAACAACCTCAACTCCGCAAGCTTTTGCACATTTATATATAAACGTGAAGCTGAAGTCTGTTTCTCCTTCCTCCAAAATCCTGTAATCTTCCACTGATACCCCTGTGAGCTTTGCAAGCTCCTCAGGTGTATAACCTTTTGCTTCTCGCAGGTCCTTGATTCTTCCTGCAACTTCTTTTAAACTGTAATCCATTGTTTTGTCTCCTTTCATTTTCGCAAACTTTACGATTTTGAATAAAACAAAAAACCCGTCTCAAAAAATACTTTTGAGACGAGTTATAAACCCGCGGTACCACTCAAATTACGGAATATATTTTTCCGTCACTCACCAGGCTCTATCAAGCCTTTTGCCTTTACGCAGCATTACGGAAGGAATCTACTCAGCACAAGCCTTTCGGTCCTCCGACTCAGAAGTGATGGGTCATTGGTAAGCTCTGCCATTGCCTCGCACCACCCGGCAACTCTCTCAAAGCATCACAAACCGACCGTCTTCGTCATAGTCATTTTTTGTGATATTCAATTTTTAATGTATTATACTCCAACAATCTCAAATTGTCAAGAGTTTTTTGAAAGTTTTCACTATTTTTTTATTCCTAATCGCTCCACAGATTCATCACGCATTTTATATTTTAATATTTTACCTGCAGCATTCATAGGAAACTCATCTACAAATAAGAAATATCTTGGAACCTTATGTCTTGCAATATAGGAATTTCCAAATTCTCTCATTTCATTTTCGTCAGAGGTTTCGCCCTTGTGAAGAATAATCCATGCACAGCATTCTTCTCCATACTTTTCATCAGGAACACCAACAACCTGAACATCACGAACCTTTGAATGAGTGAGATAAAATTCTTCAATTTCTCTTGGATATAAGTTTTCACCACCACGGATAATCATATCCTTTAATCTGCCGGTTACCTTATAATAACCATCATTAGTTCTCATACATATATCCCCTGAATGAAGCCAGCCCTCTTCATCAATTGCCTGTGCAGTTGCCTCCGGCATTTTATAATAGCCTTTCATTATATTAAAGCCTCTTGCAACAAATTCCCCGCTTTCTCCGTCAGGAAGCTCCTCCCCTGTTTCAGGGTCAATAATTTTACATTCAACACCCGGAAAAGCACTACCAACAGTTTCAACTCTGTGGTCAATATCTTCGTTAACCTCACCCATAGTACAACCGGGTGATGCTTCTGTCTGTCCGTAAACAGAAATAATTTCTTTCATATTCATTTCATCCGCCGCACGACGCATAAGGTCTGCAGGGCAGTTTGCACCTGCCATAATTCCTGTTCTCATATAAGAAAAATCAGTTTTCGAAAAATCAGGATGATTGAACATTGCAATAAACATTGTGGGAACACCGTTAAAGCAGGTTATCTTTTCATCATTCACACAGGAAAGCGATGATTTTGGTGAGAAATAAGGTATAGGACAAAGAGTTCCTCCGTGAGTCATCATAGAGGTCATAGAGAGCACCATACCAAAACAATGAAACATCGGAACCTGAATCATCATTCTGTCTGCAGTTGACAAATCCATTCTGTCACCAATTGTTTTTCCGTTGTTTACAATATTTCTGTGAGTAAGCATAACCCCTTTCGGAAAGCCTGTTGTTCCTGATGTATATTGCATATTGCAAACATCGTCAGGCTTAACAAGTGATGCGCGTCTTCTCACCTCTTCTCTTGGAATAAGAGAAGAACGGGAAAGCATCTCATCCCAAGTGAGACAGCCCTGCATTGAAAAGCCTACCGTTACAACATTTCTGAGGAACGGAAGATTTTTTGAATATAAGGGTTTGCCCGCCTCAAGTGTTTCAAGCTCAGGACAAAGCTCTTCTAAAATTTCTTTATAGTTTATATCCTTACAATACTCTATCATAACAAGAGTATGTGTATCGGACTGCTTTAAGAGATATTCAATTTCATGAATTTTATATGCGGTATTGACAGTAACCAAAACCGCTCCGATTTTTGTTGTTGCCCAAAATGTTATAAACCATTCGGGAACATTTGTTGCCCAGACTGCAACATGGTCTCCTGCCTTTACACCAAGAGATATGAGTGCTGCCGCACATTCATCAACGTCACGGCGGAACTGTTCATATGTTCTTGTGTAATCAAGAGTCGGATATTTAAAAGCATACTGGTCAGGATAGTTTTCCACCATAGTATCAAGAACATCCGAGAATGTTGATTCAATAATATCATACTTCTTCCACACATATGTGCCTGTTTTTGCACGGTTATAATATGCACGGTCAAAAGTTTTTTTGTCTCTGTTTAATGATGCAATATAGTTTGCAAAATGAGTTAAAACTATATCAGCATCGCTGATTTCCTCATTCCATGCAACACATATAAAGCCTTCATAATTAAGAGAAGACAATGCATATATTAATTTTTTAACATCAAGCTCGCCCTCGCCGATTAAAACAGTTTTTCCATCCTTCATATCACCAAGACGAACATATTTTATATATGCACCAAGTGTTTTTATGGTTGTTTCCGAAGTTTCACCTGCATCAAAATATGTTCCTCTAACATTCCAGGAAACACCTATTGCAGCAGATGAGAAAAATTTGATTATATCTATTACATTTTCCGTATTTGCAAGATAGCCTACAGTTTCAAATAAAATTCTCACATCTGATGTCTCAGCGTGCTTTATTGCAACTGACATTTTATCATTTAAAACATCAAAAGAAACCTTTTCACTTATATGAACAATAACATCGGGAATGCCTGATGCCGCCGCCATATCAACATATTTTGTGACAAGTTCGGCATCTACATTTTCACTGTCAACAGGAAAAGGCATACGAAGTGCAGAAACAGAAAGATTTCTGTTAACAAGCTTTCTTTTTGCATCCGCAATACGGTCTCTTCTTAAAATACTGTCGTGATGAGAACTTCTCTCTTTTAAGGCATCATATATTTCAAAGCCCTCAAAACCGTAGTCATAGGCATAACGACAGGTCTCAAGAAAAGATGCTCGGTTCACATTTTTTGTTGAAAATACTATCTTCATCTTATGCCTCCTCAAAAACTATTTTGTTAAGTGCATTTATATATGCTCTGATACTTGCAGCAACAATATCTGTTGATGTTCCGTTTCCTGAATATAATTTTCCGTTATTACGAAGTCTCACAAGGGCTGAGCCTAACGCTTCTTTACCCTCTGTTACTGACTGAACCTGAAAATCATCAACCTCATAGTGATGTCCCACACACTGTTCAATTGCACGGAATACAGAATCAATAGGACCGTCCCCTGCACTTACCCCGCAAATAGTCTCACCATCACAGCTTAATGTAACCTGAGACATTGAGCTTGAAACGTTACTACAGGTTGTTGTGTATGATTCAAAATGATAGGTTGATGGTGCCTGCATAGCAGAGCTTGCAATAAGTGCTTCAAATTCCTTTGCACCAACTGCTCCCTTTTTGTCACAAACCTGAACAAGGCTCTTATGCACATTTCCAAGGTCTGCCTCCGAAAGGTCATACCCTAAAATTTCTGCCGCCTGAGACACCTGAGATAAGGATGCATCAGAGTCAAGCAAAATCTTTTTCTTTTCGCTTACAACATTTTCTGTTTTATAGCTTTCGTGATTTATACTTTGAAGCATATCGTCTATGCTTGCGTGAATTTTTGTGTTATTAAGCATAGTTTCAGCATTTATCTGTGCAGAGCATACGCTTATTGCATCAGCGATTTTCCCTGTAAGAAGAACGTCTTCCCCTGCCATAGCACATTTTAAGCCGTCTGCACCCTCTTTAATTGCCGCAAAAGCAGATGCAACTCCCATATTTATCTTATCTGAAACCTGAACATAAACCTTGACACTTACCGCTTCCTTTATTTTTTTAACTAAAGCGGCGATTTCCTCAGGAATTGACGCCCCTGCACTATCGCAAACGGTGATTATACCTGCTCCGTTTGCCTCTGCCTCTTTTGCTGCAGCCACAAGGAAACTATCATCTGCTCTTGTTGCATCAAGAGCAACAAATTCAACATCATCACAATATGTTTTTGCTATCTTTACAAGCTCGCCTATTTTAGAAAGCATTTTATCCTGCTTAATATGATATGTATATTCCATCTGGATAGTTGAAACAGGAAGTTCTATCTGCAGACGAGGATTTTTTGCATCCTTAACACATTCCCAGGCTGATACAACATCCTCCTCATTAAATCCAACAGGAATTGAAAGATAAGCATTTTGAACATTCTGAGCAATAGTTTTATAAATAATTGTATCCTCTCGAAGGTTTTTCACCAGAGGAAGCTCAACAGCATCTGTGCCAAGCAAATCTGCACAGCTTGCAATAGCTGACTTTTCACGGAATAATAGTGAAATCTCACGCTCCTCTGATAGTTTTTTCAATGTAATGTCTGTGATATTGATTCTTCTCATTTTTAAAAACTCCCTTCAAAATCAATTTATCTAAAGATTATATATTCAACAAAAAAACGTTCCCGCCTCTCTGCTGTTTCAAAGAGACGAAAACGTTATACACATATGTTTCCGCGGTACCACTCTTCTTCACCCCGCAAGGGATGCACCTTTGATGCCGACACATCTTAACTCTGTTACGGGAGTTCCCGTTTGCCACTACTTAACATTTCATAGCAACCACTCCACGGTGAGTTCAGCAAGGTTTTCCCAATGTCTCGCACCACCCGACATCTCTCTCAAGGCGAAAAAATTTGCTTACTATTCCGTATCACAGTGTTTAAATTTAAATGATAATGGATGTATTTTACCACATTTTCATATACTTGTCAACACTTTTTTTAAATTTACATAAACAACCAATTTTTAAGCATTTTTATATACATCATATATATCTTAATTTTATTTACATCCGCTTTTGCAACAATATCCTGTCTTCCGATTTCTTTTCCGTTCAATATATAAACGAGTTCTCCGACTTTATCACCTTTTTTCACGGGGGCGGTCATACTTTCCTTAAGACTCTTCTTTACTTCAATTTTATCTGCCTCGCCCTTTCTCACCACAATATTTCCACTGCTTTTAGGCTCGGCCTCAACATAGTCTTCATCCCCGCCAACAACCTTTATTTTTTCTATACCGCCTGCAAGCTTTTTCCCATCTGCAACCGAGAAATTGGCAAAACCAAAATCTAAAAGTTTTGTTGCCCCTTGAAATCTTTCCTGAGTTGAAGGTGCTCCAAGCACAACTGCAACTAATTGCATATTATCCCTTTTTGCAGATGCAGAAAGACAATATTTTGCAACAGATGTGCTTCCTGTTTTTATGCCATTTGCCCCTTTATAAAATCTTATAAGCTTATTTGTGTTTGAAAGCCCGAATTTGCCGTCTCTTAACGTATCCATCCAGATTTTTGTATATTTCTCTATATCCTGATGCTTTAAAAGCTCTGCAGAAATAATTGCAATATCCCTTGCTGTGCTGTAGTGGTCTTGTGTTTCATCAAGTCCGTTACAATTTATAAAATGAGTGTTCTTTGCCCCCAGCTCTTTTGCCCTTTTATTCATTAATTCAACAAAAGCCTCTTCACTTCCGCCGATATGCTCTGCCATTGCAACTGCCGCATCATTTCCTGATGACACACAAACAGCTTTGAGCATATCATCAACCGTCATTTCTTCCCCCGGTTCAAGAAACACTTGAGACCCACCCATAGATGCTGCATATTCACTTGTTACCACCTTATCCGAATACTTAATTTTCCTGCTGCCTATAGCCTCCATTATAAGAAGCATCGTCATTGTTTTTGTTACGCTTGCAATTTGACATTTTTCATCGGGCATATATTCATAAAGCACTTTACCCGTTGACTGTTCCATTAAAATTGCGGATTTTGCATCTACAAGCTGCGAGGAGCTTTTTTTATCTTCAGTTTCTGCACATACAACTTGTGAAAAAATAATTAAAAAAGAAAGACATACAGAAAATATCCTTTTCATAATCCGAACTACACTCCATTCATAGTTATTCATAGAATCTTATGAAAAATTTTATAGATATATTCTGTTATGTCCCGTTTTTCTTTGAATATTAAATTTTTTATTCTCTGTACCAAGAGGGAGTTCCAACACCTTTGGAATGCCACTCTTCAAAATCGCGTCTTAAAAGATTTCTGAATACTTCAAGCTCCTCATCATTCGTATTCTTCTCCATAAAAGAAAACAAAAGATTATAAAGGGTTATTCTTTTCACTCCTTGACCAATAAGTCCTTTTTCTTCAAAAAACGCAGACAGTTTTTCAAAGAAATCAAATGGTGATGAAAATCTTTCCACCGCATAATAAATGGAATTTGAAAATCTTTCCGAGTTATAATACCTCTCCAGAACATCCTCAACCCTATGTAATTTTATAACATCCTCTATAGATAAAGCATCATTTGAGTATATTTCATAGGGTGCACAAGAGGCATATACAGCCCCAAACTCTTCTGCTCCTTTTCTTAAAGCAGAGCCTTTTAAAAATTTCAAAAATCCAAGTTGAAGAGCGTGAGGATTAAGATAAAACACATCATTAAAGGATTTTTTAAAGCTTTCAAAATCCTCAAAAGGAAGACCTGCAATAAGGTCGAGATGCAAATGGATATTTCCTTTTTCTCTAAGCTCTATAACATTTTCTTTCAGCTTTTCAAGGTTGGATTTTCTTGACACCGAATTAAGGGTTTTTAGATTGGTGCTCTGGACACCTATTTCAAACAAAAACTTACTCTCAGGAACAGTTTTCAAAAATTCAATGCATTCCTTATCAAGTAAATCCGCTCCGATTTCAAAGTGGAATTTTGTTTTTCCCTCAAGAGAGACACAATATTTCCATATTTCAAGTGCTCTTTTTCTGTCGGCATTAAAGGTTCTATCTACAAATTTTATAGTTATTGCCCCTGCATCCGTCATCTTTTTTATATCTTCTTTAACTCTGTCTAAAGAAAGATACCTAACCCCGTCAGTAATTGAAGAAAGGCAATATGCACAGGAAAATGGACAGCCTCTTGTTGTTTCAAAATAAAGAAGCTTTTCCCCTTTTAAAACCTCTTTCAAATCATTATCATCATAAGGAAATTCAAGTTCATCAAGACTTATAAGAGAGTCTGTAAAAACAACCCTTTTATTAAAATCCATATCCTTTAATAATTTTAAAGTGGCTTTTTCTCCCTCTCCCAAAACAACCGCATCAATAAAATCATATTTTTTAATTATTTCTTCTCCGTCAAACGAAACCTCAGGTCCACCAAGAAAAATTTTACAATCAGGCTTCATAATTTTCAGGTTTTCTGCAAGATACAAAACCTTATCAATATTCCATATATAGCAGGAAAAACCATATACATCAGCTCCTGACATATACAGTTTTCTAAGGGTCCCGCCTAACGGCTCATTTATTGTATATTCACAAAAATCAGCATTCACACCGCCTTTTTTAAGATAGCTTTTAAGATATCTTACTGCAATATTGGTGTGAACATACTTGGCATTTAATGAAACTAATAAAACTTTCATATCTAATCAACAATTTCAATATTTTCGAGCTGACTTCTCAGGCTTTTTCTGAATGCCTGAATATATTCTTCACGAAGCTTTTTCTGTTCTTTTTTTTCTTCTTCTGTTAGTTCTTGCTCTCTTGACTTTCTTGCAAGATAGTTTATTCTTTCAATTTTCTTATCATCCATAATTAATCTCCCTCAGGATATATTAAATCCTTTTCCGTTATATCCTTTATTTTTTCAAGATAATTTAAGGCCTCTCTTTTTGCGGCATCCAAAGACAAGTTCTTATAGTTTCCGCATTCAATTTCACTTTTACCGAATATTTCTCCCTCATAAAGACAAATATCAGCTAAAAGCTTTTTTATAATTTCTATAACCTTTTTATTATCAGCATTCCTCACAAGCAGATAAAACCCAGTCTGGCAACCCATAGGCCCCACATAAACTATATCATCCTTTATCTCGCTGTTTCTTGCAAAGGTTGCAAGCATATGCTCGAAAGAATGAATAGCATCATTTTTCATAAGGTCTCCTGTGTTTGGTTTTCTCATTCTTAAATCGTAGGTTGTTATATCCCCGTCTATTCTGGAAATATAAACCCCCTCACTGATATATCTGTGGTCAACAGTAAAACTTGCTATCTTTTCCATATATATCTCCTCAGTTTATCTCAGGTACTATTTTTATATTATACTTGTCCTTAAAATACTTATAATTGGACTTTTTTTGTCCCATAAGCTGAGATACTTCATTTTTATTAATTCTCACTTTGAAATCACAATCTCCAAGCCCTGCATCTATAATTTCCTTTTCAATGCGGTCCCTTATAATAAGACTTTTAACCATTTCCCCAAATGCAGGATGATAGGGTCCTGAGACAATTGCTCCGCTTTCAAGCTCTTCTGACGAGTGAAGACCCATTCTCAAAATTGTTATATTATTTTCTTCAAACAAAAGGCAGATTTCCTTTGCACATCTAACTGCTTCATCAACAGTATATGGCACATATTCCCCTTTTTTATAAAGTTCTTCAAGCTTTGTGTCCTTTAATATAACAGTTGGATAAATTCTTGTTGTTTTCGGTTTCAGGGATATAATATCCTTTGCCGTTTTTATATCCTTCTCAAAGTTTGAGCCATACATTCCAACCATCATCTGAAGTCCCAGTTCAAAACCGTTTTCATTCAAAAGCTCTGCCGCTTTTTTAACCACAGAGAAACTATGCCCTCTTAAGTTTTTTCTTAAAACATCCTCATCCGTGCTTTGAACTCCAAGCTCAACTGCCGATACATTATATTCTTTCAATATGCCGATTTCATCTTCATCTATATAATCCGCTCTTGTTGAGAGTCTTATTCCGTTTATCCTTGGAAAAAATTCATTTGCAATCTTTAAAAATTCAATCTGTAATTTTTTACTCAGCCCTGTGAAGCTTCCGCCAAAAAATGCAACCTCAACCTCTGAGTTTTCTTTTATGGTAGCAAGGCTTTTTTCTATTATGGCTCTCACCTCATCCGGAGTTATTTCAGTTTCCCTGCCTGTTATCCTTTTTTGATTACAAAAAGCACAGGAATTGGGACATCCAAGATGAGGAATAAAAATCGGAATATTATATTTTCTTCTTTCTTCCATTTTAATTATATCTTTTGAGCAATGCTTTCGTAAGCACATCTTGCCGCCTCTTTTTCCGCTGATTTTAAACTTGTTCCGCTTCCTTTTCCCACTACCTTGTCATCTATAAGAACCTCGACCTTAAATGTTGGCTTGTGGTCAGGACCTTTTTTATCAACCATTTTATATGTTATGGTTTTCTTATCGTGGTATTTTGACTGTATATAATTTTGCAATGCAGATTTATAGCTTATTATTTCGGAAAGCTTTAAATTTTCAATACGCATCTCAAATTTTCTGAGAATCCATTTTTCTATGCACTCTATATCACTATCTAAGTATATAGCACCAATCAGTGCTTCAAAAGTATCAGCCAAAATAGAATCCTTATGTTTTCCGTTTGTCCTGATTTCTGTTTTGCTGAACTTAATATCAGGTCCTATATTCATTTCATCAGCAAGCTCAGCTAAGGTTTTTTCACATACCAAAAAGGCCCTTGCCTCTGTGAGGTTTCCCTCGGTAAATTCAGGATGCAATTCATAAAGCTTTGATGCGATTACATAGGATAATATACTGTCACCTAAAAATTCAAGTCTCTGATTGCTTTCTATATTCTTCTCCTTAGCAAGAGATATATGAGTAAGAGCTGTCTCAAGAAGTTTTTGATTTTTAAATGTGTAATTTATATTAATTATAGCTCACCTCTTAATATACTAGAAGCCTGCAGTGGCATAAATCCATAGCAGGCATCTGAAATTTTACTAAAGTAATTCATTTATAAAGTTTATAGCTTCTCCAACTGTAGAAATTTTTTCTACTTCCTCATCAGGAATTTCTATGTCAAACTCTTCCTCAATTGCCATAATAACCTCAACTAAATCAAGTGAATCTGCCTCAAGGTCATTTAAGATTGATGTTTCAAGAGTAATACTTGCTTCATCGACATCAAGCTGCTCAACTAAAATTTCTTTAACTCTTTCAAATGTGTCCATTATATAGACCTCCTTAACATTTATTTCTTCATTTGACGGATATTACTATAGCATATATAATCCGCTCCGTCAATATCTTTCTTTAATTTTCTACTTAAATTGTAATAGGGAAAAATTCTTCTTCACATAATCATAGCCTGAATAAGCAGTCAAAATAACCATAATCCAAATAGCTATCATTGTTATCTCTATCCCGAAAAATGTGAGAGGAATTATTCTGTCCACCATCATTAAAATTATGGCAACAAGCTGTGAAACAGTTTTTGATTTTCCCCACCATGATGCTGCAATAACTTTGTTTTCACTTAGCGCAATAAGTCTTATACCTGTTACTATAAGTTCTCTTGCAATAATTAAAACAACCATCCATGCCCCAAGAAATCTTACATCAAGTTCTAAAAAACAAACAAGTGCAGATATTGTCAGTATCTTATCTGCAAGCGGGTCCATAAGCTTTCCAAACGTTGTTACAATACCATTCTTTCTTGCAAGATACCCATCTAAATAATCAGTATAAGATGCTAGTGCAAAAATAATTATCGAAACTACATTAAAGTCCATATATAAAAACCATATAAAAAACGGAACTAAAATAACTCTGAACAAAGTTAGTTTATTTGGTGTATTCATATTCAATCCCTGCCTTAAATATTATATTTTTTTGCCGTAAAGGTCATATTCCATTGCCTCGTCTATTAAAACATTAACAAAGTCACCCTCATTTATTTTTTCAGACGATTTAAAAAACACCTTTCCATCAACCTCTGCCGAATCCATATAACTTCTTCCAAAGTAAAGTCTTATAATGGAATCATATCCCTCAACCAAAACCTCATAGGTTTTACCGATTTTTTTATTATTAAGTTCCTCCGAAACAGCCGCCTGCTCCACCATAATCACATCTCTTCGGCAAAGCTTTTCCTCTTCGTCAATCTGTCCGTCCAGTCTTGCAGCAGGGGTGTTTTCTTCCCTTGAATACGCAAATATTCCAAGTCGGTCAAAATTCATTTCGCTGACAAAATCACGAAGTTCCTCCGCCTGCTCCTCTGTTTCCTGAGGAAATCCAGCTATAAGGGAAGTTCTTATAACAATATCAGGAATCCTCTCTCTTAATTTTTCAATTAGGGAAACAATTTCTTCCTTGCTTGTTCTTCTGCCCATTTTTTTAAGAATTTCATTATTACAATGCTGAATGGGAATATCCATATAATTGCAGATTTTTTCTTCACTCCTGATGGTTTCGATAATCTCATCCGTAACAAGCTCAGGATAACAATAATGAAGTCTCACCCATTTTATTCCGTCAATTTTGCAAAGCATTTTTAAAAGGTGCGGAAGTTCCTGCTTTCCGTATATATCCATTCCATATCTTGTTGTGTCCTGAGCAATAACTATAAGCTCTTTCACTCCGCCCTCTGCAAGCTTTTTTGCTTCGGCTACAATACTTTCAACAGTTCTGCTCCTATATGCTCCTCTTATCGACGGTATCACACAGTATGTACAATGATTGTCACAGCCCTCTGCTATTTTCAAAAAGGCTGTGTAAGAAGGAGTTGTGAGAACTCTTTCTATATTATCAGGCACCTCACAAATATTATCACTGCAATATACTTTCTTTTCCTTTTTCTCAAATATCTCAGTAAGTATTTTTGAAATATCATAAAAATCATTTGTGCCCACAACCGCATCCACTTCTGGCATTTCATTTAAGATTTCTTCCTTATATCTTTGAGCAAGACAGCCTGTTACAATCAAGGCTTTATCTTTACCCTGTTTTTTATATTCCGCCATTTCAAGAATACAGTCTATAGACTCTTTTTTTGCATCGTCAATAAAAGCACAGGTATTAACTATAATCGCATCTGCTTCCGACTCATCTTCAACAAATTCAAAACCGCTTTTATTTATAATTCCAAGCATTTCCTCGGCATCCACAAGGTTTTTTGAACAACCGAGAGAAACCATGGCAACCTTTTTCAATATTCTTCACCCCTGATGTATATTATTTCAAGCTCTTCAAGGCACTTTTCTATCTCCCCGTAGGAATAACCCCGCCTTGCAAGATGTGCCTTTATGTTTAAATATTCTTTGTATGAATATTCGCATTTTTCTCCAAACTTAAGTCTTGCATATTCCAAAAGAGCAGAAAAAACATCCGCTGACTGACTCTTCGTAAACTCATCAATCAAAGCTGATGCTATTCCTTTTTTATAAAGCTCCTGTTTTATTCTGTAAATCCCTTTATTAGCTCTGACGGCATCCTCAATATAATATTCTGCATATTTTCTGTCATCAAGAACACCAAGTGCCATAAGCTCCGTTACAACTCTTTCAGCATTTTCCTTATCTGCTCCTTTTCTTAAAAGTCTTTCATTTATCTCCGAGCAGGTGTACATTCTGGTATTTACAAGATTTAAGGCATATTTCTTACACTTTTCATAATCCATATGCATATTTTATTTTTTCTTTCCCGGCTTTGGAACAGGAGTTGAATCTCCAAAGCTTGGTGCACTTTCTTCATCCTTATCAAGACCTGCTGCAGCCCTTACCTTTAATTCTATTTCATCTCTCAAGGCTTCATCTTCCCTGAGAAGAGCCTTAACCGCTTCTCTTCCCTGTCCAAGCTTTTCATCATTATATGAGAACCATGAGCCTGATTTCTTTATCACATCGTAATCAACGCCCACATCAATTATGTTGCCCTCTCTTGATATTCCTTCACCGAATACAATATCAAATTCCGCTTCTTTAAAAGGAGGTGCAACCTTATTCTTAACAATCTTAACCCTTGTTCTGTTACCTGTAACCCCGTCGTCACCTTTAACCGCTTCAATTCTTCTTACATCAAGACGGACTGATGCATAATATTTAAGGGCACGGCCCCCTGCAGTTGTTTCAGGATTTCCAAACATAACTCCGACCTTTTCTCTAAGCTGATTAATAAAAATTGCAGTTGTGTTTGATTTGCTTATTATACCTGCAAGCTTTCTGAGCGCCTGAGACATAAGTCTTGCCTGAAGTCCCACATGAGACTCACCCATATAACCCTCAATTTCCTGCTTTGGCACAAGAGCTGCAACACTGTCTATAATAATTATATCAATAGCACCGCTTCTAACAAGCTGTTCTGTTATTTCAAGCGCCTGGTCACCTGTATCCGGCTGAGAAACTATCAAATCATCAATTCTCACGCCAAGATTTTCTGCATAAACCGGGTCTAAGGCATGCTCTGCATCAATAAATGCCGCCTCTCCCCCAAGCTTTTGAACCTCTGCCGCAATATGAAGAGCAACAGTTGTTTTACCTGAAGATTCAGGACCATATATTTCGATAATTCTTCCTCTTGGCACACCGCCTATTCCAAGAGCAATATCAAGGGAAAGCGAACCTGTGGGGATTGCTTCAACCTTAACATTCGGCTTGTCCCCAAGACGCATAACCGCCCCTTGTCCAAATTGTTTTTCTATTTGTCCAAACACATTGTCAAGTGCTTTTTTCTTAGCCTCATCCATTATATTTAACCATCCTTTGCAAAATGTTAACTTTTCATTAAAAATAATTTATTTCCTTAATAATAGTATAGCAAACTTTAAGTTTATGTCAAGTAAAATTTTCACTAATTAAGCTCATCTCTACATTGCCTTTTTATACTGAAACACAGCATCTTCTCTCTTTGGAAATTTCTTTATTTTACACCCCTCGGAATGTCTTATCCTCCTGATTTTCAATTTTGAAAGCTCCCCTAACACCCCGCCAAAAGATATTATGGAAAAGCTCAGAAAAATGTAGCTTATAGTGTCCCCAACTCCCATATCCCCAAGGTCACTTGCCCCCGCTGTTCCTATTAAAATAATTATGCCAATAATTTTTACTAAATCTGAAATTTTTCTTAATACTTTCATATTTACATCCCCTTTTATTTGGTTTACATCTTAATTATAAAAAAATGGTTGTCCGATAAAACGGACAACCTATATTTTTTCAAGTATTGATTTTGGACAATTTTTTTGATATAATAAAAGAAAAACTTGGAGGATAATAAAATGATAGGAATAGAACACATTGGAATATTTTCAAAAGATTCAGAGGCGCTTAAAGATTGGTACATAAAGCTTTTCGGTTGGAAACAGGTTTATGCTGACGAAAAAAACAAGGCTTATTTTGTAAAAGCTGATGATGGTGCAATGATTGAATTCTGCACTGCAAAGGAAGACGGCAGTGAATACACAAGAGAAACAAAAGGGCTTCGCCACATTGCAATCAGCGTTGATAACTTTGATGAGGCAGTTAAAAAGGTTATGGACAGCGGTGCAAAAATATTGACAGATGCCACCATTAACGAAGACGGAAATGGACTTATGTTCTTTGAAGACCCTGACGGAAACTTCCTGCATCTTATATACAGACCCGTTAAATTTTAAAATATATAAATCAACTAAATAAAAACACTTGAAATTCTTTTACATTTGTTGTATAATACTAATAGGAGGAGAGGAAGTTCTACTTTCTTATTTATTAAAATTTAACAAAAAACTACTTTTTTGGGGGTGCCAGTATGAAATACAACCTTATATGCAAAAAAATTGAACTTTCTGACAACAGAAAAGAACAACTGCTCAAAAAGATTTCAAAAATTGAAAAGTTTTTTGAAGGGGAAAACGAATGCAAAATCGTTATATCACAGCTTAAAAAATTTATTACAATTGAGCTTACCATTCTTTACAAGGGATTTCTTCTCCGAGCTGAGGCAAGTGCACTTGATTTAATGGATGCGGCAGACGAATGTTTATCAAACCTTGACAGACAAATCCGCAAAAATAAAACAAAGCTTGCAAAAAGAATTAAAGAGGGCGGTTTTGAAAATTACGAACCGATTACCGATTTGGAAATCGAAGCAGAAGAAAGTCCTGAAGAATTTAGTATTATTAAACACAAGCAATTTTCCTCAAAGCCTATGAGTGCCGAAGAGGCTGTTCTTCAAATGAATATGTTAGGACACGATTTCTTTATTTTTACAAATCCCGAATCATTAGGAACAAGTATTGTTTACCGCAGAAAAGACGGTAACTATGGCTTAATTGAAACTGAATAGATAAAAAATTAAACGGTTGCCAAGGGCAACCGTTTTTTATTTCTTCCATGCATAAGGTGAAAAAAGCACAAGCATCGGAAATATTTCAAGTCTTCCAACTAGCATATCAAAAGTTAAAACCAAGGTTGAAAAAGGAGAAAAAATTGAGAAATTCTCTGTGGGGCCCACCTTAGAAAGTCCTGGTCCGATATTATTCAGTGTTGCAAGAACCGCCGTAAAATTCGTAGTGAAATCAAGATTGTCAAAGCTTATCAAAAGAACTGACACTGCATAAATAATAACATATGCAACCATAAAAGTATTGACTGAACGGACAGTTTCGTGTTCAATAGGCTTTTTATTAAGAGTTATCTTATGAACCGTTCTTGGATGAGCAGCTATTTTTATTTCCTTTACAAGACTTTTTGCAAGAATGATTATTCTTGAAACCTTGATACCGCCACCTGTACTTCCTGCACAAGCACCGAAAAACATAAGGAGAAGTAGTATCATTTTTGAAAATTCAGGCCATGTGTTAAAATCTGTTGTGCTATATCCTGTCGTTGTTATAACAGATGCAACCTGAAAGGCAGAATGTCTTATGTTTTCAGCTATATTTAAAAATCTGTCTGCCGAATTTATACATATAAGTCCTATAGCAACCGCTATAATAATAAAATACGCTCGCACCTCTTCCATCTTGAATGCAGATTTAAAATCATGCATTACCGCCAAAAGATAATAGAATGAGAAATCCACTCCGAATATTATCATAAATACCGTAACAACATTTTGTATATAGGGGGAATATTCTCCGATACTCGCGTTTTTTATTCCAAATCCGCCTGTTCCTGCAGTTCCAAAAGCAGTTGTAATAGCATCAAATAAACTCATTTTCCCAAATAAAAGAAAAACAATTTCTAAAACTGTCAACACAATATAAAGTGTATATAAAATTTTTGCAGTTGACCTTACCTTTGGAACAAGCTTGCTGACAGCAGGGCCTGGGCTTTCTGCCTTTATAAGATGCATATTATTTCCGCCCGAAAGAGGCAGAAGTGCTACGAGGAAGACCAAAACACCCATACCGCCTATCCAATGGGTAAAACTTCTCCACATAAGAATAGACTTTGGCAAAGCCTCTACATCGGCAATAACAGATGCCCCCGTTGTCGTAAAACCTGAAACCGTTTCAAAAAAAGCCATATGAAAGCTTCTGATTGAACCTGAAAGTATAAACGGCAACGAACCTAAAATACTCATAACAATCCAGCTTAGTGCAACAATCACAAAACCCTCTCGTGCATATATTGACTTATTTTTGGGTAATTTAAAGCTTAAAAGTGCACCTACAAACAGGCACAATACAATACAAATTGCAAAAGCCTGCCATTCAGGTTCTGAATAAACAACCGCACAAATAAGAGGCAAAAGCAGACACACTGCCTCAATATTAAGAACCCAACCAAGCACATTAAATATAACTCTATAATTCATATAAGTCTTCCTTTTGTTTATTTCTTTTTCTCAAGAATATCATTTATTTCTCTGTATCCTGTGTTTGTTGTAACAACTATAACCTTATCCCCAGCCATAATTTCATCTTTGCCTCGGGGAGATATAAACTCTCTACCTCTAACAACACACGCAATAAGAGTGTTTTTCTTTATAGGAAGCTCCTCCAAAGTTGTTCCTATAATCGGTGAATTTTCCTTTATTTTAAATTCAAGAGCCTCCGCCTTTCCGTCTAAGATATGGTGAAGGGTTTCTATTTCACTGCTTATGGAGTTGTTTTTTGCTCTCACAAAACGAACTATATATTCAGCCGTGATATACTTTGGATATATTGTTGTGTCCAAATCAAGATTTTCTATAACATTATCATAAGCTATTCTATTTATTTTGGTAACAAGCTTTCCGTCTGTCTTTGTTTTTGCAAACAGAGAAAGAAGAATATTTTCTTCATCAATATTTGTAAGTGCAACAAAACTTTCTGCCCTATCTATTCCCTCTTCAAGCAAAACTCTGTTGTCTGTGCCATCAGCATTTATGATTGTTGCCTTTGGCAAAAGGTCGCAAAGCTCGGCACATCTTTCTGGCTTTTGCTCAATTATCTTAACTTTTATACCAGTATCTAAAAGTCTCTTTGCAAGATAAAAAGCTGTTGCTCCTCCCCCAACAATTATTGAGTCCTTAACACTGTTTGTATTCACATTTATTTTTTTAAAGAAATCTGAACCGTTACTATGGTTTGAGCCAGATACTATGCTTATAAAATCTCCCGACTTTAACACAAAATCACCGCCTGGAATATAAACCTCGTTATCTCTTTCAACACCACATACTAAAACATCCGAATCAATTTTCTGGGACATATCGGCAATTTTCAGTCCGTCAAGCACTGAGCCAAGCGGAATTTTAAATTTTAATATTTCTATTCTGCCCTTTGCAAATGTATCTATCTGTATGGCAGACGGAAATCTTAAAGCCCTTGCAATTTCACTTGCTGCTGTTTGCTCAGGATTTATTATCATCGCAAGACCCAAATCCTCTTTAAAAAGGTGTAACTCTTTACTGTATTCAGGTTTTCTCACTCTTGCAATGGTCTGGCAATTACCCATTTTCTTTGCTATAAGACAGGTTAAGAGATTGAGTTCATCAGAGCCTGTAACCGCTATCAGAATATCTGTGTCCTTTATACCTGCCTGCATAAGGGTATCAATGCTCGCTCCGTTTCCCACAAAACCCATAACATCTATATTTCCTGTTATATCATTTATAACATTGCTTTTTATATCAATTACGGTTATATTAATATCCTCTTCGTATATTAATTCCTCGGCAAGAGTCTGTCCGATTTTGCCGCAACCAACAATAATAATGTTCATATTATATCTCCCTTAATAAGTAGTGATATTTATAGACATATATTAACACGGTAGTTTTCAAAAGTCAATATCTACTATTATTAATTGTTCCACAAAATTTCTTTTAATCACAGATTTAAAATATTTTTGTAAAAAAGCTTGACAATTCAGGAAATTTAATATATAATCTTATTCGTTGGTTACAAAACTAACGCATATGCGCCCGTGGCGGAATTGGCAGACGCGCTAGACTTAGGATCTAGTGTCAATGACGTGGGAGTTCAAGTCTCTTCGGGCGCACCAGTAAAAAAAGTCTATAAGATTTTTCTTATAGGCTTTTTTATTTATATATCTCTTTCTTTCGTTACAAATCATACTTCGCCCTCGGCTCGTATTCTTTGGAAGAGACCCTTCGCTGCAAAACAATTCACCGGATTGTTTTGCTATCGCTCCGGCTTCGGGCGCACCAGTAAAAAAACCTGCAAGTTTTTCTTGCAGGTTTTTTTCTAAATATTATTTACCACAATTTTTTTATTTTCAACTTTAAATTCCTTATTACATACAGAATATGCAGCTTTTTTATGTGAGATTAAAACACATGTTTTATTTTTAAGCTGTTTAATATTATAAAGTAGTTTTTCTTCTGTTTCCTCATCAAGGGCTGATGTTGCCTCGTCAAGCAAAATTATGGGAGCAGAAGAAAGAATAGCTCTTGTTATTGCAAGACGCTGAACCTGACCCTCCGAAAGTCCTGCACCTTTTTCTCCGATAATAGTGTTTAATCCATCGGGCAGTTCCTTTATAAAATCATAGGCACAGGCAACCTTTGACGCCTCTATAATTTCTTCATCTGTTGCATCAGGTGTCACAACTGAAACTGACTCTCTTATGGTTCCGCTGAGCAGAAGATTTCCCTGAGGAACATACGAGAAAAGATTCCTGATATGTTTTCCAACAAAGACTTTTTCTCCATTTTTCATAGATAGATATATTTCACCCTCCTGGGGATATATAACCCCGAGGAGCAGTTTCATTAAAGTGCTTTTTCCTATTCCAGATATTCCCGAAATAATTATAAAATCACCCTTATTTATTGAGCAGGTTGTTTTATCAAGCACTTCTTCTCTGCCATAGGAAAAAGATATATTATCAAAAACTATTTGAGATAATTTTTCATAATCTTCTTTAGTCAAACTTTCGTTTTCACCCTTCTCATCAGGCAAATCCTCAATCTCAATTATTCTTTCCGCTGATGCAAGTATGCTGAAATATCTTGGAAGTACCGAGGAAAGAGAAGCTATGGGGTACTGTATCTGGTTTACCAGCTGCAAAACAGCAGTTAATGTTCCAAATGTTATTGTTCCAAAAAAGAGTCTGACAGAACATCTTATAAGGGCAAAAAGCGATGCAAAACTGAAAATAAAGCCCATACCCGTATTAGCTAGCACACTTATATTTCTTCTTTTAATTTTGTTCTTATAGACAGTTTCCTGAAGTTCATCGCCCTTTTCACCCATATAATCTTCAATGGAAAAAACTTTAACCATTAAAAGGCTAAGGATAGTTTCCTGAAAAAATGAACGAACCTTTGAATAAGACTCCTGAACAGCCTTATGGAGATTTTTTAAAAGCGGTCTCAAAAGACTTATAACAAGCAAAAGTACAAGTCCGCCAATTAAGAATATGTATGCAAATGTACTGTCAAGAGAAACAAGACCAAAGAATGCACACACAAGTCCTACAATTGTTGCCATAACCCCAGGAAGAAGTGAAATTACACCCTCTGTCACAACATTTATATCACTGCCTATTCTGGTCAGTAAATCTCCACTATGATATTCTGTGATTTTGCTGTAATCCTTTTTAAGAATGGATTTAAAAAGCTTTGACTTAAAATTAATTTCCATTCTTGCTCTTATTCTCTCTTCAAGGGCATTTCCTATAAGCTTGATAATAAGCTGTACAAGGATAATCCCCACAAGAAGCAATGATGCATATATAAGTCCTGCCCTGTCTTTTCTTGATGCAGCATCAATAACTCCTTTTGAAGACAGTGCAAAATAAACCCCAAGCACTGTTAATATGGTCCTAAGCACCGCAACAAAAAAAACACAAGGCAGCTGCGACTTCGAGCCTTTAAATATCCATAGAAGTGTTTTCTTATCCTTCATCTTATTAAACAGAGGCACATTTTCTTTCGCCTTACGGCTTTTCTGTGCCTCTCTCCTTCTTATTTACTTATTAAAAATTTTCTTAAAAACAGCCTTTATATATAAAGTTGAAAAAATCCTTTTCCAAAGTCTTTTAAAAATCAAGGTATTTAAATAAAACTTATATAGAGGACTCTTAAAATCAACTGTTCTGCCGTTCCTTATAACCTCTTTAACAACCGCAATAATTAGCCTGTCCTCTACCTCTTTCTCCACAAAGCCCTGATTATCCCCGCACATTTGGTATATACCATTTTTAGCTCCAATAACCCTGTGAAGAACAAATTTCCCGTTATCTCTTCTGTAAAAGGCAATATCCCCCTTTTTCAAAGAGCCATCCGCCTTTTTTAGAACAACACTGTCTAGTTCCGGTCTTATAAGCGGAAGCATACTTACTCCCTTGGGAGAAAAAGTTACCTCTCCGCCGTTTTTTATTTTTTCATCAATTATAAAAAATGCATCTTCAAGAAACAATTTTACTTTATCAGACATCTAAAAGACCTGCTCCGTTTAATTTATTAAGGAATAGTGTTATATCAGCTTTTGCTGTTTCTTCATCAACATCAAACTCACGTCTCAGTTCACTGAGCAAAAACTTAGGCTCAACATCCTCCTGTAGTTTTTCCCAAAGAAACGCACCTGTTTCGTTGAGGTTTATCATTCCGTTGAAATTTATTGCCGCATCCCCGACAGGGACAACAATCTTATTTCCAGCAACCTCTCTTAAAAGGTATCCATCTTTTATTTTCAAAAAAAATCATTCCTTTCGTTTTAAATTCCGTCTTTCATTCCGTTATATGAAACAATTGCCGCCTCATCTTCCATATTGCAGGAAAGCTTATAAACAGGTATCTCCTTTAAAAGCTTATCAAGAAGTCCAAGAAGGTTGTCCATCGCCCCTTCTAAATCCGGTCTTATAGTCTGATTAAGAATCATCCAGATAGCATCACTTGCTTCAACTCTTTTTATTTTATTCTCACTGCCTCTCTCAATAAAACAGACAGCCTGTAGTGGCACCTTTGTGTTAACATTCTTATCAGTTTTTCCGCTCCATGGAGTGCCGTAAACATAAAATTTTCCGTCATCCAAAAGCCTGATAACAGGTTTATCATCATTTATGATAATAGCCTTATCCTCACCAAATACCCTTTGCCATATTTCTGTGTGTGTAGATTTTCCTGTGCCTGACGGAGCAGAAAAAAGATACGCTTTACCATCATATGCAACAGCTGAAGAGTGAAGCATAAAGCCTTTAAATCCAAGGAGTTTGTTGCAAAAATCAACCCCCGTCCAGATATACTCACACTCATCAAAAGTTAAATGCGGGTTTTCCTGCTGCTTTTTTGTAAGGTATTTATCACTTAAAGAAACCTCTATATCGAAAGGCTCTTCATATTCTTCCAAATAGCTTTTTGCCTGAATATATGTTCTTCCCCCAACTTTGCAGTCAACGGAAACATTAAGATCGGTAATTTTATACGATTTCATTTATGTCTTACTACTCCATATAGATTTTCATATGAATATTTGCTTCGTCAAGGTGAATTTTAATCTTATTCATAACCTCTCTTGAAAGTTCGGAAACATCAATTGTAGATGCTTTCATAATAGCTTTAATGGAAGAATATTCACCGGTAAACTTAGTTTTTCCGCCTCTTGCAACAACTGTTCCATTAATGCTACAATCAACAAAGTTAACAGTCTCGTCAGACTTAAGGTCACCAACAACAATCATTTTATCTGTTATGAATTTGTTGATGTTAACCCCGCCGCATCTTATCATAATATTTCCGTCTGCATTTGGGGTGTAATCGCCCGGCTCATCAATATAATATTTAACAAGTCTGTTCATAACAACTGCAAACTCTGCTCTTGTGATATTGTTAAGAGGATTAATTCTGCCATCATTTCCGCCTACATAGCCCTCTCTGATAATCATATTGATACTGTCTTTTGCCCAGTCTGCAATCTGGTCTTTATCTGTGAATGCATCTATAGCTGAATAATCGCTTACAGGATTTGTTGCAATTCCAAATACTCTCGCAAGAACAACAAATGCTTCCTGTCTTGTTATATTGTTTTCAGGTTCAAGCATACCTTCAGAACCTTTAAAGCCTTTCATATAAACAGCTTTCGCCATGGGTGAATAAAACCAGTCTGACTTTGAAACATCTTTAAATTCAGAAATATCTGCCTCTTCTTTGCAGCCTGTCGCACGGGAAATGATAGCTGCCATTTCAGCTCTTGTCATATAATCATCAGGCTTAATATAACCATCGCTACCGCTGATAAGACCATTTTCAACTGCTGCAATCAAGGCATCTGTTGCCCAGTTATCAGGCATATCTACGAACATATCCTTAACCTGAACCTCATCTGCAAATGCAAATGTTGAAAAGGTTGTTAGAACAAACACTATAAGCATCATTAAAGAAATAATTTTTTTCATAATAATCTCCTATCTGTAAATAAAAATTTATATACACATTCATTATACAATATAACCCGAATATTTTCAATGAAAATATATGTTTTTTTGTTAGAAATAAATTCAATTTATTTGTTTATTTTTCCCTATCAGAACCCTTGGATTTTTTCCATAATCATAATAAAGCTTTATATCTTTAAAATACTTCTCCATAATTCCTCTTACCGAGTCTTTCTGGTCATAGCCTATTTCAAAGGCAAGATATTTCGAACTTTCTGATGCAAGATGTGTTATTCTCCTATAAAACATAAGTCCGTCAGCACCTCCGTCCAGTGCTATATTCGGCTCAAAATTTTTCACCTTGTCATCAAGCGTCAAAACGGTTTCTGTGTTTATATAAGGCGGATTTGAAACTATTAAATCAACCTTATCAAAATCTCTTAAATCTTCATTCAGGATATCCTTTTTATAAAAATCTGCTCTTTCACAAACCCCAAGTCTCTCTGCATTTTTTTCAGCAATCTTAAGAGCACCATCCTGAATATCAACAAGACTCGCCTTAGTGTTTTCCGTTTTCTTAAGAATACTAAGACCAATACACCCGCTCCCCGTTCCGATATCTATAACGGATGAAAGGTTTTTCTCCTTTATAAGCTTTATGCATTCATCAACTAAAATTTCCGTATCAGCCCTTGGAATAAGGGTTGTTTTATCCACATAAAACTCATTTGAGTAAAACTCGCACACGCCCGTTATATATTGAACAGGCTCTCCCTTTATTCTTCTTTCTAAAGCAGCATAGAAGCTTTGTGCTTTTTTGCTGTCCACTTCTTTTTCACCGAAGATAATATCTTCCTTTCCGGCTCCCAGCAAAAAGAAAAGCAAGAAATCTGTATCAGCTCTTGCTTCCTCAATTTCGTTTTCGCCAAGTACCCTTAAAGAATATTTTCTCAGGTCACTAAGCTTTACCATTTGTCGTCCCCCTTATTTTCAGGCATTACCGCCTTTAAGGAAACAATTGCAACCTCTATCTGACTGTCATCAGGCTCTTTCGTTGTTATATGCTGAAACCACATACCGGGAGCTGAAATCATTTTTGTCAGTTTATTGTCATGTCTTCCTGCGTACTTTATAACCTCATAGGAAAGTCCTGCAACAACAGGCAAAAGTGCAAGCCTTAAAAGAAGCCTTAATACAAAATGCACTCTGGGAATAAAGAAAAACACAAGCATACTTATAACCATAACAATAAGCAAAAAACTTGTTCCGCATCTTGGATGCAGTCTTGAATATTTTCTAACATTTTCAACAGTAAGCTCTTCTCCGTGTTCGTAACAGTTTATAGATTTATGCTCTGCTCCGTGATACATAAACACTCTTTTTATATCTTTCATCTGTGACACCAAAGCAAGATACAAAATAAACACCGAAATTCTGATTACACCCTCACTTAAAGTTACCACATAATTGTTATTTATAAATTTTCTCACAATTTCACCGATAGCCCCCGGCAGAAGAATAAAAAGTCCAACACTAAAGAAAAGTGATACTATAACTGAAAAATAAATAACTGCATTCATCATTTTTTCTGAACCAAGCTTTTCCTCAAGCCATTTCTCAAATTTTGATGGTTCTTCTGCTATGTTGCCGTCTTCATCTACATCAAAAAATTTTGCAGAATACATAAGAGACTGAACTCCGATTATCATAGAGTCAAAAAAATTCACACATCCGCGGATAATAGGAAGCTTTAAAAATTTGTTTTTTCTAAGGTTTCCGCACATCTTTACTTCGCTTACAATTTCACCATCAGGCTTTCTGACACTTGTTGCAATTTTCCCGGGGCCTTTCATCATAACACCCTCTATAACTGCTTGTCCGCCAATTGATGTTTTATGTAGCAAGCATTCTTTTTTACTCATAATTCTGCCCTCTCTTTCACTCATTAGACTACATTGAAACAAGATATGTTTCATCATTCAAAGTTTTAAAATATTTTTCTGCCCTATCAGCATCTTCTCTTTTTTCAAAAATACCAAAAACAGTTGGTCCGCTCCCCGTCATAAGAGAATAGATAGCACCAAAGGTTTTCATTTTTTTCTTCATATCCTCAATTTCCGGATGTTCTTTTGTTATTACACTTTCAAGCACATTGCCCGAATGTTTTTCAAAAGTCTTGTAATCTCCTTTTTTTAGAGCCTCCGTCAATATGTCAACATCAGGATGTGAAACATCATCAAGCTTCAAATTTCTATAAACCCAAACTGTTGAGACCGAAAAATCAGGCTTTGTTACAACTGCATACACATTTTCCATAGGCTCTAAAGGTGTCAAAATTTCGCCAATTCCCTCACAGAGAAAACATCCTCCCTCTACACAAAAGGGAACATCTGCCCCAACTGATTTCCCGAGAACTCTTAATTCATCAACCGAAAAAGGCTCCTCCTCCAGCTTATTAAGCGCTCTTAAAACTCCTGCGGCATCTGAACTTCCGCCACCCATTCCTGCTCCGCTGGGGATATTTTTCTCTATAGTTATTTTAACGTTTCTTCTAACCAAAAGCTTATCATAAAAAGCCTTTGCTGCCTTATAGCAGGTGTTTTTTTCATCGCAGGGAATATCCATTTTATCAGTACAAATTTTTATGTCATCACCTGATGAAACTTCAACCGTTACAATATCAAAAAGATTTATTGACTGCATAATCATTTTTAAATCGTGATATCCGTCACTGCGTTTTCCTGTAACATCAAGACACAAATTAAGTTTTGCAGGACATTTGCAGGTTATACTTTTCAAAATGTTCTTCCCCCTTTTTAGCACCAAAAGGGAGCAAGTGCCCCCTTTTAATATTATTCTGCTTTATTTTCCTCCGGCTCTTCCTTTTTCTCCTGTGCATCTTTGAACAATGCTTCAAATTCATCACCGTCTATCTTTTCTTTTTCAAGCAAAAGATTTGCAACCTTATGAAGCTTATCATTCTGTTCTTTCAAAATATCTTCGCACTTTTTATAACAGCCATCAATTATAGCTTTGATTTCAGCATCTATTTCAGCTGCAACAGCCTCGCTGAAATCCTTTGTATGACCGAAATCTCTACCGATAAACACTTCATCGTTACTTCCTCCAAAGGTTCTTGTACCCAATTTTTCGCTCATACCATATTTAACAATCATATTTTTAGCAATATTAGTCGCTCTTTCTATATCATTGGATGCACCTGTGCTTATATCGTCAAGCACAAGCTTTTCTGCAACACGACCGCCAAGTAATGACACAATTTCTTCAAGCATTTCTGTTTTTGATGTGTATGATACATCTTCCTTTGGAAGTGACAAGGTGTATCCTCCTGCTCTTCCTCTCGGGATTATTGAAACCTGATGAACCCTGTCCTGAGTTGGCAGCATTTTTGAAACAACCGCATGGCCAGCCTCGTGGAATGCCGTCAGCTTTCTTTCCTTTTCGGTTACAACTCTTGTTTTCTTTTCAGGACCTGCAATAACTTTCATAATTGATTCTTCAATATCAAACATAGTTATTTTATCAGCACCACATCTTGCAGCACGAAGAGCAGCTTCATTCATAAGATTTTCAAGGTCTGCCCCTGTAAATCCAACAGTTGTTCTTGCAAGTATGTCAAGCTTAACATCGTCTGCAAGCGGTTTCCCCTTTGAATGCACCTTAAGAACAGCCTCTCTGCCTTTAACATCAGGAGCATCAACAAGTATTTGTCTGTCAAATCTTCCAGGACGAAGAAGTGCTCTATCCAGTATATCAGGACGGTTTGTTGCCGCAATTATAATAACGCCTTCGTTAACCCCAAAGCCATCCATTTCAACTAGAAGCTGATTTAATGTTTGTTCTCTTTCGTCGTGTCCGCCGCCGAGACCTGCCCCTCTCTGTCTGCCAACAGCATCAATTTCGTCTATAAAAATAATACAGGGCGAATTTTTCTTTGCCTGCTCAAAAAGGTCTCTTACTCTTGATGCACCAACACCGACAAACATTTCAACAAAATCAGAACCCGAAATAGAGAAAAAAGGAACTCCCGCTTCTCCCGCAACTGCTTTTGCAAGAAGTGTTTTACCTGTTCCCGGAGGGCCTACCAATAAAACGCCCTTGGGGATTCTTGCCCCCAAGTTCCTGAACTGTTCGGGTCTTTTCAAAAATTCAACAATTTCTTTAAGTTCTTCCTTTTCTTCATCTGCACCTGCAACATCATCAAAGGTTTTCTTGCCTTTATCATCAGCGCTTACTCTTGCACGGCTTTTTCCGAAGTTCATAACTCCTCTTCCGCCGCCCTGAGATTGCTGCATAAAGAAAACCCAGAAAACAATCATTATGATTATAAGACCTAAGGATGGCAATATACTGAGCCACCAAGGTGCAGTTTTTGGTTCCGGAGTATCAACCTTTAAGGTTCCCGCCTTAACCTGTTCGTCAATTTCTTTGCCTACGCTTTCATAAATACCATAGTATCCAGGGGTTGCAACTTCAAGCTTTGTTCCGTCGTTCAAAGTTACATAAGCTGTTGTATCAACAATCTGCAACTCGCTTACCTGCCCATTTTTCACCATAGACACAAAATCTGAATAAATATATTGAGTACTGTTTTCAGGGAATGATGTCATAACAAAAATTAAAGTTATCACAACAAACAGAAAACAATAAAATCCGATACCTTTTAAATGATTTTTCAAATTATCTTCCTGACCTTTCTCATTTTTTAATCCTAACAATTAATAATACTACCATATTTTTCATTAAATTACAATATTAATTTCAATATTTTAAAGAAAATTTAACATTTATAGTATTGACAAATTTTCTTATGTAAATTAAAATATTTAAGTATATTCTTATTCAAATTTAGCACGAAAGGATTTGAATTTAATGTCCAAGACAAAGAAAACCGCTATAAAAACAGAAACACAGAAAAAATTTAACAAGACATTTATTATTCTTGGTATATTTTTGGCTGCAGTTTTAATTTTTATTGCATTTTCATTAATCAGTGATAATTTTAAGGAGGATTTATCTATGAACACAGTAAAGGTTTTAGTTGAAATGGAAAACGGGGAGAATTTCACCCTTGAATTATATCCCGATTATGCACCTGAAACAGTGGCAAACTTCAAAAAGCTTGTTGAAGAAGGCTTTTATGACGGGCTTACATTCCATAGAGTTGTTGCAGGCTTTATGGCTCAGGGCGGAGACCCGCAGGGCACGGGTATGGGTGGAAGCAAAGATAAAATAAAAGGCGAATTTTCCGCAAACGGCTATGCACAGAACACCCTTTCTCACAAAAAAGGGGTTATTTCAATGGCACGTTCAATGGATTACAACTCCGCATCAAGCCAGTTCTTTATCTGCTATGACGATGCAAGCTTTCTAGACGGTCAATATGCTGCTTTCGGAAAAGTTATTGACGGAATGGATACAGTCAACAATTTTCTAAAGGTTGAAAGAGCTATGAACTCAATGGGTGAGGTTGCAACCCCAAAAACACCTATTATTATGAGACATTTATCAGTTATTGAATAAAGGAGATTAAACATATGAAAAAAATAATCGCATTAATTCTGTCGTTTATTTTAATACTGGGTACAACAGTTTTTGCTGCTCCATTCCCTGATATTGAGGGACACTGGGCAGAAGAAGCAATTACAAAGCTTTACGAAGACAAGGCAATAAACGGTGATACAGATGGAAAATTTCACCCTGACAACACTGTTTCAAGAGCAGAGTTTTTGAAAATGGTTACCGCGCTTGTGGCAAGTATTTTTGAAATTGAAATCCCCGAGGTGGAAAATAAAACTCACTGGGCAGACAAATATAATAATTTTGCTTTAAATTCTTATCTTTATGCAAATTATAATTTAACTTATGACGAAGTTTCTCCTGCTGTTATGAGCAAAAAGGATTATGACCAGCCTATAAAAAGATGGGAAATGGCATATATCTTAAGCAATGCATTTCAGAACATATTTATGATTAGCGGTTCAAAAGAAGATGGTATTAACGATTTAGCCACAATCAAGGAAAAATATGATGCTTCAATTTCAGCCTCCATTGCAAATCTTGTTTATCTTGAAATTGTTACAGGAGACGAAAAAGGAAACTTCAACCCTGCAAGCAGCGGAACAAAGGCAGAAGCTGCAACTCTTATAAAAAAAGCATCCGACACTATGAAAGAACTTGATGAAATGTTTACAGCGCTTGAAAAACAGCAGCAGGAAGAATACAACAAAATGGAACAGAGCATCAAGGAAAGCAATGTGACTTACACAAATATTCCAAATGGACATCCTGTTGTTCAGTTTACAATGTCTGACGGACAGAGATTTGAAATCACTCTTTATCCCGAATATGCACCACAGACTTGTGCAAACTTCTTAGCACTTGTTTCAAAGAAATTTTATAATGGACTTACATTCCACAGAATTGTAGAAGGCTTTGTTGCTCAAGGCGGAGACCCCAAAGGCGACAGCACAGGCGGTTCAGAAGGAACTATTTTCGGAGAATTTGCAGCCAACGGTTTTGAACAGAATACCTTAAAGCATGAAAAGGGTGTTGTTTCAATGGCTCGTTCAGGCAGTTTTCCCAACTCTGCATCAAGTCAGTTCTTTATCTGCTATGACACTGCAGAAAATCTTGACGGAAATTATGCGGCATTCGGAAAAGTTACAAAAGGTATGAATGTTATTGAAGGCTTCTTAAAAGCCGAGCTTACAGACAATGGCTACGGAGAAATTTCCCGTCCTGCAAAACCTATTACCATCGGCAAAGCTGTTGTTATTAAAAAGAACTAAATTAGAAAACATAAAAGCAC
>JAZSOT010000055.1:0-6765 GCA_045537065.1 Clostridia bacterium | reverse complement strand
GAAATAGCAGAAAAATACAGACTATCTGGTTATTGTAATCTTGGCTATGCTGATAAATCAAAAAGAGATATGTGTGTCAAAGATGCTATAAGTAAATACGAAGATAAGGTTGCTGTCATCGCAACATCAAGTAAGTATTTTAGTGGAAATCACGCCATTGCAATTGTTGGTTGGAACGACAAGACAAACAGTTGGATATATCAAAATTCATATGGTCTTGATTTTGAAGACGAGGGTAGAGATGAAATCCCAAGAGATAAAGTAGATAAGATTTACGCTGTATTTTTAGAGCCAATCAAACTACCTTTCGACGATGTACCAGAAGATGATTATGGTTTTAACGCAATAAAAAATATGTTTTTATCAGATATTGTAAAAGGTGTATCAGATACAAAATTCAATCCTGATGGATTTATTACTCGTAGAGACATGTGTATTATTGTCGACAGAGCGTTATCGAAAATTGACAATGTTATAGCAAACAATAATAGAATATTGTATGAAGTAGAGGAATAGCCGATGAATATAATAAAAAAAGATAATAAATGGTATAGTTCTTTATCTACAAGAAGTGCAACTAAGTATATTGTTTTACATCATAGAGCGGGCAATGGTGATGTAGATAGCATACATAACGAACATTTAAAAAACGGCTATTCGGGCATAGGCTATCACTTTTATGTGCGAAAAGACGGTCAGGTTTTTCAGGGAAGACCAATAGATAAAATTGGAGCTCATTGCAAGGGATATAATAATAAAACTATAGGAATTTGTTTTGAAGGAAACTTTGAAAGCGAAGCAATGTCAGACAAACAAATTAAAGCGGGGCAAAAACTTATTTCTTATGTAAAAAAAATATATCCTAATATAAGCATAAAAAATCATAAAGATTTATTTAACACAGCTTGTCCGGGTAGAAATTTTCCTATTGACGAAATAATCAAAGGAGTAAATATGAAAGAACTAACAACCGTAAATGATATAGTTTGGGAGCTTGCTCACAGAGGAATTATAACAAATAAAGAACTTTGGTTAAAAAAGTTAGAAGAAGATACAGATTCTTATTGGCTTGCAAGAAAATGTGTAAACTATATTATGAATCAGAAATAAATTTAGGGTAGGAAATTCCTACCCTATTTTTTTTACGATTTTTTAACATTATTTACTTTACAATTTTATATATGTATTATATAATATAAGTATAATTTCTTTAAAATTCAAAATTTGAGTCTCTGAAACCCTATTGATTTCTATATTCGCTATTAACCATTTCCCCACGCAGCATCAAAAGACATAGCTACAATTTTTTCATCGCCCTTATCAACACAGTATATAGGCAAATCTCTTTCTGCTCCCGCAACAAGAGCCGCCTCTCTTTTTCCGACAGATATAATCAGCGTCAGGCAAATAAGCATTATACAATAAATAATTCCTGTTTTTTTGCTAAAAACAAAAACCTTCATAAGATTTACACTCCTTTCATTTGGGTAGTATAAATATATGAAGGCTATATTGTTTTTAGAATTTATGTTCTCACTTGCAAATAAAAACAAGTGTAGTATTTAGAAAAACGTTTCTCTAGTTAAATGATTTACTGCATGATATCAGCCATAACGTCCCTGAAGCCTTGGGTAAACACTTCGTTTTCACCAAGCCATTTACATCTTTCATAAGCCTCTTCTGCTGTAAAAAATATATTTTCCATACAATCTGAATTGTCATCACCGCATTCAACTTTGATCCCATATGCGGGCAATTCCGGTTTTGGGCTTTCCACAACAGAATATATTGCATCAAAATCATCGTATTTAACCTTAAAACACAAATTTTTTGTTTCCATATTTATCATTAGTAAGCTGATTTCCTCCTTTCTGTTTCTTAAAATTTCATGAAATTTTTAATTAGCTTAAATTTAATCTAATATAATTTTACCACGTTTTGGAAAAATTGCAACAATTCTTTTCGCCCCTTTTTTTGAATTTTCAACAGGTTGACATTTTTTTAATAATTTTTATCTTAAACCACATTATTTTGTAAAAAATTTTTTTGAAAAGTCCGTTTTTTATTATATTTTTGATATTATGTAAACTAACAAACCCCTGATTTTACCGTTTTTTATAATATTTCTTGACTTACCAGGCGGAAAATGATATAATACAAAAAGTTTCATTAAGAAATTCGCGGATATGGCGGAATTGGCAGACGCGCATGGTTCAGGTCCATGTGAATTAGGTTTCATGCAGGTTCAAGTCCTGTTATCCGCACCAAAAAGGCGCCTTTAAAAGGTGCCTTTTTCTATATTTTTCTCTTTATTTGAAATATACAACCTTCTAGAGATTCAGAAAACTTAATATAATTTTTACTTGTATAAACAAATTGTTTATGATATACTAGAAACTGTAATTTGAATTTTAGGAGATGCTTACATTGAATAGTCTTTATGACATAGGCAAAAAAGCAAAAAAAGCGGCATCTTATCTTGCAATTCTGAGCACAGAAGAAAAAAACAATGCTCTATTGAAAATCGCAGATGCTCTTGAAAATAATATTGACTTTATTTTAGATGCCAACAAAAAAGATATTGAAAATGCAAAGAAAAACTCTGTTAAGGAGGTTCTAATTGACAGACTTCTTCTTACAAAAGAAAGAATTTCAGATATTGCAGACGGCATAAGGAAGATTGTAACTCTTGATGACCCAGTGGGTACGGTTTTAGAAGAGTGCTCAAGACCGAACGGACTTAAAATAGAAAAAATGAGAGTTCCATTAGGTGTTGTTGGTATCATATATGAGGCAAGACCGAATGTTACTGCAGATGCTGCCTCTCTTACCTTGAAATCAGGAAACGCAGTTATTCTCCGTGGTGGAAAAGAAGCAATAAACTCAAACATAGCAATTGTTAAGGTTATGAGTGATGCTTTGAAAGATGCAGGTCTCCCTGACGGGACTATATCACTTGTTGAAGATATTTCAAGAGACAGCGCTTTAAATCTTATGAAGATGGACAAATATCTTGATGTTATTATTCCCCGCGGCGGAGCAAATCTTATACGGTCTGTTGTTGAGAACTCAACAGTTCCTGCAATCCAGACGGGAACCGGAAACTGCCATATTTATGTTGATGAATTTGCAGACTTTAAAAAGGCATTAGATATCATAATCAACGCAAAGACCTCAAGACCTTCTGTTTGCAATGCTGCAGAAAAAATTGTTTTACATAAAAATATTGCAGATGATTTCCTAAAGTTAATTATCCCTGCACTTAGAGAAAAAAATGTTGAAATTCTGGGAGATAAATATACAACCGAAAAATATCCTGACATTACCCTTGCAAAGGATGATGAATGGAATGAAGAATTCCTAGATTTAAAAATTGCCATAAAGGTTGCAGAAAACACAGACGATGCTATAGAACACATCAACACACACAGCACAATGCATTCCGAGGCAATAATTACAGAAAATAAGGAAAATGCTGAAAAATTTCTTAGTATGATAGACGCTGCTGCAGTTTACCATAATGCATCAACCCGCTTTACAGACGGGGGAGAATTTGGATTTGGTGCAGAAATTGGAATAAGCACTCAAAAGCTTCACTCAAGAGGTCCAATGGGGCTTGCGGCACTTACTACATACAAATACATAATACAAGGAAACGGTCAAGTAAGATAAAAAGGAGAGAAATATTATGAACAACGTTTTAACAGCACAATCAGGCGGACCTACCGCTGCAATTAACGCAACACTTGCAGGTGTTATAAAAGGAGCCTTTGGCGATTCTTCTGTTGACACTGTTTTTGGTGCACTTAACGGAATCGAAGGTGTTTTAGCGGAAAATTTCAGAGATATGAGCGATTTCAAGGATGATTTTAAGCTTAACTTACTTAAGCAGACACCGTCATCATTCCTTGGCTCTTGCAGAAAAAAGCTCCCCGACATTAAGGAAGATGAGGGAACTTACATAAAAATATTTGAAATTTTTAAAAAGCACGACATAAAAAAATTCTTCTACATTGGTGGAAACGATTCAATGGACACAGTGGCAAAGCTTTCCCGCTACGCAAAAGAAAAGAATATTGATGTCTTAATCGTTGGTGTTCCAAAAACTATAGACAATGACCTTTATTTAACCGACCACACACCTGGTTTTGGTTCTGCAGCAAAATTTGTTGCAAACTCTGTTAAACAGCTTGCTCTTGATACAGGGGTTTACAAAATGAAATCTGTTGTTATCCTTGAAATAATGGGAAGAAACGCAGGCTGGCTTACTGCTGCCGCTGCTCTTGCAAATCAGGGAGGAAAAACCTTTACTGATATAATTGCAGTTCCAGAATCACCATTTGACGAAAACAGCTTTATCAAAAAGATTGAGAAGGTTGCAAACGAAAAAGGAACAGTTATGATAGCTCTATCCGAGGGTATCAAAAATAAAGACGGAGCATATGTTGGCGAGGCTCTTTCAAAAAGAGCAAAGGCTGACGATAGTTTCAGTCACGCAGTTTTAGGCGGTGTTGGAAGAATTGTTGAAAATCTTATTTCAAAAGAGCTTGGAATTAAAACAAGAACAATTGAGCTTAGCACTCTCCAAAGATGTTTCTCTGCCCTTGCATCCCGCACAGACATTGAAGAATCAGTAAGAGTTGGTATGGGAGCATACGCTTTTGCACAAAACGGACAGACAGGGGTTATGGCAGGATTCAAGAGAATTTCTGACAAACCATACAAGGTTGAAATTGAAGCTTTTGATGCTCAAAAGGTTGCAAATTTTGAAAAGAAAATCCCCCTTGAGATGCTTACTGAAGACGGTTTCGCTGTTACAGAGAAATTCTTCGATTATGCAGCACCACTCATAGAGGGAGAGCTTTCAACCGTTTATGAAAACGGGCTTATTAAGTTTGCAGAATAAGTTATAAAATTAAATTAAAATACGAATTATATCGGGATATTTCCAAAGGATTTATCCCGATTTTTTCATTTATCGTTTTTATCATAAGGGGCGGGTAGGCTATCTTTATTTCTTTCCCAAACTGTCCCAAATATCCCAAAAGTTTTTCTTCCGATTCTTTACTCTTTGCCATTATTTCAAAAAGCGATATGTTATCTTTTTCATTTTTAAAAATAACATAGCCTGATTTATCGGGAAGAACTTTTACATCTCCCCCTGTATTTTCTATAGCATCGGCTAAAATAAGGTCAATATCCCCTTTGCTTCGCAAAACGCAATTATCCTTATTTTTCATACACTCTAAAAAAATTTCATATACGGTATTTTTATTATCTGTGACTTCAGTATCCTTTGCATCTTTCCTAAAGCTCAACTCTTCCTTTTCAAGCACCTTTAAAAATCCGAATTTTTCGTAAAATCCTTCAACTGCAGGCACTAAAAAAGCAATGTCTGCTCCTCTTTTCTTTATTTCATCGATAGCAAAATTCAAAATTTTGGATGCGTAGCCACGTCCCCTCACCTTTTTAAGAGTTGCAACTGCAGAAATATAAACCGCCTTATATGTTTTTCCTTTTATCTTCACATCATAGGAAATAAGGTGAAGAGATGATACTATCTCTCCCTCTTCCTCGCACAAAACCACATTTTGGGGCTTATAATTATATTTAAAATTCCATTCAACAAATTTTTCCGAATCTTCAAAAATATTAAGCCACATAGCCTTAAGGGTATCGGTATCTTTCATTTCGGCAAGTCTTATTTTCATATTCCGATAAATCCCCCGTCAACCGTGAGCACCTGCCCTGTTATATATGAAGAATGTTCGGTAAGAAAATAAATAGATTCTGCAACCTCCGATGGCATTCCCCATCTTCCAAGAGGAATTTCTTCTGTGAGGGCACTCTTTTCTTCCTGGGACAAGAAATCATTCATTTCTGTTTTAATGACACCGGGAGCTACTGCATTGACTCTTATTCCTGATGGAGCAAGCTCCTTTGCCATCGCTTTGGTGAAACCTATTACTGCCGCTTTTGAGGAAGAATATAGAGCCTCACAGGAAGCACCTGTTATTCCCCATATTGAAGATACATTCACAATGCTTCCCATCTTTTCATGAACCATATACGGCATCACCGACTGAACACAGTTGAACACGCCGAAAACATTGGTACCATACACCTTTTCCCAATCATCCTTTTTGGTGTCCGAAAAAAGGCAGGATTCAAAAGATATTCCTGCATTGTTTACAAGAGCATCTATTTTACCATACTTTCCTATGGCAAATTCACACATCAAATCTGTTTCTGTTCTATTTGAAACATCTGCTTTAAATATACTTACACTTAAATCTGAAAGCTCCGAAAAAAGCTTTTTTGCCTCTACCTCTGAATTATTATAATTCGCAACAACATTATATCCCTTTTTTGCAAAAAGAATAGCTGTCTCTCTGCCTATTCCCCTCGATGCCCCCGTTATTATAACAGTTTTATTTTCTTTCATTTGTATCACCGCTTTTTATTCTTTTTTTCAGTCTCTTCATAAGCTCTGAAAAAATCTTTTCAAGTTCTCTTTCGTATTTACTCTTTAAGTTTTCATCAATATCCATAGACAGACTTGTTGAAACAACAAGCATTAAATTATTAAAGCTGAGCTTTGCTGCACCAAGGATTTTTTCGCTGTTTTCAAAACTTTCTGACTTGTATGCCTCTCTTATAACAGAGTTTATATTGATATTCCAGAAATCCTCAAAGCTTACTCTAACAAATCTCGATTCCATATTTTCTATTCTTAGTTCTTTTATATATGGTTTTAAAATTTTT
>JAZSOT010000020.1:0-47259 GCA_045537065.1 Clostridia bacterium | reverse complement strand
ACAAAAAAGAGGACTGTTTGAAAACATTGTTTTCAAACAGTCCCTTAAAATAACTTAAGTTAAATATTCAATTAAGCCTTTTTAATAGCAGCCTGAGCAGCAGCAAGTCTTGCAATCGGAACACGGAATGGTGAACATGATACATAGTCAAGACCAATGTTATGACAAAATTCAACAGATACAGGGTCGCCGCCGTGCTCACCGCAGATACCGCAGTGCATTTCAGGACGAACCTTTTTACCCATTGCTACAGCCATTTCCATAAGCTTACCAACACCAGTCTGGTCAAGTTTTGCAAATGGATCATTTTCAAAGATTTTTGCATCATAGTAAGCATCTAAGAACTTACCAGCATCGTCTCTTGAGAAGCCGTATGTCATCTGTGTAAGGTCGTTTGTACCGAAACAGAAGAATTCAGCTTCGCTTGCAATAACATCAGCAGTTAGTGCAGCTCTTGGAATTTCAATCATTGTACCAACTTCGTATTTAAGTTCGATGCCAGCAGCAGCGATTTCTTCATCAGCAGTTGCAACAACATCGTTCTTAACGAACTTAAGTTCTTTGATATCTCCAACAAGAGGAATCATAATTTCAGGAACTATATTCCAGTCAGGATGAGCCTTCTTAACATTGATAGCAGCACGGATAACCGCTCTTGTCTGCATCTTTGCAATTTCAGGATATGTTACCGCAAGACGGCATCCACGATGTCCCATCATTGGGTTAAATTCGTGAAGTGAATTGATAATAGCCTTGATTTCAGCAACTGTTTTGCCCTGTGATTTTGCAAGTGCTTCAATATCAGCTTCTTCTGTTGGAACAAATTCATGAAGTGGTGGGTCTAAGAATCTGATTGTTACAGGATGACCTTCTAATGCTTCATAAAGTTTTTCAAAGTCGCCCTGCTGATATGGTAATATCTTTTCAAGAGCAGCTTCTCTTTCTTCAACTGTATCAGAACAAATCATTTCTCTGAATGCAGCAATTCTTTCAGCTTCAAAGAACATATGCTCTGTACGGCAAAGACCGATACCTTCAGCACCGAGTTCACGAGCTTTCTTAGCATCTTGAGGTGTGTCTGCATTTGTTCTAACCTTTAATGTTCTGAATTCATCAGCCCATTCCATAATTCTTCCAAATTCGCCTGCGATTTCAGCATCAACAGTAGGAATAATACCATCATAAATATTACCTGTTGAACCGTCGATTGAAATGAAGTCGCCTTCATTATATGTTTTACCAGCTAAAGTAAATTTCTTATTTTCTTCGTCCATGTTGATTTCACCGCAACCTGATACACAGCATGTACCCATACCACGAGCAACAACGGCAGCGTGTGATGTCATACCGCCACGAACTGTTAAGATACCCTGAGATGCTTTCATACCAGTGATATCTTCAGGTGATGTTTCAAGACGAACAAGTACAACCTTTTCGCCTCTTGCATTCCAAGCCTCAGCATCTTCAGCTGTGAATACAACCTTACCGCAAGCAGCACCAGGAGAAGCACCAAGACCTCTTCCTGCAGGAGTTGCAGCTTTTAATGCTTTCGCATCAAACTGAGGATGAAGAAGTGTGTCAAGATTTCTTGGGTCGATCATAGCAACAGCCTGCTTCTTATCAATCATTCCCTCATCAACCAAGTCACAAGCAATTTTTAGAGCAGCTTTTGCTGTTCTCTTACCATTTCTTGTCTGAAGCATATAAAGTTTCTTGTTTTCAACAGTGAACTCCATATCCTGCATATCTCTGTAGTGATCTTCAAGCTTTGCACAAACTTCTTTAAATTCAGCGAATGCTTCAGGGAACTTGTCAGCCATTTCAGCGATAGGCATTGGTGTACGAACGCCGGCAACAACGTCTTCACCCTGTGCATTAACAAGGAATTCACCCATTAAGCCTCTGTCCCCTGTAGCTGGGTCACGAGTGAATGCAACACCTGTTCCGCAATCATCACCCATATTACCAAATGCCATCATCTGTACGTTAACAGCTGTACCCCATGAATAAGGAATATCATTGTCACGACGATATACATTTGCTCTTGGGTTATCCCATGAACGGAATACAGCTTCAACTGCACCCATAAGCTGTTCCTTTGGATCGCTTGGGAAGTCTTTGCCAATCTTGTTTTTATATTCAGCTTTGAACTGAGAAGCTAAAACCTTAAGGTCATCAGCTGTAAGCTCGATATCCTGAGTTACGCCTTTTGCTTCTTTCATCTCGTCAATAAGCTGTTCAAAATATTTCTTACCAACTTCCATAACAACGTCTGAATACATCTGGATAAATCTTCTGTAGCAATCCCATGCCCAACGAGGATTTCCTGATTTTGCTGACATTGTTTCAACAACCTCTTCATTAAGACCGAGGTTCAAAATTGTATCCATCATACCAGGCATAGATGCTCTTGCTCCTGAACGAACAGAAACTAAGAGAGGATTCTCTTTGTCTCCGAATTTCTTTCCGCAGATAGCTTCCATCTTTGTGATGTTTTCCATGATTTCTGCCTGAATTTCTGCATTAATCTTTCTGCCGTCTTCATAGTACTGAGTACAAGCCTCTGTTGATACTGTGAAGCCCTGTGGAACAGGGAGGCCGATTTTTGTCATTTCAGCAAGGTTAGCGCCTTTACCGCCGAGAAGTTCTCTCATGCTTGCGTCGCCTTCACTGAAAAGGTAAACAAACTTTTTGCTCATTTTTTTTCCTCCTAAGTTATATATGTTTAATTATTTTCATTTTTTGTGTGGCGCAGATTTAAAAAGAATTTTTTCAAAATTTCCGAACATTCATCCTCTAGAATACCGCCAAAACATTCAAGTCTGTGACATAGTTTCGGATTTTTCGGAATCTCATCAATAGAGAAAACTGCACCGCCTTTTTTATCATATGCTCCAAAATAAAGATTTTTTATTTTAGCCTGGATAATTGCTCCTATACACATATGACAGGGCTCTAAAGTAACATACATATCACAATCTGTAAGCCTCCAGCCCCCAAGCTTTTTGCACGCCATATCAATTGCAACAATTTCGGCATGGTTTAAAGAATTTTTTTCGGTTTCTCTTAAATTATGAGCCTTTGCAATAATTTCTCCGTTTTTCACGATTACTGCACCAATGGGGATTTCTCCCTTTTCATATGCTTTTTTAGCTTCTGCATATGCTATTTTCATATAATATTCTTTCAAAGTCATAACTTTATATTTTGTTAATCAACAAAACTGCACAAAAAACTAACCTCCCTTATTTTTCATATAAGAGCAGTTTTTTGCACATTCTCCAAAATTAATATACACTCAAAAGGGACAAACTATACATCCCAAATAAGCTTACTGAATGTATGGTGCGAGTTCGTTATACAAGTCTTCACAAGATTCGCTGTGAATTTCCACCATAATAGGCTTGCTTAAATCAAGGCTGAATATACCCATAATTGACTTTGCATCAACAACATATCTTCCTGATGTTAAATCAATATCATAATCATATTTGCTGACTACGTTAACAAAATTTTTTACATCATTAATGGAGCTTAATAATATTTCAAATTTGTTCATCAAACATCCTCCTCTTAATCATTTACATATATTATATAATTTTTTCTTGCATTAGTCAATAAAAAAGTGTATAATTTTATTACAAATTTTTTATCAGTTATTTATTAAGAATTGGATGATTTAAATTATGAAGGTTAAATTTATAACCCTTGGTTGCAAAACAAACTATTATGAAAGTCAGGCTATGAGCGAGTTGTTCAGAAAAAGCGGTTACAAGATTTCTGAAAAAAATGAGCCAGCTGACGTATATGTTATAAACACCTGCACTGTTACAAATACAGGGGCACAAAAATCAAGACAGCACATAAGAAAAGCTAAAAAAGAAAACTCCTCTGCTATCATTGCGGTTACAGGTTGTCTGGCACAAACAGAGCCTGAAAAGGCTTTCTCCATAGACGGAGTTGATGTTGTTGTTGGAACCGAGGGAAAGAAAAATATAGTTGAATATGTGGAAAAAGCCATAAAAGGCGAAAGAACTTTAAAAAATACAGATATGACTCATTTCAGGGATTACGAAGAGCTTTGCATAACAGATGAACAAAGCAGAATACGTGCAACTATAAAAATCGAAGACGGTTGCGACAACTTCTGTTCATACTGCATTATCCCTTACGCAAGGGGAAGAGTTCGTTCCAGAAATCCAAAAAACATCTTGGATGAAGTAACACGTCTTGCTAAAAACGGTTATCCTGAAATTGTGCTGACAGGTATTCATCTTGATTCCTACGGCAAGGATTTCGGCTATAAAACAACTCTTATTGACATTATAGAAATGATTTCACAGGTTGAGGGAATAAAAAGAATCCGCCTTGGTTCTTTAGAACCCGTTATAATCACAGAAGATTTTGTTATGCGAGCAAAAAAAATCAAAAACCTTTGCCCCCATTTTCACCTTGCACTCCAGAGCGGATGTGACAACACATTAAAGGCAATGAACAGACATTACCTCACATCTGATTACGAAAGGGCAGTTAATCTTCTCCGTGAAAACATTCCCGATGTTTCTTTTACAACTGATATTATGGTGGGATTCCCGGGAGAAACAGACAAAGACTTTGAAGACTCATTTAATTTCTGCAAGAAAATAGGCTTTATGCAAATGCACGTTTTTAAATATTCAATAAGGAAGGGAACCCGTGCTGCAGAAATGGAAAATCAAATTCCCGAACAAATTAAAGAAGCCCGCAGCCAAAAAATGCTGGAGCTCTCTAAAAAAATGAATAAGCAATTTTATGATTCATATAAAGGCAGAACCGTTACCGTTCTGGTTGAAGAAAAGCTTTCAAACGGGAAATACCACGCAACTCTTCCAAACTATATGGATGTTTATATATCATCCGACAAAGACATAAGCAACAGTTTCACCGAGGTTACAATTTAAAAATTATAAAGTAAAAACAATTACCAATATAATTGACAATATATTCTGGAGCCACATAAGCGCTTCAAGAACATAATCAAATGCTGTGTAATCCTCCGAATAAATTTTTCGGGGCACTAGGCTATACAAGGTTTTCAATAAATCAAATATCCATAATGCGGCGACTAAAATCGTCGCATATTTTATTATACCCGCGTACAAGGCACATTTGCCTATAAAAAACAACGTGATTAAAACAGTGAGCAAAACACTGAAAATTTTTCTTATAAAAAATTCAGCTATACTGACTGTCATTACCTTTGATTCATACTTCTCAACAAATTCATCGGATAAAAAGCTATAAACAAAAAGCTTATAAAGAGATTTTCCGGAGACATATAAAACTGCAAAAAACATCAGCAAATTAAATAAAGCCGTATTTACAACATAGATTAAAACAGGTATTAAAAAAAGAAATGCAAGAATTGTGCCTCGCAGTTTAATCGCCATACCAAAAACCTCTCTTTATATTTTTCCCCTTAATCATATCATTAAAATTTTATTTTTGTTATATGTAATACTATTTAAAAATTATATTAATTATTTCTTAATATTCCTGTAACAGCCCCGTAATATAAGTTATTTCAAAGTGTCAATAGTTTTTTAAAATCATATTATGTAAATAAGATGCAGAAAAAAAGGATTGATATTATGAAAAAAAATATAACGCTTGCAGATTTAACCCCAGGACAAAAAGCGGAAATTTCATCCCTTAAGCTATCAGGCAGTATAAGACGCAGGCTTCAGGATATAGGCGCAATTGAGGGAACTATAGTTGAATGTCTTTTTAAAAGCCCTATGTCTGACCCTGTCGCCTACCAGATAAGAGGAAGTGTAATAGCTCTTCGCTGTGAAGATGCTGAAAGAATAAAAGTGAAAAATGTGAGGTGACATTTTTATGGGTTTGACCCTACATTCAACAGGGAAAAATTCTTTTGATACAGATTTTTCTATAAAAAAATCAACAGATGATGATATTGTTATTGCACTTGCGGGAAACCCCAATGTGGGAAAAAGCACAATCTTCAACTATTTGACAGGTATGAAACAGCACACTGGCAACTGGCCTGGAAAAACTGTTTCAGGCGCTCAGGGTACATTAACCTTTAATGATAAAAACTATATTTTTGTTGATATTCCCGGAACATATTCCCTTTTTACCCATTCAAAAGAAGAAGAAATCGCAGGAGACTTTATCTGCTTTGGAAATCCTGATGCCATTATTGTTGTTTGCGTTGCCACCTGTCTTGAAAGAAATTTAAATCTTGCTCTTCAGGCTCTTGAAATCACAAACAATGTGTTAATATGTGTAAATCTTATGGATGAGGCAGAAAAAAAGGAAATACAAATAGATTTGGATTTGATTTCAAAAAGACTTAATGTTCCTGCTTTAGGAGTTTGTGCAAAAACAGGCGAAGGGATAAATGAAATGCTAATAACCCTTGAAAAAACAAGAAAAATAAACAATAAAGGTGTTAAAATTCAATACACCCCTATAGTGGAAACAGCTATAGAGGAAATATCAAATATACTCGCAAAAAAGAACCTTAAAACACAGCTTAATCTCCGATGGATTTCTCTTAAGCTTCTTGAAAACAACTCAGAGCTTGTAGATAAAATAAGTAGTTTTTTAGGCTTTGATTTATCAAGAGATGAAGAGATTTCAAATACTGTTCAGGCTATGAACGAATTATTAATTAAAAATAACATAAACACAGAAAAGCTTAAAGATATAACAGCAAAATGCACTATTCTTTTTGCAGAAGAAATCTGCAACGAGGCAGTCACATTCAAAAACAAATCATACAACATAAGGGACAGGAAAATAGACAAAATACTGACAAGCAAAAAATACGGGATTCCCGTTATGCTTCTGATGCTTGGTTTTGTTTTCTGGCTGACTATTTGTGCAGCAAATGTCCCCTCCGAAATACTTTCATCTTTTCTGTTTGGGCTTGAAGATAATCTTATAGAGTTTTTCAAATATCTTAAAGTCCCGAGTATTATTTATAATATATTAGTCTTTGGTGTTTACAGGGTTGTCTCGTGGGTAGTTTCCGTTATGTTACCGCCTATGGCAATATTTTTCCCCTTGTTTACCCTTTTGGAGGACCTTGGATATTTACCAAGAATAGCCTTTAATCTTGATAAGGTGTTTAAGAAATGTCACACATGCGGAAAACAGGCTCTTACTATGTGCATGGGATTTGGATGCAATGCAGCAGGAATTACGGGATGCAGAATTATTGACTCACCTAGAGAGAGGCTTATTGCTATTCTAACAAACAGCTTTGTTCCCTGCAACGGCAGATTTCCTATGCTGATTTCCTTAATAACGGTTTTCTTTACAATTTACACACCAAAACCCTTTAACTCCATTTTCGGCGCAATAATCCTGACTTTAATTGTCCTTTTAGGCATCCTTGTTACCTTTATTATGTCCGAAATACTCTCTAAAACCGTACTGAAAGGAAAACCTTCTTCCTTTACTCTTGAACTTCCGCCTTACCGTGCCCCGCAAATCGGGAAAACAATTGTAAGGTCAATTTTTGACAGAACATTATTTGTTCTTGGAAGGGCAGTTTCAGTTGCGGCACCGGCAGGTCTTATTATATGGATATTCGCAAACACATATATAAATGACATATCTATATTAAATCACTGTTCCGAATTTTTAGACCCCTTTGCACACCTTATGGGACTAGACGGCAAAATACTGATGGCTTTTATAATGGGACTTCCTGCTAACGAGATAGTTATACCCATTATGATTCTTGCTTATACTTCAGGTGGAAATCTTCAAAGAATAGAAAATCTTTTTGAGCTTCGTGAAATTTTATCTGCAAACGGCTGGACTTATATAACCGCCATAAATGTTATGCTGTTTTCTCTTTTTCACTGGCCCTGCTCCACTTCTTTAATAACAATAAAGAAGGAAACGGGAAGTTTTAAATGGGCATTTTTAGGTTTCCTGCTGCCCACAATAACAGGAATTTTAATATGCATTTTAATCAACGGAGTATATACAATTTTTAGATAACAAAAAAGCTAATTGCCTTCTAGGCAATTAGCTTTTATAATTATTCTTCATTATTCTGATTTTCTGTTGAAGCAGGTGCCACAACAACTCTTCTTCTTGGTTCATCCCCAACACTGTAGGTTTTTACATTTGGGTTATTCTGAAGAGTCATATGAATTATTCTTCTCTGGTTTGCAGACATAGGCTCAAGTGTTGTTGCCTTCTTTGTCTTAATAACAGTTCTTGCAAGACTTTTCGCAAGATTTGTCAGAGTTTCTTCTCTCTTTTTTCTGTAGTTTTCTGTATCAATAGTTATCTTTATATAATTCTTTTTCTGTCTGTTAACATAAAGACTTGTTAAAAACTGAATGGAATCTAAAGTTTTTCCGTGGTTACCAATTAAGAGTCCCATCTTTTCGCCACTAATAACAATCTTAATTTCATTCTTTTCAAGCTTAACATGGAGTTCATGCTTTAAGCCCATTCTGTCAAGCATTCCTGAAATAAAGCTTTTTGCATCAGTTACAGCTTCTTTTGGAATAACAAATTCTTCCTCTTCCTTAACTACGGGTTTTGCAGGTTCTGCATTTTCCTGTTTTACTTCAACTTTCTTTTCAACCTTTTTCTCTGTTTTTTTAGGTTTTTCTTCTACTTGAGAAGCTTTTTTTACCTTTTCCTTCTCACCTTTAACCCAGGCACTGATTTCAACCTCAGCACCAATAATAAATCTCATAAAGCCTTTTGAGCTGTCTCTTATTACATCATATTCAACCTGCTCGGCTGAAACACCTAAATCCTTTGCCGCAAGTTCAATTGCTTCATCTAGACTTTTTGCGGTTTTTTCTACCTTTTTTAACATTCGCTATATCCCCTTCCAATACATCATCAGAAATATCCGTAACAAAATATTTTGTTACAACAATTTGCTGAATGATTTGAATTACATTACTGATTATCCAATACAGACCTACTGCAGCAGGGAGTGTAAACGCAAACCACGCCGAAAACAACGGCATCATAAGATTCATTGTTTTCATTGTGCTTGCAGTTGAATTTTCTTCCTTTTTATCTGCCTCTGCAACAACTGCATATTTATCTTTCTTTTCTCCGCCTTGCTGCGCCATAGCAACTTTACTTGCAAGGAATGAGCTTAATCCTGAAAGTATGGGAATAATCCACAAAAGCGCCATAGACAAAGTAACATCTGCGGTTCTGCCCATAAAAATTCCTAAAAATGCACCAAAATTAGGTATTTCAGATAAATCAAGACCGAAGAAATCAAAATCTATTAATCTTACTGTTTCACCCCAATTGCTGATATACGGATGCTGCAAAATTTCAGGATGTTTGAAAAGCTGCTGTGCAATAGAAATCTCATAAGTTCCAAAAGTGTTATGAGTCATTGCTTTTTCATATGTTACAGGAATAATGTTCTTTAATCCTTCAGGAATCAAACCGCCATTTGCAGCAGCCCATTGATTAAACGCTTCTGCAATTCTCCAGGTGTCGGCTTCGCCTATACCCATCATATACATAATAGGTTTTTTAACAACCCAATAAAGTGCTATAATAATAGGAAACTGAAGGAGCATCGGAAGACATCCGCCCATAGGATTTATACCATATTTCTGGTATATCTTCATTGTTTCCTGACTCAGTTTATCCTTATCATTTGCATATTTTTTCTGAACTTCCATTAACAAAGGCTGAATTTTCTGTGTCTTTGCTATTGATTTCTTCTGTTTAATATCAAGAGGCAATAAAACAGCCTTAATTAATACTGTAAATAAAATTATGGCAACACCATAGTTATCAACTAATCTGTATAATGTGTCAAGTATCCACCCTAAGGCTACCATTATATATTTTAACACTAAATCACTCTCATTTCTTTAGTTTTCACGGATAATCAATTCCGCCCTTTGAAAATGGATTGCATCTTAAAATCCGCCAGCAAGCCTTAAAAGTGCCACGAATAGCTCCATATTTTTCTATAGCAAGCACGGCATACTCCGAGCAGGACGGATAAAATCTGCAACAAGGTTTCTTAAGGGGAGAAATAAACTTCTGGTATCCCCTTATGATAAGTAACAATACGCTCTTCATATGCAAATCTCTCATTCACCGCATTTTTCAGAATATATACCAGTTTCTTTAAGAAGCGCAACAAACGCCTCCTCCAATTTATAAAAAGGCGCAGAAATAGTCCTTGTTCTTGCAACAACAACTAAATCATACCTTTTATCAATATTATCCTTATACTTTCTGTATAACCCTCTTATACGCCTTTTTGCACGGTTTCTTTCAACGGCTTTTCCGATTTTTTTGCTGGCAGTTATACCAAGTCCTCCAACTCCGCCTATACGCTTTGCATAAACAACCATATATGGAGATACTGCGGACTTGCCTTTTTGATATACTCTTTTAAATTGATTATTTAGTTTAAGACTATTGATATCTCGCATAAAACTTTAAAAAATAGTCAAAAAGACGCCGTAAAGCGTCTTTATGCTGACAATTTCTTTCTGCCTTTTAATCTTCTTCTTGCTAATACTTTACGGCCATTAGCGGTTGACATTCTTTTTCTGAAGCCATGTTCTTTAGATCTTTGTCTTTTCTTAGGTTGAAATGTTCTAAGCACTGTGTCTTCCCTCCAATATATATATTTTATAGTTAGTATTATCACTTAAACAACAGTTCTTAGATTTTACCATATTTTTTTTAATATGTCAATAGTTATTATTAGAAAAAAAATTTTTTATTTAATTTTTTAGCACATCTTGTAATTAAATTTTTTCTTAAAACTACATTTTGTGCTTTTTGAAAATATAGAATTTTTCACCTGTTTTTTTTACAAATTTCTTGTTGAAAAATGTTTGAAAGTCTGCTATTATATAATAGTTACACTTTCATAACAGAGATTATATATACTTAATGAAAGTATGCCTATATAACAAACTTATTCTTGTTATATAGACATACCTTCATTTTGTAATAACTATAAATTGTAAGGAGAGAAAAAACTTGAATTCCCTGAATGAAATATGGAATAAGGTCAGGGCTGAGCTTAAAGATGAGGTTTCGGCTGTTTCCTTTGATTCCTGGATTAAACCTATCGAGCCATATGCTATTGACGACAGAAAGCTGACTCTTAAGGTGCCTTTTGGCGTTATTAAAGATATGATTATGTCAAAATATTTTTTGCTTATCGGAAGCTGTCTTGAATCGGTTACATCAAAAAAATACGAAATAGATGTTATTGTTGAAGAAGATGAAAAAAAGGATTTTTCATCAAACGACCCAACAATGGTCAACAATGAACTTAATCCCAAATATAACTTTTCATCCTTTGTTGTTGGCGGTAACAACCAGCTTGCATATGTTGCATCTCTTGCCGTTGCAGAAAGACCGGGCAAAACCTACAATCCTCTCTTCCTATACGGCGGTTCAGGACTTGGAAAAACCCATCTTATGCAGGCAATCGGAAACTATTATCTGGAAAACTATCCCGATAAAAAAGTTCTTTATACAACCAGTGAAAAGTTTACTTACGAGCTTGTTACAGCCATAAGAGAAAAAACAAATCAAGCATTTCGTAACAAATACAGAAATGTTGACCTTCTTTTAATAGACGACGTTCAGTTCTTCGGCAGTAAAGAGCTTGCTCAGGAAGAATTTTTCCACACATTTAATGCACTTTACGAAATGGACAAACAGATAGTTTTGACATCTGACCGTTTGCCATCCGAAATTCCTCAGCTTGAGGTTAGGCTTCGTTCCCGTTTTAACAGCGGACTTTTAGCTGACATTCAACCACCTGATTTTGAGACCCGTATGGCAATACTGAAAAACAAAATACAGAGTGAATATTTATCTGTTGATGATGAAATAATTGAATATATTGCAGATAATGTTAAATCAAATGTAAGAGACTTAGAGGGTGCTGTTAAAAGAATTTTAGTTTATGCGGGAATCGAAAGAACAAGCAACATATCTATGGACCTTGCAAGAGAGGCTCTTCGTGAAATTATCACAACCCAGCCAAGAAGAACTATAACTTCTGCAGTTGTTATAGATGAGGTTGAAAAATACTACAGACTTTCAAAAGGCTCTTTAGTATCCAAAAAGCGTTCAAACGATATTGCATATCCAAGACAGATTGCAATGTACATATGCAGAGAAATTTTAGATGACCCCTCTTTTCCCAAAATCGGAGAAGACTTTGGCGGAAGAGACCACACAACAGCAATGCATAATGTTAACAAAATCAAGGGAGAGCTTGAGAATAATCCCGACCTTGAAATCACTATAAAAGAAATTATTAAAAACATTAAAAAGGGTTAAAACACTTAGAAGAGGAAAAGCTTATGAAATTTTTTGATACAATAGCCGCAATATCCACTCCCATTGGGACAGGCGGAGTTGCTATTATCCGTATCAGCGGAGAAAACTCCATACAGATTGCATCCGATATGGTTTATGCATACAACAAAAAAAGTCTTTCTGAATTTGAAAGTCATAAGCTTTGTTTATCAACTATCAAAACTGCAAACGGAGAAAGCGTTATTGACGAGGCACTAGTTACAGTTATGCACGCCCCCAACTCATTTACGGGAGAGACAGTTGTTGAAATTCAATGCCACGGCGGATATATTGTGGCAAAAAGAATCCTCACAGAGGTTATAAAGCATGGGGCAAGACTTGCTGAAGCGGGAGAATTTACAAGACGTGCTTTTATGAACGGGAAGTGTGACCTTGCGAAAGCAGAGGCATCTGCTGATTTAATTCACGCATCCTCTTACCTTGGTGCAGAAAATTCTGCAAAGGCAGTTACAGGAAGCTTATCCGAAAAAATTAATTCTTTGAGGGATATAGCACTTTCTCTTGCATCCCATATTTCTGCATCCGCTGATTATCCCGACGAGGTTGACGATTTAAGTCAGGACGAAATTCTCGAAAAGACCGAAACGCTTGAAAAAGAAATTAACAAGCTTCTTAAAGGCTTTGACACCGGCAAAATGCTTCGAGAGGGAATACACACAGTTATAATAGGAAGACCTAACGTTGGAAAATCCTCTGTTCTTAATGCCCTTTTAAAAGAAGAAAAGGCAATTGTTACAGACATTCCCGGCACAACAAGGGACATTGTTGAGGATTTTGTTAACTTAAACGGAATTACACTTAGAATTATGGATACAGCAGGGATAAGACAGGAAGCAGACATAGTTGAACAAATCGGCATAGATAAGGCATATAAAAACAGCGAAATAGCAGACCTTTGCCTTTTTGTTGTTGACTCCTCCTCTTCAATTTCAAAAGAGGATACAGATATTTTTGATAAAATCAGAAACAAAAAATATATAATTATTTCAAATAAAACTGATTTAAACCCTGAAATTAAAAAAGAAGAAATTGCAGAAAAATTTTCTGCAGATAAAAATTATGTTGTTTTTACATCGGTTCCGAAAAACGGAGAAGTTTTAATAGACGAACTGGAAGATAAAATCTCTGAACTGTTTCTTGAAAAAGGCTTTAACACATCGGAAGTTTATATAACCAGTGAAAGACAAAGAAACGCCCTTATTCGTGCAAAGGAATCAGTTGATAATATAAAATCTGTTATAAGCGGTATGTTTATGCAGGATTTATTATATGTTGATTTGGAAGATATAATCTCTGCTCTCGGTGAAATTACAGGGGAGACTGTTCAGGATGAAATTATTGATAACGTTTTTAAAAACTTCTGCGTAGGCAAGTAAAAAGGAGAAAGTAATGTCCGAAGGATTTGAACTTAAATACGACTTTATTGAACGGTGGGGCAGAATTTCAAAGCCCGAACACCTTCAAATATACATTTATATGTATATGCGGTATATGAAAGACGGAGCTTTGGTTTCTATAAAAGAAACTGCCCGCAAGCTTCATGTTAAAACTGCTCTTATTGAAGAGGCTCTTGATTTCTGGGCTACTGCAGGATATATAAACTATGAAAATGATGATTACAGTTTTATAGAATCCAAAGAACCTGCCAAAAAGAATAAGTCTGCAGAAAGAAAACCTGCTAAAAAGGCACATTTCAGAATGCGCCCATCTTATAATCAGGCAGAAATTGATGCTGCAGCCAACGAAAACAAAAAAATTGATTATTTGTTCTCTCAGGCAGAGAAAATTCTAGGTAAGCTTTTAAGCACCACAGACATCGAGCTTCTTTATTCATTTGTTGACTGGCTCGGACTTCCCGTTGAAGTTGTTACAATGCTTTTAAACTACGCAGCAAGTCTTAACAAAACAGATAAAAGGTATCTTGAGACCCTTGCCATTGACTGGGCTGACAGAGAAATTAACACATATGAGGCTGCTGAAAATTACATAAAGGAAATGGAAGAAATTCATTCAAACGAATGGAAAATCCGCAGCATACTCGGAATTTATGACAGAAATCTTTCTCAAACTGAGAAGAAATACATAAAAATCTGGTCTGTTGAGAAAAAGTTTTCTTCCGAACTTGTTCAGGAAGCTTATGAGAGAACAGTTGACCAGACAGGAAAGCTAAGCTTTGCTTATATGAATAAAATTCTTCTTAATTGGGCAGAAGAGGGCATTAATAGCCCAGATGAAATTGCAGCCAAAGAAGAAATTTTTAAGATTAAAAATGCACCTATAAAGAAAAAGAGTGCCAAGCCAAGCAAATTTGTTAATTATGTGGACACAAACGAACACGACTATTCTAATTTTGCAGAGCAGATACTTCAAGATATGCTTGATGAATAAATTTTAAGAGGTGAAAAAAAATGGAATCAAGTTACACTCTCGCACTTAAAGAGCTTGAACAAATCAGAAACGAAAACGCAAAAATTGATGAATACCATCGCCTTGAGGTTTTGAAAAAAGCACCCGAGCTTTCAGATATAGAAACCGAAATGATGAAAAACGGCACCGCACTCTTAAAATGCGTTCTTGATAAACGTACAGATTTTGAACAAATCAAAGAAAACATCAAAGCTCTGCAAAAAAAGAAGATTGACCTTCTTAAAAAGAATGGCTTTACAGAAGACTATCTTGATGAAACCGTAAGTTGCAAGCTTTGTAATGACACTGGCTTTGTTCAAGGAAAAAGATGCACCTGTCACAAGATGCTTATTTTAAAATATATCAGTGAAAACTCAAACCTCACCGAATATATGTTAAACCAAAAATTTGAAAACTATGATTTTAGTCTTTTTGAAAAACAGGAACCCATCGTTGACAAAGCACTTAAGCTTGCAACCGCACTTTGCAAAAAAGCTTCGGATTATGCAGAGACTTTTGATGCTGACGGTAAAAACCTTTTTCTTATGGGAAACTCCGGAACAGGAAAAACATTTCTTTCTAGCTGTATTGCAAACAGAGCGTTAGAAAGAGGAAAAACTGTTTATTATCAAACAGCCTACAAGCTTTTTGAAATGTTTGAAAATGTTAAATTTCAGAAAGATACCGACACTGATTACAGTCAGGTTATAGACTATGTATATAATGTTGACCTTTTAATTATTGATGATATAGGAACAGAATTTATAACTCAATACACCGCAGCAACATTTTTTGATATAATAAATTCAAGAATTAATAACCGAAAAAGCACCATTATTTCCACAAATCTTTCTTTTGGAAATCTAGAAGAAATATATGGCGTCAGAGTTTCATCAAGAATTATCGGCGAATATACCGTCCTCTGCACCTTTGGTCAGGACCTGAGACATATAAAAAAGAAGGGCTGATGCCCTTCTTTTATTTTATGCCAAAAAATCTTTTTGCATTTTCCGTCGTGATTTTAATTACATCTTCAAGAGGAATACCCTTAACCTCTGCATACTTTTCTGCAATTCTTATTACATTTGAGCTATCGTTTCTTGTTCCTCTCACAGGTTCAGGAGCCATATACGGACAATCCGTTTCAATAAACAATTTTTCCATGGGAACAACCCTTAGCGCCTCAATCGCCCGTCTTGCATTCTTAAATGTCACAACCCCCGTAAAAGAAATAAAAAAGTCCTGTTTTAAAAGCTCTTTTGCAGTTTCTGCACTTCCTGAAAAGCAATGCATAACACCATTTCTTATATTATGCTTCTTTAATATGGAAAAACAATCCCCCCTTGATTCTCTGTCGTGGATTACAACGGGCATATCTACATCTTTTGCTATTTCAAGCTGTCTTTCAAACCAATATTTCTGGGTGTCACTGTCCGGTCCGTCCTCATAATGATAATCAAGTCCTATTTCTCCCACCGCAACTACCTTTTTATGCTTTGTCATCTCATATAGAGTTTCCATATCAGCATCCGTTAAATCTCCCGTTTCAGATGGATGAACTCCGCAGGTTGCATATATAAAATCATACTTTTCCGCAAGTTTGATGCTTTCAAACGAGGTTTTCATACAAGCTCCGATATTATTAACAAGCTCAACCCCTGACTCCCTTATCTTTTTTATTACTTCATCCCTGTCATTATCATATAAAGGATTGTTAAGATGAGCATGCGTGTCATACAACATAAGAATTTTTCTCCTTTGTTTTATTTAACGCTTTTTATATACTTTTCTATTCTTTCAAGAGCAATCATTATTTTTTCCACCGAGTAGGCATAAGAACACCTTATATATCCCTCTCCCGAGGCTCCAAATGAATTTCCGGGAATAACGGCAACCTTTTGACTATAAAGAAGATTTTCGCAAAATTCCATTGAGCTCATACCCGTGCTTTCTATAGAGGGAAACACATAAAACGCACCTCTTGGTTCAAAGCATGAAAGCCCCATGCTGTTAAAGCCTTCTGTTATTATACGGCGCCTTTTATCATATTCTTCTCTCATATACTCAATATCCTCATCGCCGTTTACTAAAGCCTCAATTGCAGCATACTGTGCCATAGTCGGTGCTGACATTATAGCATATTGATGGACTTTTGTCATCATTTTTATTAAATATTCATTTCCAAGTGCATATCCAAGCCTCCAGCCTGTCATTGCATAAGCCTTTGAAAAACCACTCACAATCACAGTTCTGTCATACATTCCATCAATTGATGCAATCGAAATATGACGCTTTCCATAAGTCAGTTCAGCATAGATTTCATCCGACAAAACAAGCAAATCGTGTTTCTTTACGATTTCTGCTATTTTTTCAAGGTCTTCCTTTTCCATTATCCCTCCTGTTGGATTATTGGGATAAGGGAGAACTAAAACCTTGGATTTATCGGTTATATGTTTTTCAAGCTCCAAAGGGGTAAGCTTAAACTCATCTTTAGCATAAGTTTTAACAGGAACAGGCACACCGCCTGCAAGTTTTGTTATGGGACTATAGCAAACAAAACTCGGCTCGGGAATTAAAACCTCGTCTCCAAAAGAAACAACCGTTCTTAAAAATAAGTCTATTGCCTCACTCCCGCCAACGGTTACAACAGACTGCTTGAGTCCGTCATACTCAAGATTAAATCTTCTTTTCATATAATTCCCGATTTCAACCCTGAGTTTTTTCAAGCCTGCATTAGCTGTATAATAGGTTTTTCCTTTTTCAAGAGAATATATTCCCTCATCCCTTATATGCCAGGGCGTGACAAAATCCGGCTCCCCAACACCAAGCGATACAACATCGTCCATTTCTGCGGCAATATCAAAAAATCTTCTTATTCCTGACGGTTGTATGTGGGAAACCGTGTTACTAACATATTTCTCAGGAGAAAACATCATAAGGATATAACCTCTCTTTCATCCTTATTTGTTTTTCCATATATAAATCCATCATTTTTATACCGTTTCAGAACAAAATGAGTTGCTGTTGAAATAACAGAATCCATAGGAGCTAAATGTTCCGACACAAAAAGAGAAATATCCTTAATACTCTCCCCCTCAACTGTAACTCCAAAATCATAACTGCCGCTCATTAAGTTAAGTGATTTAACTTGAGGATACTGGAAAATTCTCTCTGCTAACCTGTCAAACCCGTTGTGTCTCTGTGGTGAAACCTTAAGCTCTATATAGGCAGTAACCTTATCACTTGATGCCTCAAGCTTATCCCAGTTCACAACAGCACCATATCCTAATATAACACCACTCTTCTCAAGGTTATCTATGGCGGCGGCAACCTCTGAAGATGTCATATCAAGCATAGTCGCAATTTGTTCTACTGTGAGGTTACAATCCTTATGCAATATTTCTGCAATCTTTTCCTGATTTTTAATTTCTTTCATAATTAAATCTGCCTCCATAAAAATAAAATTTCAATTATTATACCATTTCTCTTTTTAAAAATCAAGTTATTTTTCACTAATCCAACAAACAAAAAACACTCCGTAAAGTAGAGTGTTTTTTGTTTGTTAATTAACTTGCGTTCTTTATTCTCAGTCTTAATTTATCCGCTATCATCGCTATAAATTCAGAATTTGTTGGTTTTCCTTTTGTGTTTGCAACCGTATATCCAAAAATAGAGTTTAAAACATCTGTGTCTCCTCTATCCCACGCAACCTCTATTGCATGTCTTATGGCTCTTTCAACTCTGCTCGCTGTTGTTCCAAAATGACTTGCAACTGTGGGATAAAGCTTTTTAGTGATTGAATTTATAACATCCAGATTGTCAATAACAAGCATAATAGAATATCTTAAATACTGATAACCCTTGATATGTGCAGGAATCCCTATTTCGTGAATTATTTCTGTTACCATAGTTTCCGTGTCCATAAACGGTTTTGAAGAAGACATTCCGCTGTTTGAATAACTGCCTCCACCAAAGCTCACTTCTCCACAGGAACGCTTAACTGCACCAATAAGACTTTCAAAATTAACAGGCTTTATCATAAAATAATCCGCACCTAAATTCATACAGCTTTGAGCAAGTCTGTCTTGTCTTATAGAAGATGAAATAATAATTTTCGGTCTCTTTTCCATTTTCTTAAGACTCAGTCTCTCAAGAACTCCAACTCCATCAAGACTTGATAAAACCACATCAAGAATTAATACATCAGGCTTTAAAATATCAACCATTTCTATAACCTGAAACCCATCCGTTGCTATCCCGCAAACATTAATCTTATAATCCGTTCCAAGATTTCTCCCAAGTTTTTCTGCATACTCCTTATTGTCATCAGCAATTAATACACTTATTATTTTCTCCATTTCTTACTGTACATCGAATTTTTATCCGATTACTCTCCCTTCATATAATTTAGTTCTTTATTTTTGATAACTAAATTATAATAGAATTTCCAATTTTTGTCAATAGTTTTTTGGAAATTTTTTCCAGTATTTTATTAGATATAGTATTAATTGTTATAACAAGTCGCAATATGTTGTAATTTGGGCTAAAAGGCAAGAGGTTTATCTGTTATTTGTTTGAACAACATAATTATTTGCAAGATTTTCAATAGAATCATCAAGTTTCATAAGCTCTGAAAAAGACGAATATTTATGTTTAAGTGCATTTTTAATAATAAAATCGCAAAGCTCTGGATTTTTAGGAAGAAGCGGTCCGTGAAGATTGGTCCCCACTAAATTTTTATATACAACACCCTCTTTTCCGCTCTCTCCGTCATTTCCGTTTCCAAGAACAACTTCGCCAAGCGGAGTATAGTCCCCGATATCTGTTCTTCCCAAATGATTTTCAAAGCCAACTACAGGCATAGACACTAAAGGCGATTTCAAAATAACATTTCCTGTTAGTCTTTTATCCTTAGGATTAACACTTGTTGTTATATCAATAATTCCAAGTCCCTCAAGCTCTCCATATTTCTTACCAATTATAGAAAAGCCACCGCAAACAGCAAGAAAAGCCCCGCCATCTTCCACATATTTTTTAAGTTTTTCCTTACAGGGCATAAGCTTAGATACAACAATTTCCTCATCTCTGTCAGAGCCGCCTCCCAGAAAAATTATATCATAATTTTCAGGTTCAAAACCTTCTTCCCCTGTAATTGTTTTTACATTTACATCAATATCTCTCCACATAATGCGGTTTCTTAATGCTTCAATATTGCCTTTGTCTCCATATAGATTCATATGGTCAGGATAAAGATGCAATATATTCAGTGAATAATCACTCATTTTTATTCCCTCCCTCTATCCTTTTCTGCATTTCAACTAAAACATTCTGTGCTTTAAAAAGCTCTGTGTAATTAACAAGCACATATATCACATCTGACTCACTTTTAGCACATTTCTCTATTGCTTCTCTAATATTATTTGTATATAAATCTACATTTATATTGCTGTACTTAAATCTTAAGGTTAAATCATAAACTCTTCTGCCTGATGTAATCAAAAGATTTGTATTTTCATCATAAACCTTTTCAAAATCAACATCCCATAGCCAGGAAACATCCTGTCCGTCACTTTTATAATCGTTTACGGAAATAATAACATCCTTTTTCCTCTTATCCTCGCAAAGAGTCATTATTGCCTGATTAAACCCTGCAGGGTTTTTTGCGAGATTTAAAATAACTCTCTTTCCTATGTTAAATTCTTCCATTCTGCCGATTTGAGGCTTATAATCATCAAAAAGTCCTGAAAAATCACCATTTATATTAATTCCTGATGCCGAAATTGCAGAATATACCGCAAGAACATTATAAATATTATAGAAACCTCTGTAGGCAAGCTTAATTTCATCCTTTTTGTTAACAACAAATCCTATGCCGTCTTTTGTGCTTACACAGGTTGCGTCATAATCTATTTCAGGACGCCTGAATCCGCAAGCGGGACAATAATAATCCCCAAGCTGACTATAATGATAAAAATTATATTCAAGTTCCCCTTTGCACTCTGCACAAAACTTTCCTTCCTTGACGCTTTCTGTTTGTTCAAGAACTTTTTCCGAAATACCAAAATATTTAACATTCTTTCGGTTTTTCCCAAGTCCTGTGCTCAATGGGTCATCCCCGTTTAATATAATGGTGGAATTTTTGCATTTATCTATGGCTTTATTCAAAAGCTCTTTAGTTATGTCTATTTCACCGTATCTGTCAAGCTGGTCTCTGAAAAGATTTGTTATTATCATAACATCGGGGATTATCTTATCAAACACTTTAACCGCATACGCTTCGTCAATTTCAAGACAAGCATAATCTGCAGAAAATTTTCCAAAGAGGTTGCATTTAAGGGCAAAAACATTCGCAACACCCGAAATCATATTAGCCCCAACCTTGTTACACAGAACACTATAGCCTGATTTTTCAAGCGCCAGACACAAAAGGTTATTGGTTGTCGTTTTTCCGTTTGTTCCGCAGGTGACAAAAACCTTTCCTTTTATATTTGACTTCAGTCTTTCTATTATATCAGGGCAAATTTTAAGTGCAATTTCTCCTGGGGTTGATGATGACTTTTTCCCTAAAAGCTTTCCCAAGAAAGCTGCAAGCTTTGCTGCCCACACCGCAATTAATAAACGCATATTTATCCATCCTTATTCTTGTTTAAAATTTAATTCTTTTATTTTACTAATAGCATTGATTATTATACCATATTCTATAGATTTCCGCAAGTTAATTTGCATATATTTTCTTGAAAAAACTCTTGAATAGTGGTCTGAGTTATGGTATAATATATAAAATTAAGTATATTAAAAGAGGTGATGTGCTTGGAATTATTAGAGGTCTTTCATAAGGAGCTTATTACCTTTGGGCTTTCTATTCTTCCTGTTTCGGAAATTCGCGGTGCTGTTATCTATGGCCTTTCTGCTATAGGAAAGGATTTATATACACAAATTCAGGTTTATCTTATTTCCGTTTTCGGAAATTTTCTACCTGTGCCGTTTATACTCTGGCTCTTCAGACCGATTTTAAAGCAACTGAAAAAGACAAAGCTATTTAGAAAACCGTCACAATGGCTTGAAAAAAGAACAAAAGAAAAAAGTCTGAAGCTTGCAAGAATCAGTGCAGGAGCATTATTTCTCTTTGTTGCACTTCCTCTTCCCACCACAGGGGCATGGACAGGGGCAATGATTGCATCACTTCTTGACATAAGATACAAATATGCTCTTCCCTCTATTTTAGCAGGGATTATGGTTGCAGGCATTATTGTTATGCTTATTATGAATGGTGTTTTGAGTTTTGGCTCACTGGATGCAATATTTCTTAAATAAATTTATCAATTTGAAAGGATAATAAAATGACTAATTCAGATAACAAACCAAAAAACAGCGGAAAAAAAATTGCTCTTTCGGTTATCGGCATCATATTCTTATGCATCTTAACCTTTGGGCTTTCATTTATATTTTCATTCTACTACATAATCAATCCGGATGCTTCAATTATCCCTGAAACAACATCCGAGCTTGAAGCAGAAAACAAAGAATTGAAAACTGAAATCAAAAACCTTGAAAGTGTTATTGAACAGCTTGAGGTTCAGCTTGCTAAAAACAAAACTGCTGTTCCGGCTTCAGGCACATTTGTAGAAGACAAACCTATAGAAAGCACTCAGCAAAGCACAGACACAAATTCTTCTTCAACCGGCAAAACACAGGACAAAAACACATCAAATACACAAAATAACACAAACAGTAATAGTCAGGAAGAGGTCGAATATGAATCCGATGACATTACTGTTGTGGAAATTCAATAAACTTTTAATAATCTATTTCGGGGGTAGAAAAATGAGTATCAAATACAAAAGAGTTATGCTGAAAATAAGCGGTGAAGCATTAGCCGGCGAAAAAGGATTTGGTCTTGATTCCAAAACTATCACGACCATAGCTAAAAAAATTAAAGAATGCAGTGACCTTGGAGTTGAAATCGCCATTGTTGTTGGCGGAGGAAACTTCTGGAGAGGCAGAACAGGTGAAGGAATGGACAGAACAAGAGCTGACCATATGGGAATGCTTGCAACTGTTATAAACTCTCTTGCACTCCTTGATGCACTTGAACAGGAAGGCGTTAACGCAAGAGTTCAGACTGCTATTGAAATGAGACAGATTGCAGAGCCTTATATAAGACTTAAAGCTATGCGTCATCTTGAAAAAGGCAGAGTTGTTATCTTTGCCTGCGGAACCGGAAATCCTTTCTTCTCAACAGACACAACAGCCGCTCTTCGTGCCGCTGAAATTGACGCAGAGGTTATTCTTCTTGCGAAAAAGGTTGATGCAGTTTATGACAGCGACCCCCATATTAATCCAAATGCAGTTAAATTTGATAAGCTTAGCTATATAGATGTTCTCCAAAGAGGTCTTGGAGTTATGGACTCTACAGCAACATCACTTTGTATGGATAACAAAATTCCGATTCTTGTTTTTGGACTTGATGACCCCGATAATATTATTCGTGCCGTTAACGGCGAAGCCATCGGTACTATTGTTGAGTAAACTATTTTTCTTATAAAGGAGATTAAAATTTATGAATAATGCTGAAATGAAAATGGAAAAAGCTATAAGCGCATTAAATGCAGATTTTGCAGCTATCAGAGCAGGCAGAGCAAACCCTGCAATCTTAGACAAAATTTCTGTTGAATACTACGGAGTTCCAACTCCCGTTCAGCAGGTTGGAACAATTTCTGTTCCCGAAGCAAGAACAATTATTATTCAGCCGTGGGATGCATCAATTCTTGGTGATATTGAAAAGGCTATTTTAAAATCTGATATTGGTATCAACCCAAACAATGACGGAAAAAGCATCCGCCTTAACTTCCCTCCTCTAACCGAGGAAAGAAGAAAAGAGCTTGTTAAGGGCATTTCAAAACGCGGTGAAGATGCAAAGGTTGCAATTCGTTCAGTTCGCCGTGATGCATTAGAAGGCTTTAAGAAACAGAAAAAAGACGGTGAAATCACAGAAGATGATTTAAAAGATTTGGAAACAAAAATCCAGAAGCTTACAGACCGTTTTGTTAAGGACGTTGAAACAATAGTAGCTGATAAAGAAAAGGAAATTCTTGCAGTTTAATCTGCTTTGAAAATCAAAGTTATGAATTTTAATTTTTTCAAGAGAACTAATTCTCAGGAACTGGATATGAAAAATATTCCGAAACATATCGGAATTATAATGGACGGAAACGGCAGATGGGCAACAAAGCGCCATCTGCCTCGTTCTGCTGGGCATAAACAAGGTGCAGAAACCCTTAAAAGGATTGTTAAATATGCAAACAGTCTTGGTGTTGAAGTTATCACCGCCTATGCCTTTTCTACAGAAAACTGGAACAGACCTCAAAAAGAGGTTGACGCCCTTATGGACCTTTTATACAATTATCTGCTTCAGGCAGAAGAGCAGTTTAAAGGCACCAATGTTATCTTAAAGGTTATCGGCGACCAGACTCCTCTTTCCGACAAAATCAAAGAAGCTATTGTTCACGCAGAGGAAATCACAAAAAATAATACAGGTCTTATCCTCAACGTGGCTCTTAATTATGGCGGTCGTGATGAAATTATAAACGGAATAAAAAGACTCTATAAGGATGCTAAAGACGGCAGAATTTCTATAGAAACCCTAACAGAACAAGAGTTTTCCAATTACCTATATACAAAGGAAAATTCGGATGCAGACCTTATTATCCGCCCAAGCGGAGAGCTGAGACTTTCAAACTTTCTTCTTTGGCAATCTGCATATTCGGAGTTTTGGTTTGACAACCTGTGTTGGCCCGATTTTAAAGAAAAGGACCTGAGGCGTGCTATCTTAGACTATCAAAAAAGAAACAGACGGTTCGGAAAGGTGTAAAAAAGCTATGAAAACTCGAATTATAACGGCTCTTTTAATTGTTCCCGCGCTTGTTCTCCTTGTTATTTTGGGGAATATACCTCTTATCTCATTTGTGGTTACACTAGTGAGCCTTATGGGACTTTGGGAGCTTTACAATGCAGTAAAAATCACTGACAAAAAATCTCTCTGCACTCTTTCGTACATAGGTGCGGTTCTGATTGTTATATGTAATACTTTCTTTTCGGAATTTATTCTTCCGCTTTTTTGCTTATGGCTTTTTGTTCTTTTTTTATACTACCTGAAAAACCACAAGGAAACAAAGCTTAACGACATATCAACGGTTATTCTTTCACTTATTTACATACCGTTTTTACTTTCCCATATTTCTCTGGTTTTTAAATTTGAAAACGGAAAATTTTTAATTTGGTTTTTACTTGTCGGGGCATTTATCACAGACAGTCTCGCATATTTCACGGGGGTTTTCTTCGGCAAACACAAGCTTTGTCCTGAAATCAGCCCCAAAAAAACTATCGAAGGATTTGTAGGCGGAGTTCTCGGAACAGGTATTGTTTTTCTTTTGATGGCATATTTCAACAATTTATATTTTGACGGAAAGTTTAATCTTCTTCTTATTTTTATTGTTGGAATATTATCCGCAATCATTTCAGCACTTGGCGATTTGGTTGCCTCACAGATTAAAAGAGAATACGGTGTTAAAGACTACGGCTCACTCCTCCCCGGTCACGGCGGAATTCTTGACAGATGCGACAGTTTGATTATTGTTACACCGTTTTTATACTATATTTTTACTTTTATTTTTTAACGGAGGCTTATTATGAAAGCTCTTATAACGGGTGCAAGCTCAGGCTTTGGATGGGATATGGCTCACATTCTTTCCGATATGGGCTATGATATTGTGGCTGTTGCCAGAAGAGAAGACAGGCTTCTAAAACTTAAAGCCGAGCTTAAAACAAATGTGGAAACTGTTGTTATGGATATTTGCGACAAAGAAAAGTGTATATCACTTATAAACTATGCAAAGGATATTGATGTTTTCATAAATAATGCAGGCTTTGGAGTTTTTGGAGAATTTTCCAAAAACGATTTGGATACTGAGCTTAAAATGATTGACACAAATATAAAAGCAGTTCATATTTTAACAAAGCTTTTTTTGAATGAGTTTAGAAAGAAAAATTCAGGTTACATTCTAAACGTGGCATCTCTTGCATCATTTTTCCCAGGTCCGCTTTTTGGCGCATACTATGCATCAAAATCCTATGTCCTCCGCCTTACTCAGGCAATCGCAGAAGAACTGAGAAGAGAAAATTCAAAGGTTAAAATAAGTGTTCTTTGCCCCGGCCCTGCACAAACAGAATTTGGTTCGGTTGCTAAGGTGAACTTTGGAGACGGAACAGAAAAATCAAGAAACAGTATTGTACTTTCAAGCAAACAGGTTGCAAGCTATGCAATTAAAAAAATGTTCTCTGGAAAACAGGTTATTATCCCTGGTTGCATAATGAAATTTGCAGCCTTTTTAAGACACTTCATTTCAGATAAAACCCTTGCTAAAATTGTTTACACAATCCAAAATAAAAAATGCAGAATAAAGTAAAATGTATCATTTATATTAAAAATGCATACATCGTGTTTACATTGTTTAAAAAAATGCATACATTCGCAAACAAAGTAAAGTAAAGTAAAGAAAAGTAAAGTAAAGAAAAGTAAAGTAGAGTAAAGTAGAGTAAAGTAAAGAAGAGTGAAAAACTCCCACGGGAGAATTTTACTCTTTAATTTTCCTTAACTTTGTTACACCGATTAAGGAGAGGCGACTTATGAAAAAATTTAAAATTTTTAAAAATATATTTATAATTCTTGCACTTATACTATCCCATATGATGTGTATAGATACAGCTTATAATTATGCAAGTATGCTTTGTGCCATTCAACACAGAGGCTTCAGTGCTCCTGCAAGTACAGCATTTCTTTTTTCAATACCTCACGTTATTGGAATTATTATATGCATAATCCTAGCCTTGGTGTTTAATAAAAAGTCCCGTTGCAAATAAGGAGGGTATGTTTATGAAAAAATTACTATCGGCTTTACTTTCTCTAGCAATACTGTTTTCTCTTTATCAAACTGCATTTGCAGACCGTGAATACATAGGAGAAACAGAAGTTAAAGACAATATGCTGTTTATTAACGGCAATTCAATTGCAGCAGCCCAGCTTCCAAATGAATTTGTTTATATCCCTGTTGAACTTCTTGATTATTACGGCTTTGAAATTATATATAGCAACGACAACGGTTATAAAGAATATATTTTGAGACGGGACGGCTCGACTGATTTTGTTCCAAAGTTCACATACAATGCAGAACACTATAAAAATCTTAAAAAAATTTACTCAACGGATGCAAAGGTTTATATTGATTCTGATATTCCCGCCAACGCATTTGAGCTTGAGGATGGGACTGTTTTAATCCAAAGCGATGAGCTTGCAAAATATGGCACCTACAACTGGGATGCAGCATCTCATACAATTTCAATTGATTTTGAAAGTGACTCCTTTATGCCCGTAGGACAGCCTTTTCACAATGTATTAGGTCTTAACGATATAGGGGAAATAGAAAGCGGAGTAATCGTCAGAGCTGACGGAAAATGTGCTGATATTGAACAAGAAGACTTAAAAGCTTGGCTTAATGTTTACTGGAATTTTTCACCCTTTGACAGAGTTATCTCCCCATACGATAACGGCATCTACCGTGAGTCATATATAAAGCTTTGGGCAAAAGATAAGACAAAAAGCTTTATCGTTTATCCAAACGGCGGCGTTATAGTTGGCTCTTATGGCACTCCTTGCGACTCTCATGGAGAAACAAAGAAAAATTACATCTGGTATCTCCCATATATCGGCAACGGACGAAATGCTTTATATACAGCTGACACTAAGCTCAGCAGAAAATATATTATTGAGGGCACTGATGAATTTATTGGAAAACTAAGAGATGTTACAGATGATGATAAAGAGAATATTCCTGAAAACAATCTTCTTATCACAGATGATGCAAGTAGTTGGGCAAAGCCTGAAATTGAAAAAGCGGCTGCCTGCAATCTGCTTCCTTACGAATTGACAGATAAATACAAAAAAAATATAACAAGGCAACAATTTTGCGATTTAATATACCGTCTTATTGCAACAGAGTTTTACCCATACAGTGATTCAAGAATGGGAGAATGGTCTGTAATAGATGATATTATAAGTGAAAGACAGCTTAGAGAAAAGGTAAATTCAGTAACATATACTGACTGTATAGATGACAAAATCAAATTTTTATCAGGTGCAGGCATAATCCTTGGTATGGGAGACGGCACTTTTGCTCCCGACTCCTCAATTACCCGAGAGCAGGCTGCAGCAATTCTGTCCAGAACGGCAGAATTTTTAGGAAATAAGAATATTATTAAGCCAAGCTATGTAACTTCATACCACGACGAAGAATTTGTCTCAGAATGGGCAAAATCTGCCATTTGGAGCATGAGAGCAATGAACATTATGAAAGGTGTTTCTGAAACTGAATTTGACCCACAGGGAAGTTATACTGTGGAGCAAGCAATTGCAACAATGATAAGATTATATGAATGTTATTAAAAAAGCAGAAACATAGAGACATTTTAAATTTTTGTCGATATGCAAACTTCGTTTGCTCGATATTTTTACTTCGTAAAATCGATATGTTTTTCGTTTCACTCAAAACTCGATATGATATAAATCTCGTTGCCGTAAGGCAACATATCGAGTGCGTTAGCACATATCGAGTCTACAAGACATATCGAAAATCTCTCAGAGATTTATATCGATGAAAAAAAGACAGATTTCTTTGTCGAAATCTGTCTTTTTTTTCTGGTCGGGATGACAGGATTTGAACCTGCGGCTCCTACGTCCCGAACGTAGTGCCCTACCAAACTGGGCCACATCCCGAAATTACTACCGAATTATTATACTATCTTTTCATTAAGTTGTCAAGCCTTTTTACTAATAATTATACGGAATAATGGTATTTCCCCATACATCAAAAACATAGTCACGAGTTTTGATTATTCTTGCTAAATCAAAAGAATCTCTTGGTTTTTCCTTAGTTTTAATAAAACACATTCCCTGATGTCCAAGATGATGAAAATCCGTTCCACCTGTTATAATAAAATTATTCTCTTTTGCATATTTAGCAGCAGCTGCCACCTTGGAATTATGACCTGGATGCATATTAAAAACTTCTATTCCATCAAGACTTTCAGGATTTGCCAGATTCATTTCTCTGAAAGGGTGTGCCTGAATAATAAGATTTTTTTCATTTTTAAACTCTCTGTAAAAATTATCAATACCTACATCCAGAAGTTTCTCCGCTTTTCTTAAATCATTTTCATCAATTCCGTAAAGAAGATAATCATTATGATTTTCAGAAAATCTTATCTCTGCCCCCAAAACAATAGAAATACCCTGTTTTTCACCTTCATTCAGGGCATCATAGAAGTCTCTCAAATATACATCCACATTTCTGTCCTCAAAAAACCACTCACAAAAATGATTTGTTATTACAATCGCATTTGCTCCTGCTTCTTTATACAGTTTTATAACTTCTTTGGAAGATAAATCCGCACATACGCTAACGGGACTTGTGTGAGCGTGCAATTCAGTTTTATACTTATATTCTTCAAGCATTTTTCTTACCTTCCCTTTTCTTATTCTTATAAAGGGTTGTTGCTATCGTCAGCACATACACGCTTTTGGCTCCTGAAAATTTAAGTTCCCTTGCACATTCCTTTATAGTTGCTCTTGTTGTGCAGACATCATCTATTAAAAGGACAACCTTATCTTTTACCTCGCTTGGATTAGTTGCCCTGAGACTGTCTTTTAAGTTTGTCTGTCTTTCCTCATAAGAAAGTTTTGCCTGTTTCTTTGTTTTCCTTACCTTTTTTAGACAATTTTTATAATATCTGATGCCCGACAGCTTTGAAAAAGTTTCGCACAAAAGTTCTACAGGGTCTTCCCCTCTTTTCCTTAATCTCGCTTTATCAGCCGGAACACCTGTTACAAAGTCTATACTTTTATCCGCAAGTTCATCCTTAAATATCTTATAAAGACACTCTCCATAGAAATCAGCATAAAGCGGAATCGGATTATCCTTATATCTTAAAATGGAATTCTTCAAATTCCCGTCATATTCAAAACAAGACAAAATTCTATGAAAATAAAAGTGAGTTTCATTTAAACAATGATAACATCTCTTTTTCTCTCCATAACTCACAAGGGGCTTTCCACATTTTTCACATATCGCACCATCTGTTACAAATTCAAGCTTTTCCCTGCAATCATCACATATTGGTTTTTCTGTTAAAATGCCCAAAAGCCTTCTGCAAAGAAGACATTTGGGCGGATATACAGTATTTAATATAATATTTACTATTTTATTCATATATTTGCAAGAGCTTGTTTTATATCGTCTATAATATCTTCGACATTTTCAATACCAATAGACATTCTGATAAGGTCAGGACTAACCCCTGCATCAAGAAGCTGTTCATCGGTAAGCTGTCTGTGAGTTGTTGATGCAGGATGAAGCACAGAAGTTCTTGCATCTGCAACGTGAACAACTATAGCACAAAGCTTTAGGCTGTCCATAAATTTAACCGCAGCCTCTCTTCCGCCTTTTACTCCAAATGATATAACACCGCTAGCACCGCCATCTAAATACTTGGTTGCAGCATCATAATACTTATTATCATCAAGCAGTGGATAGTTAACCCATTCAACTTTATCATTTTCTGCAAGGAACTTAGCAACCTTAATCGCATTTTCAGAATGTCTTCTTATTCTAAGGTGCAATGTTTCAAGTCCCATATTGATAAGGAATGCAGAAAACGGGGATGGTGAACTTCCCAAATCACGCATAAGCTGAACTCTTGCTTTTGTTATATAAGCTGCTTTTCCGAAATCCTTTGTGTAAACAACTCCGTGATAGCTTTCATCAGGTGTTGTGAGTCCAGGAAAATCGCCCTTTGTCCAGTCAAAGTTTCCGCTGTCAACAATAACACCGCCAACAACCGATGCATGACCATCCATATATTTTGTTGTGGAATGGATAACTATATCCGCTCCAAATTCAAAGGGACGGCAAAGAACAGGAGTTGCAAAAGTGTTATCTATAATAAGGGGCACATTATTCTTATGTGCAACCTTTGCAAATCTTTCAATATCTAAAACTGCAAGAACAGGATTTGCTATTGTTTCACCGAAAACTGCCTTTGTGTTCGGTCTAAATGCTGCCTGAATTTCCTCTTCAGTTGCATCAGGGTCAACAAAAGTGAATTCAACACCAAATCTTTTTAATGTTACTGCAAACAGATTGAAAGTTCCGCCATAAATTGAGCTTGAGCTTACAATATGGTCTCCTGAAGAACAAATATTCATAATTGAAATAAGAGACGCAGCCTGACCAGATGACGTGAGCATTGCTCCAACGCCCCCTTCAAGGGATGCAATTTTTGCTTCAACACACTCAACTGTTGGATTGCTTATTCTTGTGTACATATGTCCCGGAGCTTTAAGGTCAAACAAATCTCCCAAATGCTCTGATGAGTCATATTTATATGTGGTGCTCTGGTATATAGGAAGAATTCTTGGCTCGCCGTTTTTTGGCTTATAGCCCTCCTGAACACACTTTGTTTCTATTCTCATTATAATCATTCCTTTCCCAAAGGATTTATTTCTTTAAATATTCAAACAATTATATCACAATAAATTTGCAATGTCAAACATCAAAATGATTCAACCAATTTAAATCTGGGCATCTTTTTGCCACCTACCTCAACGGTTTCATCCCACATCGAAAGAGGTCTTACCCAAACCTCCCCTTTTCCATACAAGGCTTTATACACAACCATTTTTTCAAGGGTTTCCGAATGATTTGCAATATATAAAAGCTCATATCGGTTTCCTTTGTAATGCTCATAAATTCCTTTTTTCAACATTTTCCCTCCAATTCAGGCTATTTAGTATAAATAATCTCGTATCGGTCTCCGTCTTCAATCAAAGCACTATCAACACCTGTCAACATACTCTCGCCATTTTTGTTAAATCCCCAATAAGTTTTATCCTTATCATAATCAGCGGTTATTCCGTTAACTTTTTTTACATAAAGCCCGTAGGCTCCTTTTTCCCCATCTATCAAGTCGTGTTCTGTCAACGCTTCTCCTAAAGTTTTTTTATCTGTGTTTATCGTAAAAGTAATAATTTTATCTTCTACGGTAACATTTATCAAAACCGTCTTATCTCCCTTTCCAAGCTCAGTATTTTCTGTGTATAATGCATCTTTCCATATATCTGTTTCAGTGGCAGTATTTCTGCAAGCTGAAAGACTTATACATAATATAATCACCAATAAAAAGCTGATAAAATTAAAACTTATTTTTTTCATTTGTTATCTCCTTTTTCCGTCTTTTCTTAAATTTTCTGTGTTTAAAAATCGTGGTCAACTATATCATCGAAAATTTCCTTTTAATCGACAAACATTTATTTTAATATATTTTCAACATTTTCAAATTCTTCTCTTATTTTTATACCTTGTGGACAATTAGTTTCACAATTGCCGCATTTAATACATTTTTCTAAACCCTTTCCCTCTATTCTTTCTTTCAAATTATCCTTTGTAATTTGTACCCCCAAAAACTTGTTATACGCGGAAAGAATTTTTGAAATAGATATATCAGAAGGACATACCTCTGCACAATAGTTACACTTTGTGCAGGGAATCTGTTTTACTTTTCTTATTATTTCACGGACTCTGTCAAAAACCTTAAAATCATCATCCTTAAAAGGAATAAAACTTTTAAAAGTTTTTATATTCTCTTCTATCATATCCATATTACCCATGCCTGAAAGCACCATAAAAACATCAGGATAGCTTGCCGCATAACGAAGAGCATATGATGCCTGACTTCCATCACCAAGCACCTTTAACTCTTCCCCAGCTTTTTCAGGAAGATTAACCAAGGCTCCCCCTCTGACAGGTTCCATTACAATCACCTTTTTACCATGCTTTACGCAAACATCATAACAGGCTTTACTCTGCACGGTTGGGTCATCATAATCAAGATAGTTCAGCTGTAATTGCACAAATTCCATGTAAGGCTGTTCTGTGAGGATAGTATCCAAAAAATCCGCAGTATCGTGAAATGACATCCCTATATGTTTTATCTTGCCCTGTTCTTTCAATTTTTTCACAATTTCAAAAGAATTGCACTCCTTATGCTTTGCATACCCCTCGTGATTAAGACAATGAAAAAGATAAAAATCAAAATACTCTACTCCGCAAAGCTTAAGCTGTTTTTCAAAAAGAGGGATAATATCCTCTTCTTTTTCAAAACACCAGTAAGAAAGTTTGTTTGCAAGCACGAAATCTTCTCTTTTATATCTTGCCGAAAGACAATCCCTGATAGCCTCTTCACTCTTTCCGTCAATATAGCCGTGAGCTGTGTCAAAATAATTAAAGCCCGCACCAATAAAGGCATCTATCATACGATTAAACTCACCTTTATCCACTTCGTTTTCATTCATCTTAAGACGCATACATCCAAAGCCAAGATTTCCCTTAATTTTATTAAAAATCATATAATTCTATCCTTTATAACAAGATTTTAAAATTCCAATACAATTATACATCACCAAGGAAAAATATGCAACTAATATATACAAAAATAATTATAAAAACACTAGACAAATCAGAAATATAATTGTATAATTAATTCAGTAAAACTTTATATTATTAATATAATTGGAGAGTGAATAAAATGAAACTTATTATCAAGAACAACTATGATGAGATGTGTGCTTGGGCTGCACAGCATATTGCAGATGCAATTAACAACCACAAAGAAAACCGTCCATTTATTCTTGGTCTTCCAACAGGTTCATCACCTCTAGGTGTTTATAAAAGACTCATTGAAATGAATAAGGCAGGCAAGGTTACTTTCAAAAACGTTGTTACATTTAACATGGATGAATATGTTGGTCTTCCAAGAGAACACGACCAGAGCTACTGGTATTTTATGCACGACAATTTCTTTAACCATATTGATATTCCAAGTGAAAACATCAACATCCTGAACGGTATGGCAGATGACCTTGAAGCTGAATGTCAGCGTTATGAGGACAAAATCGCATCATACGGCGGCATTGACCTTTTCCTTGGTGGAAGCGGTGTTGACGGACACATTGCATTCAATGAACCATTTACATCACTTACATCACGCACAGGTGTTCGCGCCTTAACTCAGGACACACTTATTGTTAATTCAAGATTCTTTGACAACGATCCAAACAAAGTTCCGAAAACCGCTCTCTCCGTTGGTGTAGGTACTGTTTGTGATTCTAAGAAAGTTCTTCTTTTAATCAGCGGGCACAACAAGGCTCGTGCACTCCGTCATTGTGTTGAGGGCGGTGTTGACCATGCTTGGACAATCAGTGCTCTACAGATGCACCCATGCGGAATTATCGCTTGTGACGAAGATGCATGTGGCGAATTAAAAGTTGACACATACAAATACTTTAAAGAAATCTACAAAGACGAAAAATAATTGACATTTCAAGCAGAAATAAAAGGACACCAAAGGTGTCCTTTTTGATTTAAATCTTTACTACTCTTCGGGTTATCTTTCCTGCGGAAAGCCGTTTGCGGTTCCCGAAGACTCACTGCATACGCAGTTCGCTTTTCGACCGCTACACAACTCTGCACCCTCGCTTCTTCTGCCACCGGCAGCGCTCGGGTTCGATTCCCAACGAGCCACGCCCGTCGGTCTCATAAACTGAGATGCACGACCCAATTCTGTTCCATAAGCAAAAATAAAGGACACCTAATGGTGTCCTTTATTTTTGGTTGCGGGGACGGGATTTGAACCACGCGACCTTCGGGTTATGAGCCCGACGAGCTACCAAGCTGCTCCACCCCGCGATATTTAGTTTTGCTTTGGTGCCGGAGACCGGAATCGAACCGGTACGGGAAAAAATCCCACAGGATTTTAAGTCCTGGGCGTCTGCCAGTTCCGCCACTCCGGCGTACATAATTTACAAAGCTTATATATAATACCATACCTCCGGCTTTTTGTCAATACTTTTTATTAACTTTTTATTTTTATTTTCTTGATTTTACAATTATTTCTTTGTTTTTCTTATTCTTGCTCAAAAATTTTCTCATTATTCGCAATTATTATGTACATAATATAAAATTTTATACATTATTAAAAATTTTGTTTGAAATCTTACATTATATATGCTATAATATATCTGTTTGAGTATGTATATGCTCAAGTCATTCAAATTATGTGAAAAAAATTAAATTTATATAACAAAGGGAGGATTTATTCATGGCTAAAAAAATGAAAACCATGGACGGTAACTGCGCTGCTGCACATTGCGCCTATGCATTTACAGAAGTTGCAGCTATCTATCCGATTACTCCTTCTTCTACTATGGCTGAATATGTAGACCAATGGAGTGCAAACGGACTTAAAAACATTTACGGTGAAACTGTTGAAGTTGTTGAAATGCAGTCTGAAGCTGGTGCTGCCGGTGCAGTACACGGTTCTCTTCAGGCAGGTGCTATGACAACTACTTTCACAGCATCTCAGGGTCTTTTACTAATGATCCCGAACATGTACAAAATTGCAGGTGAATTATTACCAACAGTTTTCCATGTTAGTGCCAGAGCACTTGCAGCTCACGCTCTTAACATTTTCGGTGACCATCAGGACGTTATGGCTTGTCGTCAGACAGGTTTCGCCCTTTTAGCATCAGGAAGTGTTCAGGAAACTATGGACCTTGGCGGTGTTGCTCACCTTGCTTCAATTAAAGGAAGAGTTCCTTTCCTTCATTTCTTCGATGGTTTCAGAACTTCTCACGAAATTCAGAAAATCGAAGTTATGGATTATGAAGACCTTAAAAAGCTTGTTGACTGGAATGCTCTTAAAGCTTTCAGAGACAACGCTTTAAATCCTGAGCATCCTGTACTTCGTGGTACTGCTCAGAATGCAGACATCTACTTCCAGGGAAGAGAAGCTGCAAATAAATATTACGAAGCTATTCCTGATGTTGTTAACGAATACATGCAGGAAATCACAAAAATCACAGGTAGAGAATACAAACCATTCAATTACTACGGTGCTCCTGATGCAACAAAAGTTATTGTTGCTATGGGTAGTGTTTGCGAAGCAATTGAAGAAACTGTTGATTATATGAACGCTCGCGGAGAAAAAGTTGGTGTTATCAAAGTTCACCTTTACAGACCTTTCTCTGCAAAATATTTCTTCGATGTTCTTCCTAAGACAGTTGAAAAAATCGCTGTTCTTGACAGAACAAAAGAGCCAGGTTCACTTGGCGAACCTTTATATCTTGATGTTTGTAACCTTTTCTATGGCAAAGAAAACGCTCCTTTAATTGTTGGCGGTCGTTTTGGTCTTGGTTCAAAGGATACAACTCCTTCACAGATTTATGCAGTTTACAAAAATCTTGATGCTGCTGAACCTAAAAACGGTTTCACAATCGGTATCGTTGATGATGTTACAAATACATCTCTTGAAATCAAAGAAATTATTAACGCAGCTCCTGAAGGCGCTACACGTTGTAAATTCTGGGGCTTTGGTTCTGACGGTACTGTTGGGGCTAACAAAGATGCTATCAAGATTATCGGTGACAACACAGACCTTTATGCTCAGGCTTACTTTGATTATGACTCAAAGAAATCAGGCGGTGTTACAATGTCTCACCTCAGATTTGGTAAAAAGCCGATTAAGTCAACATATCTTCTTGATGAAGCTGACTACATTGCTTGTCATAAGCCAGCATATGTTCATCAGTATGATGTTCTTGAAGGACTCAAAAAAGGCGGAACATTCCTCCTTAACTGTGTATGGAGCCCTGAAGAACTTGATGAAAAGCTTCCTGCAAACGTTAAACGTTACATTGCAGAAAACGATATTGAATTCTACACCATCAACGCTGTTGATGTTGCAGTTAAGGTTGGACTTGGTCCAAACAGAATCAACATGGTAACGCAGAGTGCATTCTTTAAGCTCTCAAACGTTATCGAGTTTGATAAAGCAGTTACACTTATTAAAGATGCTATTAAGAAAACTTACGGCAAAAAAGGTGACGAAATCGTTAACATGAACTGTGCTGCAGTTGACGGTGCAATTGATGCTCTTGTTAAGATTGATGTTCCAGCTTCATGGAAAGATGCAGTAGATAGCGAAGTTAAAGAAGACAACGCACCTGACTTTATCAAGAACATTGTTAGACCTGTTAACGCTCAGAGAGGTAATAAGCTTCCTGTTTCTACTTTCGTTGGTATCGAAGACGGTACATTTGAAACCGGTACTTCTGCATACGAAAAGAGAGGCGTTGCAGTTAACGTTCCTGTTTGGGATGAAGCAAAATGTATTCAGTGTAACCAGTGTTCATTAGTTTGTCCTCACGCAGCTATCCGTCCTGTTCTTCTTACTGAAGAAGAAGCAGCTAACAAACCTGCAGAATTTGCAACTAAGAATGCTACAGGATTCCCTGGAATGCAGTTCAGAATGCAGGTTTCTCCTCTTGACTGTCTTGGTTGCGGCGTTTGTGCTCAGGTTTGTCCTGATAAAGTACAGGCTCTTGTTATGAAACCATTTGACGAAGTTGAGAAAGAAGCTTCAAACTGGGATTTTGCAATGACAATTCCTTCAAAACAGGATTCTATCGATATTGCAAAGAGCACCAAAAATTCTCAGTTCGCTCAGCCAATGCTTGAATTCTCAGGCGCTTGTGCAGGTTGTGGTGAAACACCTTATATTAAACTTATCACTCAGCTCTTCGGTGACAGAATGATGGTTGCTAATGCTACAGGTTGTACATCAATCTGGGGTGGTAGTGCTCCTTCAATGCCATACTGTAAGAACGCTGAAGGCAAAGGTCCAGCTTGGGCTAACTCATTATTCGAGGACAACGCTGAATTTGGACTTGGTATGGTTAAGGGTGTTAACAAAATCAGAGAAACTCTTGTTTCAAGAATGAATGCTGTTATGGATAAGGTTGATGCAAAACTTGCTGATGCATTCAAAGCTTGGATTGAAGGTAAAGACAACGCTGAAGCTTCAAAAGCAGCTGCAAAAGATATTATCGCTCTTATCGACAGTGCTGATAAATCAATTCCTGAAATCAAAGAAATCGCTGAAAGAACAGACTTCCTTGTTAAGAGATCAAACTGGGCATTCGGCGGCGACGGTTGGGCTTACGATATCGGATACGGCGGTCTTGACCACGTTATCGCATCAGGCGAAGACATCAACATCTTCGTTGTTGATACTGAAGTTTACTCAAATACAGGCGGTCAGTCTTCAAAAGCTACTCCTACAGGTGCAGTTGCTAAATTTGCTGCAGCAGGTAAGAATGTTAAGAAAAAAGACCTTGGTATGATTGCTACAACATATGGTTATGTATATGTTGCTCAAATAGCTCTTGGTGCTAATATGACTCAGGCTCTTAATGCAATTAAGGAAGCTGAAGCATATCCTGGTCCATCACTTATCATCGCTTATGCTCCATGTATTAACCATGGTATTAAGATTGGTATGTCAAATACTATCTTTGAAGAAAAGAAAGCTGTTGAAACAGGTTACTGGCATTTATGGAGATACAACCCACTTCTTAAAGAAGAAGGAAAGAATCCATTTATCCTTGATTCTAAAGAACCTACAGGAACAGTTAAGGAATTCTTAGAGGGTGAAAACCGTTATCTAATGCTCAAAAAAGCTAACCCAGAACGTGCTCTTCAGTTATTTGACAAAGCAGAAAAAGACCTCTTTGACAGATACGAAGTTTACAAGAGAATGGCTAATAACGGCTAATAAATAAGCATAACAAAAAGGAAGAACAATTTGTTCTTCCTTTTTTGTTATATTATAAATTAGAAATTAATGACCTTACTTCGATATTTAACATTAAGGACTAATCCTATTGCAATCATATTTGACAAAAGAGATGATCCGCCATAGCTGAAAAATGGAAGTGGTATTCCCGTTACAGGAAGAAGTCCTACACACATTCCTATGTTTTCCACAATATGGAATGTGAGCATAGCAACAACTCCGAAGCAAATATACATTCCCTCTTTATTTCTTGCATTTATTCCTATATTAATACATCTTATAATAATACCAACAAGCAATAATATAACAAGCACTCCGCCAATAAATCCAAGTTCTTCACAGACAACAGAATATATAAAATCCGTGTGTCTTTCAGGAAGAAAATTATTATATTGGCTGTTTCCCTTATAAAGTCCGTTACCAAAAATCTTTCCCGAACCGATAGCTATTTTTGACTGTGTTACCTGATAACCTGTTCCTGTTGGGTCATTTTCAGGATTAAAAACATTTATAATTCTTTCTTTCTGATAAGGCTTTAACACAAAAAACCAAGCTACAGGCAAGGACACCGAAAGTATCCCCACTCCTGTCAAAATATATTTAAGTCCGATTTTTGCCACAAACAAAAGAACAACCATTATAAAAAGAAAAACCATAGCTGTCCCAAAATCAGGTTGCAAAAGAATAAGACCGATTAAAACACCTGCGTGAATAAGCAAAAACAAAACATTTCTCGGTCTGTCTATAAGGTCATCGCACTCGCTTAAATGTTTTGAAAAGGTTATAATAAATGCAAGCTTGACTATCTCCGATGGCTGTATTCCTACCAGCGAACCTAATCTGAACCAGCTTCTTGCTCCGTTTTCATAGGTCCCTATCCCAGGTATAAGAACAAGAACTAAAAGCAAAATCGAAATCCCATAAAGATAGACGGATATTTTCGCTAAGTATTCATAATCTAAAATCATAACAAACACAACACAGATAAGGCCAATTAGTAATGACACTGACTGAACAAGAACATATTTCCTTGGGTCAGGTGCAGCACTTGATATCATCACAATCCCAAAAACCGCCGCTGCCATTGTAAGAAAAAACAGTAGAAAATCAAAGTTTTTTCTTATATCGTTATGTTTATTCAAATTATTCATCATATAACTCACTCCTTAATACTTAAAGCAACCCCATCCCCTATAGGTATTATAGAAGTTGAATAGTCTTTATTCTCCTTAAGCATTTCAAGATAAGCTCTGAGACGCCTCACAATAGTTATTTTTCTTCTTACAACCAAGTCATCGGTTGCAGTCATACCTTTATATAAAACATTGTCCGAAATCAATATTCCGCCTTTTTTCAGCATTCTGTCGCATTCCTTGAAAAAGTCATCATAATGGCCTTTTGCTGCATCAATAAAAATAACATCAAAGCTGCCGTCCATATCTTTTAATACCTGACAGGCATCCCCTTTTATTATATCAATACGGTCAGATAGCCCTGCTTTTTTTATATTCTCTTCTGCAAGATAAGCCATTTCATCAGAAATTTCAATAGTTGTTATATGTGCATTTGAAGAAAGTGCCATTCTTATAGCCGAATAACCGATAGCTGTTCCTATCTCCAGAATTTTTTCAGGTCTCTTTATTTTAAGTAGAATTTCCGTGAGTCTTATAGCCTCAGGCTGAGAAATGGGAACAGAATTTTCCTTTGCATATTTTTCAAGCTCTGCAAGCTGACCGCCGCGGGCAGGGATAGCATCCCTTATATACCTGATAATATACTCATAATTTATATTATCTTCTTCAATCCAAGATTTCATCTTTTGCTCCAAATTCTTTAAGTTTTAATTTTGCAATTTTTTAACTGTTTCTAAATGCTCTGTATCCGTTTTTGAAAAAACGTTTCCGCTTCCGTCAGCCTTTGCCGCAAAATACAAATAATTTGTATCAGCAGGGCTGAGGGCAGCCTTTATGCTTTCTTCCCCCGGCATTGCAATAGGCCCTGGGGGCAAACCTTTTTCTCTATATGTGTTATAGGGTGATTTTATCTTTGTATCAGCAATAGAAAGAACCTTTTTTCTCTCCTTTAAGATATACTGTACTGTAGCACAGGAGCTTAGTGTCATATCCTTTTTCATTCTGTTATAAAAAACAGAAGAAACAATTGGTCTTTCACTGTTATTTGCAGCCTCCCTTTCAATAATTGAGGCAAGAGTTACTATTTCATCAAGAGAAAATTCTGTTTCCGCATTTTCATAAAGAGGAATTACAACAGAATTAAACTTTTCAAGCATTTTATTTATAATAGAATGCTCACTTTCACCTTTTTGAATTTCATAAATAGCAGGGAACAAATATCCCTCGAGTCGATTTTCTTTTCTTTCAATTTTATCTATAAAAGAAAAACCAAATTCACCATTTTCAATTTCATCATAAAAAACATCTCTGTCAATAAGCCCTTTTTCCTCAAGCACTTTTGCTATATCCTTAATCTCATAGCCTTCAGGAATTAATACCTTTAAAATATTATCATATCCCGCATCAGGTATATTTGAAAGCTTTTCAGCTATTTCACCATAACTCATTGAACGGTTAAGTTTATGCCTGCCTTGCTGAATAACTAAGTTTTTTCTTCCCAGAACAAATCTGAAAAGTTTGGGATATTTTATTATCCCGTCATTTTCCAGAATTTTGCTTATATCTGATGCAACTGCACCCTCCGGAACAGAAACTATAATCTCACTGCTTTTTTTAAGTCCGAATACATCCTTAAAAATAAAAGCAGACCTTACTATTATGCTTAAAGCCAAAATTCCAGCAATTACAAATGCAATAATCATAATCTTAGTATTTTTAATTTTAAAATTCATAAAATCACCAAATCTTTATCTGAAATTCAAAAGCCAGTATCTTAAAATAACAATTCCATAGCTTAACAACATTGGAAGCGAAAGCACACTTCCAATCAACAGTTTTGTGTCTTTTCTGTCCTTTATCGCCTTAACCGGCGGAAATTTAATATGAAATCTTATAAGTACGGCGACAAATATAAAAATCATAACTGTGAATATAATCCATAAAACTGAAACAATATCCACTGCTATCATACCGAATAGTATTGCCGCTATATTACTGAACAAATGATATATTATTGCCCCATATAGGGAATTGCATCTTCGCATTATATAAACCGCCATAAGACTCATAAATATATATCCGAATATACATTCCGGCTTACCGTGAAAAATCACAAAAACAAAGGTTGTGAATATAACAGCAAGCTTTGTGCTAAGATTGCTATATGCTTTAAACACAATACCACGGAACATCAGTTCCTCAAAAAACGCAGGGATAAGTCCCGCGGCTATAACACCTGCAATAAACTTAAGTATGCTGAAGCTTTCGCTTTCTATAACTCCATCTACAGGGAAAATCAGTTGATTAAGAAACTGAAACGGAAGATTTAATATCATAATAACAAACTGTCCGCTTATACCTAATAGAACAGGATAAATAAGATTTTTAAGTGGAACAGGATTTAATGATAAATCTTTTTTTGCATTCAGCTTTCCCTTAACCAATCGTCCATAAAGATATAGAACAAGAGAGAAAGAAACCAGTTCAACTACTGTCATTCTCACAAAGTTTCCCGGTGGGTTTGACATAAAGCTTGAAATTGCCTGAATTAAAACCTCACAGGCAAAAATAAACGACATCACTCCGAAAAGCAGCCATCTTATTCTTTTAATCTCTTTTATATCCTCGTAATTTCTATCCAAAACTATTCTCCTTTTAGTTTAAGAATGCTGCATTTCTTTTAAAATCTCACAGCCTTTACCCTTTTCAAAATAATTAACTATTTCGGCACCAAAAAGCATTGCCGCTCCTGCACCCTTTCCTGTTATAATGTTTTCGCATACAGAAACAAGGTCTCCTGTGTATTCTCCTTTGTCAAAATGTTCTTCAAATCCCGGATAGCAGGTTGCCCTTTTACCGTTTAATAATCCCATTTTGCCAAATATCATAGGTGCTGCACAAATAGCTGCAATAAGCATATTTTTTTCATAACAATAAGTAATAAGTTCTTTAACAATATTATCCTTTTCAAGATTTAATGTTCCGGGCATACCTCCCGGAAGAATTACGCCCTTACATTCTTCTTTTTTTATGTCTGCTTTCATAATATCTGCAACAACAGATATGCCGTGGCTTCCTGTAACAGCTTGTCCTGATTCAATTGAAACAGTTTTGATATTAATTCCTGCTCTTTTTATAACATCAAGGCACCCTATAGCCTCAGTTTCTTCAAAGCCGTTTGCCAAAAACATATAAAGCATACTTTATTTCTCCTTTATAACTCTAATCATAAATTTTGGAAGTGCTAAAAATCTGCCCCATCTTGAGGGATTAAGTACAATTCTATAAAACCATTCAAGATTAAGCTTTATAAATATTTCAGGTGCTCTTTTTGTCTCTCCCGAAAGAACGTCTAAAGTTCCGCCAACACCAAGGCACAGATTAACATTCAGCCTGTCACGATTTTCATAAATCCATTTTTCCTGCTTTGGTGCACCGAGACAAACAAACAATAGCTTTGCCCCGCTTTCGTTTATCAAATTTATAATCTCTGGTTCATCTTCTTTTTTGAAATATCCGTCTCTTGTTCCCACAATATTTATACCGGGATACATTTTTTCTATATTTTCCTTTGCTTTATCTGCAACTCCCGGTTTTGAGCCAAATAAAAATACACCCTCTCCTGTTTTGCTCACACTTTCCATAAGCATTTTTGAAAGTTCAAAACCAGGAACACGCTCTTTTACAGGGTTTTTAATAATTTTGGAAGCATACACAACTCCTATGCCGTCAGGAGTACATATATCTGCAGAATTTAAAATATTTTTAAATTCTTCGTCTTCATATGCTCTCATAACAATTTCGGGATTTGGGGTAAATATCATACTAACCCCCTCTGTTTTAAGCAAACCTTTTGCCTTTTCAAAAGCTTCGCACAAAGAAATTTTATCTATATTTACTCCAAGAATATTGGTACAATCTCTCATTTTCCCACAACCTTTCCAATGGTTCAATTTTATCACAACCGACAAAAAATGTCAATATTACCATCAGTTAATATCAAGCACAGCATCAAAGGGAATTTCGGTCTTATCTTCCATAACAATACATCTTTCATAAAAGTCAATTTTTTTTATTATGCCTTTTGCAAATATATATTCCCCGCCCGACTTCCTATAGTCCGAATTAAAATAGGTTATTTCTACCTCTTTTTTGTCATTTTGGCTTAAAATTTCCTCAAGCTTACAGTTTAAACTTTCAAGTTCATATTCATCAAGAAAAATTTGCCTGTCGGTTAATCTAGCGGTCTCAGAAACTTCATCCTCATACCCCGTCAAAGCACGGAATGCACCAAACTGTGCTGCACGGTCGCCTTTTGACATTCTCATAAAGGTTTTTGGTTCAGGATGCTTTAGATTTATTATATCATCATATTTCATTATGCCTTGTGTCCCCCTATCTGAGAATTACGGTCTATGGTTGTTGCTCCATCTTCAAGATTAAGCCCTTTTAAAACTGCATTTTTTCCGTATTTTCTCTTAATATTTATCATAGCCTCCTGAATATGGCGTTCCTTTTCGAGTTCTTTTTTCTCCTTCTCCCTTTCCTTTTCAAGAGCTTCATAATCTGTAAACAAATCAAGCTGTTCATATTTCTCAACTTTTGTGACAAGCTTTTCATCTAAAAGATTATTTGCTGTTATATTGACTCTTCTCACAAGCAGTTTTTCATCAATAATTCTGTTATAAAGCTCCATTGTGCCTTCCATAATCTGTTTTGTTGATGATGTGTAGCCTTTCAGGTTACAGGTTCCGTGAGCATGTTTCGGCACCTTTCTTCCATACATATCCGTTGTTATCTCGCCCTTATATGAGTGGTTTCCTTTAAGATTATCTATATCATATCCTATAGTTACAACAATCTGATTGGTAACAAGCTTTTTTTCAACCAAATCAAGAGCAAGAAGCTCTGTCATTTCTTTTAAAATAAGCCTTGCTTTTTCGCAGTCATAAGGCATATGCAAAACCTGACCGCTTCCCATACTTTTGTTCTCAGGCTTATAATTCCTTATATCTTCCATAGTGCAGGGTTCATACCCCCATGCATGGTCAATCAGAAGCTCTGCTCCCACACCAAACATTTTGCATAATCTTTTTTCACCATATTCGCTTAAAGATTCTCTTGCTATATCTCCCATTGTGAAAAGACGGCTTTCTTCAAGCTTTTTCGCATAGCCTTTCCCAACTCTCCAAAAATCTGTGAGAGGTCTGTGGTCCCAAAGCTTTTCTCTGTAAGACCTTTCATCAAGCTCTGCAATTCTCACCCCGTCCTTATCTGCCTTTGTGTGCTTTGCGACAATATCCATAGCAATTTTTGCAAGATACATATTTGTCCCAATTCCTGCAGTTGCAGTTATCCCCGTTTCGCTTAAAACATCTTTTAATATGCTTTTCAGTAGTTGTCTTGGTGTTTTTTTGTAGTTTTTAAGATAATTTGAAACATCAACAAAAACTTCATCTATGGAATAAACATGAATATCTTCAGGGGCAACATATTTTAAATAAACTTCATATATTCTTGTGCTGTATTTTATATAATTTGCCATTCTTGGCGGTGCAACTATATATGACACTTCCAAAGAGGGATTTTTCTTAAGCTCAATATAGTCACAGGATTTTCCCGCAAACGTTTTTTGGGGTAGGCTTACCCGTCTTCCCTCATTTACTCCTTTGACAATACTGATAACTTCAAACAGTCTGGGTCTTCCCGGAACACCATAAGATTTAAGTGACGGAGAAACCGCAAGACATATAGTCTTTTCTGTTCTTGAATTATCTGCAACAACTAAATTTGTTGTCATAGGGTCAAGCCCTCTTTCTATACACTCAACAGAGGCATAGAAGGACTTTAAATCAATACAAAAATAGGTTTTTTTATCCATTTCCTGCCTCCTTTTTTTCACAAATTTACATATTTATTATACACAGGGGAAAAATAAAAATCAATAAAATTCTTGTTAATTTTTTCAACATATGATAAAATATATAAAATGATATTTTTAAAGGAGAATAAAATATGAATAATATAGATCAGACTGCTCTTTTTAAAATTGGTTACGGACTCTATGCCGTTACATCAAAAACAGGTGAGAAAGACAATGCACTTATTGTAAACACAGTTTTTCAAGTTACAAACACTCCTCTGAGGGTTGTTGTTACTATTGATAAAAAAAATTATTCTCACGATATAATAAGAGACACGGGCATTATGAATGTTAATTGTCTTTCAGTTAAATGCCCTTTTGAAATTTTTGAAAAGTTTGGTTTTCACTCCGGAAAGGATACAAACAAGCTTTCCGATATTGCCTTTTTCCGTACAGAAAACGGGCTCTCCTGTCTCTCCGATTATATAAATGCATATATTTCACTTAAGGTTTTTGAATATATTGACCTTGACACGCATGGAATGTTTATCTGCGATATAACTGAGGCAAATGTTATTTCAGATGAAGAGACAATGACATATTCCTATTATTTTGCAAATGTTAAACCAAAGCCTGAAACAAACACAAAAAAAGGCTTTGTTTGCAAAATCTGCGGATATATTTATGAGGGAGACTCTCTTCCTGATGATTTTATCTGTCCTATATGCAAACATCCGGCATCCGATTTTGAACCAATTGAATAAATTATGAGGGAGCTTCGGCTCCCTTTAATTTATTCAATTTTACTTGACTTTTAGCCCATTTCGTAATATAATATTGAATGTATGTATTGAAAAATTGCAAAAGAAAAATATAGAGGTGTGAAAATGCATTGGTCAGAAGTTATTGCTAAAAAAATTATAGACAGAAATCCAAATAAAGAAGAATACGTTTGTGCCGCAGGCATCAGCCCGTCAGGCTCTATTCATATTGGAAATTTCCGTGATGTTGCAACAAGCTATTTTGTTGTAAAAGCACTTAGAAAAATGGGGAAGAAAGCAAAGCTTTTATTCTCATGGGACGAATATGACAGACTCAGAAAAGTTCCGGTTAATGTTGCAAAGGCTAAAGAGGGAATGGACCATTATATCGGCTATCCTTATGTTGATGTTGAAAATCCTTTCAACGACAGACCCGAATGCAAAAACTACGCTGAATACTTTGAGGCTGAATTTATGGACTCAATTGACAAGTTCGGCATTGATATGGACTATCGTCATCAGGCAGAAATGTACAGAAGCGGAAAATATGCAGAAAATGTTGTTTTTGCTCTTAAAAAGCGTAAAGAAATTTTTGATATAATCGACAGCTTCAGAACGCAGGAGGCAGAAGAAGGCGAAAGAGACAACTACTATCCCGTTACCATATACTGTCCTGAATGTCACAGAGACACAACAAAAATTTTATCTTTAAGCGACGATTCAACCGTAGCTGAATTTGAATGTAAGTGCGGACACAAGGGAAGCTTTGATTTTACAAAAGATTTCGACTGCAAGCTTGCATGGAAGATAGACTGGCCTATGCGTTGGATGTATGAAGGCGTTGACTTTGAGCCGGGCGGTAAAGACCATGCGGATGTTGGCGGAAGCTACTATACAAGCAGTGTTATCGCAAAGA
>JAZSOT010000088.1:0-48057 GCA_045537065.1 Clostridia bacterium | reverse complement strand
ATGAATTAAAAAGATATATTGATTATTACAACAACGAAAGAATTTCTATGAAACTAAAAGGAATGAGCCCGGTACAATACCGAACTCATTCACAAGCAAGTTAATATTAAATTTTTGTCTAAACTTTGGGGTTCACTTCATTATAAGGCAGTTTTTTTAACTCCTCAATAAAGATAATAACCTGTTCTTTCGAAAGTGCATTAACCTTGTGTTTAGATAGTTTAGGTACATCAATATTTCTAAGTGGATTTGAACTAATATAACCTGTCTTTTCTGCATATGAGAAAATCATATTGAGTGCACCATAATGATGTCTGATAGTTTTAGGAGAAAGAGTTTTATTATCTTTTGTCTTATAGGTGTTCTTGATATAATCAAGGTATTCCTCAAGCTTATCAGAAGTAATTTTAGAGAGTGTTTCTTGCCCTAAGAAGGGGAGAATGGTATTAAGTATATAGCTATAAAAGGCGACGGTTGCAGCACGCCTTTTAGATGTGTTCATGTATTCAGCAAACCAAATGTTATTGACAAAATCCTTAAAAGTTATATGTTCGTCAATAGATGGTTGCTTTCCTATGTATGTGTTTTCTGAAAGTTGATGCTCCCAAATTGTTGCCTCTTTTTCAGCTAATAATTTAAGCCTATTTTCTGACATTTGCTTGTCAGGAATCCATGTTTTACACTTGAAAATCTGTTTGCCATTTTCGTCTTTTCCAAGGTAAGATTTAAACTTAAAAGAAATTATTTTTCCATTCTTGAAATTTGGGTAAATTGTAGCCATAAAATACTCACTTTCCCACAATTTTAGAGAAAGTAGTTGACCTAAAAGTTGACCTGCACAAAATTTTTTGTATTTTGGGTAAAATAAAAAATCTTGCAAACGCACTGTTTACAAGACTTTCAAGTTGGTCGGAGTGACAGGAGTTGAACCTGCGGCCCCTTGAACCCCATTCAAGTACTCTACCAAACTGAGCCACACCCCGATAATGTTAACTCAATTATTATACAACCAAAATGCGGTTTTGTCAATAGGATTTTCAAATTATAGAGTTTTTATTAGAACATCGTCAATTGACCTTTTAGGTACATTCAATGTGCCTGTTTCATCAAGATAATATTTTATATTTTCTTTGTCAACAGGAGCCTCAATGGGAGCTTCTAAAGGATAGCCAAGAGCAATAATATATAAAAGCTTCATATCATCTCCAGGCATTAGGAGAGTGGTGATTTTTTCGTGGTCAATAGCTCCCATCCAACATGCACCAAGCCCTTCTTCCAAGGCGGCAAGAATAATGTTTTCAACTGCAGCACCTGAATCTGTTTCAAATCCTGATTTTTTTAAGGATAGGTCTGCAAAAACAGCAATATATGCAGTTGGTCTTTCATTCTCTTTAGGATTATAGTCAGGAGCTAAATATCCTGCCCATTTCACCAAAGGAAAAATTTTGGATGTCATTTCTTCAGAGTTTATTATAATGTATTTAAGAGGCTGAATGTTTGCAGCTGATGGGGCAACTCTTGCTGCATCTGTAAGCCTTATCAATGTTTCGGTAGAAACAGGTTTTTGCTGAAATTTTCTTATGCTTCTTCTTTTTTTTATTAATTCATATATACTCATACTTTTTCTCCTTTTTTAAATAGTATATACGATTTTTATTTGTTTTTCAATATCTTTTTAAATTTAATAAATTGACAAGTTGTCTTACTTATCATATAATATACGAAAGAGGTGGTTAAAAGAATGGAGAATTTGCAGAATTTACATACACACAGCACATATTGTGACGGAAAAAACACCCTTGAAGAGATTGTTTTGGCGGCTATAGAGAAAGGCTTTTTTTCTGTTGGATTTTCAGGTCACGGATATCACAAAGAAAGTGATTATTGTATGACTAAGGAAGGTACAGAAAAATATAAAAAGGAAATTTTAGAGCTTAAAAATAAATATTCTGAAAAAATAAAAATTTATCTGGGACTTGAATTTGATTTGTTTTCGGATAAGGATTTTTCTATGCTTGATTATTCAATAGGTTCTGTTCACTATCTGAAAATTGGTGATGAACTGGTTGATGTGGATAACAGTATAGAGGTTGAAAGAAATGTAATAAAAAATTATTTTGATAATGACAGCATAAAGTTTGCAAAAGAGTATTACAGACACCTTGCTATGCTTCCGACTATTGGTAAAATAGATATTATAGGACATTTTGATTTACTCACAAAACACTGCGAAAAATATGATTTGATAGATACTGCCTCGAAGGAATATAAGATAATGTCACTGGAGGCGGTTGAAGCTTTAAGGGGTAAAATTCCACTATTTGAACTAAATACGGGAGCTATAGCCAGAGGTTACAGAAAAACTCCCTATCCTGCACCATTTATTTTAAAAGAACTCAAAAGAATGGGGTTTGGTGCGGTAATAACATCAGATTGTCATAATATGGATTATCTGGACTTTGGTTTTTCTGATGCAAGAGAACTTCTTACAGAATATGGTTTCAAAGAACGATATATAATGACAGACAGCGGTTTTAAAGCTGTTGCGATATAAAAAATAAGAGGTAAAAGTTAAAGACTTTTACCTCTTTTAAATTATTTTTTATTAACAGGTTCTTTATAGTCACAATTTTCATTGTTGCACACATAATCGAGAGGACCTTTGCCTTTGAAACGACGTCTTTTATAGAGAACATTTCCGCATTTGGGACATTTTAAAGTCGTCGGCTCGTCCCAGGAAATGAAACAATCTGTTCCTTTTTCACAGGCAAAGTAATTGACGCCTTTTTTTGATTTTCTAGCAAATACTTTGCTACCGCAGTTGGGGCAGGGAGCGTCAACAGGAGCCAAAATTGTCTTTGTGTTCTTGCACTCGGGATATCCCGGACAAGCAAGGAATTTTCCAAAACGGCCCTGCTTATAAACCATCATTCTTCCGCATTTTTCACATTGAACATCAGAAACTTCATCTTTTATTTCAATGTTTCCTATGGAATCTTCTGCTGTTTTCAAAACCTTTTCAAAAGGCTGGTAGAAATCACTAAGTAAAAGTTTCCAGTCTTTTTCGCCTTCTTCAATTTCGTCAAGCTTTTGTTCCATATTTGCAGTAAACTTAATGTCAACAATATTTTCAAAGTGATCTTCCATAAGGGATGTAACAATAGTTCCAAGCTCGGTTGGAATAAGGTTTTTACCGTCGCGGGCAACATACCCTCTTGTTGTTATTGTTGTTATTGTTGGAGAGTAGGTACTCGGTCTTCCTATTCCGTCTTCTTCCATAGCTTTTATGATAGACGCCTCGGTGTATCTTGGAGGAGGCTGAGTGAAATGCTGTTTGGGGAGAATTTCCTTAAGCTTTAAAATCTGTCCCTCTGTAAGTGCAGGAAGCTTGCTTTCTTTTTCATCCTCAGTATCTTTTCCCTCAACATAAACTGTCATAAATCCGTCAAATTTAACTGACATGCCTGTTGCCCTAAAAAGATAATCTCCGCATTCAATGTCTGCTTTAACATTGTCAATAACAGCAGCTTTCATCTGGCTGGCAAGAAATCTATTCCAGATAAGTTTATAAAGCTTGTACTGATCAGGTTTCAATGAGTCCTTAATTGCATCAGGCATAAGAGTAATAAAGGTTGGTCTTATGGCTTCGTGAGCATCCTGAGCGTTTTTGTTGGTTTTATATTGTTTTGGTGTTTTTGGCATATAATTGCTGCCAAAGTTTTCTCTTATAAATTCACGGCATTCATTTTGTGCATCCTGAGATATTCGGAGTGAATCGGTTCTCATATAGGTTATAAGACCAATGCTGCCAAGACCTTTTATGTCTATACCTTCATAGAGTTGTTGAGCAACAGACATTGTTCTTCTTGTTGTATAGCCGAGCTTTCTGGATGCTTCCTGCTGAAGTGTGCTGGTTGTAAAAGGAGGAGAGGGGTTTTTTGCTTTTTCGGTTGATGTAATCGACATAACCTTATATTCTTTGCCCTCAATAGCCGAAAGAATGTTATCGGCATCCTTTTTGTTTTTAAGAGACGGCTTTTTGCCGTTTAATTTACTGTGAAGCTTAGCAACAAAAGGAGACTTTCCTTTTTCGTTGGTTAGCTTTGTTTCAATTGTCCAGAATTCTTCTTCTTTGAATGCATCTATTTCTCTTTCTCTATCCACAATGAGTTTTGTAACAACAGACTGAACTCTGCCTGCACTAAGTCCTTTTTTAACCTTTTTCCAAAGCAGAGGACTGATTTTGTAGCCAACAATTCGGTCTAAAACTCTTCTTGCTTGTTGTGCATCAACAAGGTCTTTGTCAATAACTCTTGGATGGTTAAGCGCTTCTTTAACGGCATTTTTAGTGATTTCGTTAAAGGTTATTCTGCAAAGAGAGTTATCATCAATACCTAAAATAGCCGCAAGATGCCAGGAAATAGCTTCTCCCTCGCGGTCAGGGTCAGTTGCAAGAAAGATTTTTGATGAGTTTTTTGCATCTTTTTTCAAATCTGAAATAAGCTCACCTTTGCCTCTGATAGTTATATATTTGGGTTCAAAATTGTTTTCAATGTCGATTCCAAGCTGACTCTTCGGAAGGTCTCTTAAGTGACCAACAGAAGCCACAACATTGTATGAGCTTCCAAGATATTTTTTTATTGTCTTTGCCTTTTCGGGAGACTCCACAATAATTAATTTTTTCTTTGAGCGGCTTGATGTGCCGGTTGATTTGGTTGACAATTTTTAAGCCTCCTTAAGTATATATTCATTTTGGGATTGTTCAATTAAAATGTCTTTAAGGCAAAGCATAACCAGTGACCCGTTTAATCTGCCAATTGGCAGGTCAATTTCTGCTGCCATTTTTTCAGCGTTGCCAATCCCACCGTTTTTTATCATATAATTTATAATAATCATTTCATCATCTGATAAATTTTCATATGATGATAGCTTGTTTTCTGTTTTATTATTATTAGTTTCTGTATAAAAATATTCCGGATATACATCTATATATTGATTTATTATATCCTTTTCGTTTTCAACTAAAATTGCACCCTCCTTCAAAAGCTTGGATGGAAGCTGCGAACCGGAAGAAAGAGGACTTGAAGGAACCGCAAAAACATCTCTGTTATTATGATATGCGTGGTTTGCTGTAATTCTGCAGCCGCTTTTATATTTTGCCTCAACAATAACACTTCCGTATGACATCCCCGCAATAATTCTGTTTCTTTGCTGGTAGAAAAAACCTTTACCGATTGTTTCCGGAGGTCTTTCTGAGATTATAGCACCGTTTTTCAAAATCTTGTTATATAACTCTCTGTTTGATTTAGGATAAATAACATCAACACCGCCGGCTAAAACTGCAACTGTAGGCATATTGTTTTCAAGTGCACCAAGATGTGCCTGTTTGTCGATTCCGTCAGCCATTCCGCTTATAACAAGTATCTTTCCAGCTTTCACAAGTTTTGATGAAAGATTTTTTGCGATTATGTTTCCCTGCCCGGTTGGGGTTCTTGTTCCAACAATAGAAATGGGAAGAAAGTCATTAAAATTCGTAAGACTTCCTTTAACAAAGAGAAGTCTTGGAGGGAGATAACATTCCCTCAGTAACCTGGGATATTCATTATCCTCTATGGTAACTATACGAATGCCTTTTTCTTTGCAGTCTGCAAGAATTCTTTCAGCGTTTTCAAGATTTTTCACTGAGGATAAAAAGCCCGAAAGTCCAAAGCCTGCAAGTCTTTTTGCACTGAATGGCTTTGAATGAAAAGCATTATATGCGTTTTCAAACATATAGATACATTTATCAACTTTTTTGGGGTCAAATCCGCAAGCATCATGCAGCCATAATTCATAAAGTAAATCCATATTATTTCACCTGTTTATCAGAAAAGTGATACATAACAATTGCCGCTGCAATTGCGGCATTTAGTGATTCTATTTTGCCTGACATTGGAATTTTTATTAAATAATCAGAAATTTCAAGAATTTCATCGGAGATTCCGTTTGCTTCATTTCCAATGATAATCGCTGCCTTTTCTTCACACTTCACATTTTCAAGAGAAACGGAACTGTCAGAAAGTGCTGCTGAGTATAGCTTATATCCTTGTTCTTTAAGTGTGTATAAGTCTTCAGTATCAATAAAATAAAAATTTGTTCTGAAAGCAGAGCCCATAGCAGATCTTAAAACTTTGGGAGAATAAATGTCTGTCGAACCTTTTGTAAGGAATAAAGAGCTAATACCCATAGCCTCTGCTGTTCTTATAATTGTCCCCATATTGCCGGGATCCTGAACAGAATCAAGAATAAGAATATTTCCGCCTGGGGAAAAATCATCAATGGATGAATTTCGGGCAGATAAAACCATAAGAATCCCCTGAGGAGTTGTTGTATCCGAAACTTCTTTGAATAATCTATCACTTATTAAATAACATTCTGCTTTATTTTCAAGAGATAAACAAAAATCTTTGTCAGACTCGAAGTAAGAGGAGGAAAAAACTACAAAGCATATATTATCTGCTGCAAAGGACAGGGTATCTTTAACAATTCTTTCTCCTTCAACAAAATAAAGCCCCAGTTTTTTTCTTCCGTTTCTTGTTTTAAGTCCCCTTAGAGTTTTTAAGATACGGTTGTCTTTTCCGCTTATTTCTTTTATCATTAATTTCTCCCATAAAAATATTGTTTTAAGATAGCATAGTCTTAAAACAATATCAGTTATTATTTCTTCTTTAACTTATTCTTAACCAATCTTATCACACGAAGAATTATAAATATGCAAAGAGCGTAGATGGGTGATAAAAGAATCACACTTATAGAACGGGTAGTCATTTGCATAGCTATATTTTCGCTTGCAAAGCGCCATGTAACAAGAGTTGACATAAATACATTGCAAAGCAGGGAAACTGCAAGATTAGCCATAAGACAGTTTGAATAACGGGTTCTCTTTTTATATAAGAATATTCCGTATATCAAGCCGCTTGATGCTGCAATTAAAAGCATTAGTAAATGGAATGTATTTTTTGTAAAAATAACATTGAGAATATACTGTAAAATTGCAAATAAACAAGCTATAACAGGCCCTGAGAATTTTGCAACAGCAGGTAAAATAAGAATATTAAAATTAAATTTAACATCATACCCTACATTAATTGAAATGAATGAAAGAATAAGATATAAAATAAGGGAAGCACCCCATATTTTAAGGTTATTTTCGTTTTCTAGCTTTCTTAATAATCTGTGACGTTTATAAAACTTCACATAAAAAAACAAAAGGGCGAAAATAACGGGAATAATTATAAAGCTTATATTGCCAAGGGCATATAAAAGAGGTTGCGATTTTGCAAATATGGGATAAATGTATGATTCCAAATCGGTAATCATTCTGTAAATTCCGTCACTTGCATAAGTGAGGAGTTCACTATTTGCATAGTTTGCAGTATCTGTCGCATTCATAAAAACAACCTCCAATCAATGTATTAAAAGGGATTGTCAAAGCTGAAATTAAGACAATCCCTATTTGCAAATATACTATTTAACTTTTTCAACTAATTTTGCAAAAGCTGCAGGGTCTGAAATAGCAATTTCTGAAAGCATCTTTCTGTTGATTTCAATGCCATTCTTTTTAAGTCCATTCATAAATTTACTGTAGCTTATGCCATTCATACGAGCAGCAGCATTGATACGAGCGATCCAGAGCTGTCTGAAATCTCTCTTCTTCTGCTTTCTGTCGCGGTATGCATATACTAATGATTTCATAACAGCCTGATTAGCTGTTTTAAATAATTTACTTTTTGCGCCTCTGTAACCTTTAGCTAATTTTAATATTTTTTTACGTCTTTTACGGGTGTGCATAGCACCTTTAACTCTTGCCATATTAAAAGACTCCTTTCGTTAATTTCGTGATTTAAAATTCTAGCGATACCCTTATTTATATGGGATCATTTTCTTGATAGTAGCAGCATTAGCTGTTGATAAATAACCAAGCTTTCTGAGCTTTCTTTTTCTCTTTGTGGTTTTTTTGTTAAGGATGTGGCTTCTGAAAGCCTTTCCTCTTTTAACTTTACCATTTTTGGTAACTCCGAAACGTTTTGCTGCGCCTTTGTGTGTTTTAATTTTAGGCATACTATTTTCTCCTTCCATAAATGAATTGTAAAAGCATATACTTTATAAGAAATAAAAATTATTAATTAAATTATGCTTTTTTTGGTGAAATAAACATAGCCATGCTTCTTCCTTCGAGCTTGATGCCTTTGTCAACGGTACCATATTCCTCCATAATGCTCTGAACTCTTAAAAGCAAATCTTTACCAATTGCTGTGTGAGTGATTTCACGGCCTCTGAATCTTACTGAAACCTTAACTTTATCACCGGATTTTAAAAATTTGATACCTTGATTAACTTTTGTATTAAAGTCGTGGTCATCAATATTTGGACTCAGGCGAACTTCCTTGATGTTTATAACCTTTTGGTTTTTCTTTGCTTCCTTTTCGCGTTTTGCGATTTCAAACTTGTGTTTCCCGTAGTCCATAATTTTGCATACGGGAGGCTTAGCCTGAGGAGCAATCTTAACCAAATCAAGATTATGTTCGTCAGCCAGTGCCAATGCATCTTTTGCAGAGTAAACTCCAAGCTGAGCACCGTCAGGACCGATAAGACGAATTTCCTTGTCTTTAATTTCTTCGTTAATCATTAATTCTTGCTTAGCTATATTCAAACACCTCCAACTTTCTGCACAAAAAAAGTGCGATGCAAAAAGCTCCGCACATAAAAATATTATAAAATATTCTAAATTCAACCCTTTTGCCGCTTTAGCTAAGGAGAGAAGCGGAAACTTCTGCTTTTTACCGACATAGTATATCATTTCTTATTCTTTTTGTCAAGGGTTTTCCAAAAAAAATTTAATATATTGTGTAAAATCTATTGATTTTATCGACACATAATGATAAAATAAATATATAAATTTATTGGTGAGGAATTAATTGATGATATATTCAAGTAACAGCGCTGAAGAAACTCTTCAAATTGCAGAAAAACTTGCTTCAGAATTAAAAGGTGGAGATGTTGTTGCTCTTTCAGGAGAACTGGGTGCAGGAAAAACAGTTTTTGTGAAAGGTTTAACGGAGGCTCTAGGTTCAAAGGATATTGTGTCAAGTCCGACTTTTACCCTTGTTAACGAATATGAGGGAAGGGAGTTTATGATTTACCATTTTGATGTATATAGATTAAGTGGTATCTCCCATGAAAATTGCGACTGGATTGACGAATATCTTTTTTCTGATGGAATCTCAATTATAGAGTGGGCGGATAATATTATGGATATTTTGCCTGAAAATCATATAAAAGTTACTATTACCAAAAATCCGACAATAGATAATGAATATAGGGAGATAGAAATATGCTGATTTTTGCAGTTGACACATGTTCTATGTCTTCATCTTGTGCTATTGCTGATGAAAACAGAATTATTGCCCAGTTTACGGTTAATCATAAAAAAACGCATTCGGAAAAAATTATGCCACAGATTGAAGCTCTGTTTAAGGCATCGGATATATCAATTGATGATATAGATGCTTTTGCGGCGGCGGTTGGCCCCGGTTCATTTACGGGTGTGAGAATTGGAGTTGCCATTGCTAAAGGCTTTGCAATTCCAACCAAAAAGCCTTGCATTGGAGTTTCGGCAATAGAAGCTCTTGCCAATTCTGCTAAACCATTTAAAGGACTTATTGCTCCTATATTGGATGCAAGAAGAAATCAGGTGTATAACGGTATTTTTGAAAGCGACGGAAGAGAGATAAAAAGAATAAAGGATGATAGAGCAATAGAACTTTGCCTTTTGCTTGAAGAATTAAAATCCTACGAAAAGAATGTAATTTTTGTAGGAGACGGAGTGCCGGTGTTTAAAAATCAGGTTGTAGAGTTTCTTGGTGACAGAGCATATTTTGTTCCAAACTCACTAGTATATAACCTTGCATCGGGAGTAGCCGAAATAGGGATTGAAAAATTCAAAAAAGGTGAGACTATAGAGGGTGGACTTTTGGTTCCTGAATATGTCAGACTTTCTCAGGCAGAACAGGAAAAGCTTAAACAGAAGGAGGAACAGAAAAAATGAAAAGATTTTTTGCATTAGTTTTAGTTTTAATAGTTTTATCCGGATGCTTTTCTGTTGTATCTGCTGCAAGTGCCCCAAGTCTTAATTGTCAGTCAGCTATTTTAATTGATGCCAAAACAGGGAATGTGCTTTATGAAAAGGCTGCGGATAAAAAGATGTATCCTGCAAGTACAACTAAGATTATGACAGCATTAATTGTCCTTGACAGAGTTAAGTCAGGGGAGCTGAGTCTTGAACAGCCGATTACATACACTGAGACAGCCAATGAAACAATGGTTATCGATGGAAGTAATATTGGACTTAAAGTCGGGGAGGTTATGTCTCTTGAAAATCTTTTAAAGGGGCTTCTTCTGGCATCGGGAAATGACGCTGCTGCGGTTATTGCTGAAAATATAGGAGGGTCAATTGAAGGCTTTGTTTCTATTATGAACGACAAGGCAAAAGAGCTAGGACTTGAAAGCACTCGCTTTGTTAACCCACACGGGCTTCACGACTCTGAACATTATACAACAGCAAGGGATATGGCAAAGCTTGCAAGAGTGGCAATGAAAAATGAAACTTTCTCATCAATTGTGGAATGTGCTCATATAAAAATACCTCCCACAAATATGAACGAGGAAAGGTATTATATAAACACAAATAATCTTGTTTCAAGAATGCGTTATCCATATTATTACTATGATAAGGCAACGGGAATAAAAACAGGTTCAACAACTGAGGCAGGACATTGTCTTGTATCATCTGCGGAGGATAATAATAAAAAGGTTATAGCGGTTGTTTTAAAGGCTGATGCAAGCAGCACGTCTCATGAGGATTCAAAAAAGCTTCTTGAATATGGACTCACAAGCTTTTCAAATGTGAGGTTTGCAAAGGTTGATGATATTTATGGTGAGGTTAAGGTAAAGCAAGCTTCCGATGGAACAGACCATATTCTTTTAAGTGCAAAGGATAATCTGGAAATTCTTTTTCCAAAGGATGGAAAATCAAGCGAGGTTGAAACGGTTATTGATGTTCCTGAAAAGGTGTACGCTCCGATAAAAAAGGGACAGGAAATAGGAAAAGTAAAATTTGTCTATGACTCAAAGGTTATAGGAAGTGTGCCTCTTGTTTCAACAATTGATGTTAAAAGACACCTGTTTGGATTTTTAATGTCATTCGGTGAATGGCTGTGGAAATTCAGAACAATAAAAATAATTGTTTATACTGTGATAACGGTTATTGTTCTTTTTGTAGCACTTCTTGTTATAGGCTTTGTTCAGGCTCTTAAAAAGAGTAAGAGCAAAAAGAGAAGACGGAGCCGATATCAACCGCCCAGATATTAGAGAATACTAAAAATTGCAACAAAAAAGGTGCAGTTCAAAATGAACTGCACCTTTAATTTTTATTTATTTAGGTGAAATTTTGTCAATTCCCATGTAAGGAACAAGAACATCAGGGATTTTAACACTGCCGTCCTTTTGCTGATAATTTTCAAGGATAGCAAGCATTGTACGTCCTGTTGCTGATGCAGTTCCGTTTAATGTGTTAACAAACTGACGATTTCCGTCTTTGTCAACATATTTGATGTTAAGGCGTCTTGACTGGAAGTTTGTGAAGTTTCCAACAGAGGTAACTTCGCCGTATTCACCGCCGTTTTCACCTTTACCGGGCATCCATGCTTCAATATCATATTTCTTGTAAGCAGGAGCACCCATATCTCCTGAACAAATTCTAATAACACGATATGGAATGTCAAGGTCTTTGAAGATTTCCTTTTCGATTTCAAGAAGCTCCTGCAAAGCTCTTTCTCCATCCTCATTTTCAGTGAACTGATACATTTCAACCTTTGAGAACTGATGAACTCTGTAAAGTCCATAGCCTGCTCTGCCCGCAGCACCAGCTTCTGTACGGAAGCAATGGCTAAGTGCAACAAATTTAAGAGGAAGGTCCTCGGCTTTAAGTGTTTCCCCTGCAAGCATACCGCCAATTGTTATTTCTGCAGTTGCAATAAGGTTTAAGTCCATACCCTCAATATTGTATATGTTTCTTTCTCCACCTCTTGGATTAAAACCTGAACCGCGAAGAATATCGCTTTTTGCAAGGTCAGGTGTGATAAGAGGAGTAAAGCCTTTTTTGATAAGCTTGTTTATTGCATATTGCTGTATTGCAAGGTCAAGTAAAACAGCTTCATTCTTTAAGTAATAGAATTTTGTTCCCGCAACCTTTGCACCGGCATCAAAATCAATAAGGTCAAGTCTTTTTGCGATATCAACGTGGCTTTCCGGAGTAAAATCAAACTCTGTAGGCTCTTTATATTTGTATATTTCAACATTCAAATCCTCATTTTTACCGATAGGAGTATCGGGAGCCATAGTGTTTGGTACGCTGTATAAAAGCTCTTTGTAAAGAGGCTCGATTTTCTCAAGTTCTTCCTTTAAAACGGCAAGCTCTGCTTTAAGTGCTTTTCCTGCTTCAATAACAGCATTTCTTTCTTCAGGAGTTTTGCATTCCTTGATTTGCTTCTGATTATTGTTCATCTGCATTCTAACGCTGTCAGTTTTTTGTTTATTTGCTTTTATGTCAGCATAAACAGAAACAAGACGGTCAACATCGCATTCCATATTTCTTGCTTCAACATTTTTCTTAACTTCGTCAACATTATTTATAATGTAGTTAATGTCTAACATTTTAATTCCTGCTTTCTGCCTGCAATTTTAGATTTAAAACACATTTGCAGGCGTCATTTGTGTAGTATTAAGCTTTATTAACAGAACCGAAAAGTTCCATTTTTTCTTTAACAATAGTTTTAATAGCTTCACATCCGGGAGCAAGAAGTTTTCTTGGGTCAAAACCTTTACCAACAAGGTCTTTGCCTTCTTCAATATATTTTCTTGTTGCTTCCTGGAAATAAAGCTGACACTCAGTGTTAACGTTAATTTTTGCAACACCAAGTGAAATAGCTTTCTTAATCATTTCTGCAGGGATACCTGTTCCGCCGTGAAGAACGAGAGGAAGGTCACCTGTTTTAGCTTTGATGTTTGCAAGAGCATCAAAGTCAAGACCTTTCCAGTTTTCAGGATATTTTCCGTGAATATTTCCGATACCTGCAGCAAGGAAATCAACGCCAAGGTCAGCAATTAATTTACATTCATTAGGATCTGCAACTTCACCTGCGCCAACAACGCCGTCTTCTTCGCCACCAATTGAACCAACTTCTGCTTCAATTGAAAGACCTAGGTTGTGAGCAACATGAACAAGTTCCTTTGTTTTTTCAATATTTTCTTCAATCTGGAAATGAGAACCGTCAAACATAATTGATGAAAAACCTGCCTTAATACATTTATAGCAAGCTTCGTATGTTCCGTGGTCAAGATGAATAGCAACAGGAACAGTGATGTTCATGCATTTAATCATAGCCTTAACCATGTCTGCAACAGTTTCAAAACCTGTCATATATTTTCCGGCACCCTCTGAAACACCGAGGATAACAGGAGAATTGTTTTCCTGAGCTGTCTGTAAAATAGCCTTTGTCCATTCAAGGTTGTTTATGTTGAACTGACCTACAGCGTAGTGTCCTTCAACAGCTTTTTTTAGCATTTGGGTAGCTGATACTAACATTTATATACACTCCATTCCGGCAAAATTTGCCTATGTTTTTTATGTTAATAGCTTAACAAAGTTAAACTATAAATAATATTACACCATTTTTTGTAAATATTCAAGTGTTAATATGAATTTTATTGATTTTTATTGATTTTTTTCGATAGCATAATAGTAATAGAGATACTGTTGTGCAATTCCACTATATATTCCAAATTTTTCTTCAACAAAGGAGGGAATGTTTTTTTCTTCCACATTGTAAAGGTCCGAAATAATTCTTTTTGTCCACACATCAAGAGGGAATATATTGTGTCTTCCCAGAGAAAAGAGGAGGATGCAGTCTGCAACCTTTGTGCCCACGCCCTTTATTTTCATAAGTTCTTTTTTTGCGTCAAGGTTTCCCATTTTTTCAATTTCCGAAAGATTAATTTCTCCGGATGCAACTTTTTTTGCTGCGTCAAGAATGTATTTATCTCTGAAACCTGCTTTGATTTCTGCAAAATCGGAAAGTTCTAAAGCTGCAAGCTTTTCGGGAGTCGGAAAGCCATAAAAGGTTTTATTATCAAATTCTATCTTTTCGCCGTAAAGCCTGCAAAGACTGTCAATTATCTTTTTAATTCTGGGAATGTTGTTATTTGCTGAAATTATGAATGAAATTATAGTTTCCCACAAATCCTGTCTTAGAATGCGGATACCTTTTCCTTTTTCAATAGGGAGAAGAAGTTTCTCGTCTTGCTTTAAAAATTCTTCTGCCTGATTATAATCGCAGGAAAAGTTTAAATATTTGCTCCAGTAAACAAGGTCTGGATTTGTGCTTTCAATATAAATTGTTTTTTCATCAACATAATACATTTTAACAGCATCGTTTTTAACTGTTCCAAAGAAGACACCGTTTTCGTCTTTTTCCCATCTGAAACACTGACCGCAAAGAAAGGTTTCTTCAAGAGAAAAGTGGTCTATATTATAAAGCTTCATCATAAAACTGCAACCTGCCTGTTATTCTTTGTTTTTGTCCGAAATTTTAAATGAAAGACGCATAAGATTATCCCCCAAGTGAACGTTTTCAATAACTGTGTCATCTTCTGATGTGACCTCGGTGTATGAGAAGTTTAAGAATGCTTTGATACCAAAGCTTTTAAGGTCACGGATAACATTGTTCACACTGTCTCTTGGAACGGCAATAATTGCCATTGTGGGGTTGTTTTCCTTTATAAATTTTTCGACGTCTTTGTAATCGGAAATAGATATATCACGAATTTTTCCGCCAATTTTTTCAGGGTCTTTGTCGAAAATACCAATTAGCTTAAAGCCCCTTTTTTCAAAATTTGTGTTAGTGGTAAAAGCACGTCCAATATTTCCGGCACCAACCAAAATAGTAGTGTAGCCGTTGTGAATACCGAGAATGGACGCTATTTCTCCAAAAAGATATTCAACATTGTAACCGTATCCTTGTTGTCCAAATCCGCCAAAGCAGTTAAAGTCCTGACGGATTTGTGATGCGGTAAGACCCATTTTTTTGCTTAAATCCTTGGATGAAATTCGTTCAATGCCATTGTCATGAAGCTCTCCTAAGTATCTGTAATATCTTGGAAGACGGTTTATGACAGAGGCAGAAACTTTTTTTACTACCATATATTTACTCCTTAGGCATTTTCCCTTGTAAAGTTCAAAAGCCCGCCTGCAAGCATAATTTGTTTCTGGCGTTCTGAAAGGGTGATTTGGGCTGGTATTTCAATATTTTTTGTAATGTTTTTAACTATAATTGTATCACCTGATAATATTGTAGCTTTCATATTTTCAAGCTTTAATTCATCGTCACGGTCAATTTTGTCATAATCATCAGGGTTAACAAATGTAAGAGGCATAATTCCGTTATTTATAAGGTTTGCCATATGGATTCTTGCAAATGATTTTGCAATAACAGCTTTAATTCCAAGATATAAAGGAACAAGAGCTGCGTGTTCTCTTGAAGAACCCTGTCCGTAGTTTGAACCTGCAATAATAAATCCTCCGCCTGCTTCCTTTGCTCTCTTTGAAAACTCGCTGTCACAGGATGCAAGGCAGTAATCTGAAAGATAAGGAATGTTTGAACGGTAAGGCAGAAGCTTTGCATTTGAAGGCATAATATGGTCAGTTGTTATGTTGTCTTCAACTTTTATAAGAGCATTCGCCTTTATTTCATCGCTCATTGGAACATTAACAGGGAATTCCTTAATATTGGGGCCTCTCACCACGTCAACATCAGCTGAATTTTCAGCAGGTGGAATAATCATATTGTCATTAACCTTAAATTCCTTTGGCATTTCAAAGGAAATATCAACAGAATCTCCAAGCTCCATAGGATTGGTAAGAACACCTGTTATTGCAGAAACTGCAGCTACTTCAGGGCTTACAAGATAAACTCCTGCAGACATAGTGCCGCTTCTTCCATAGAAATTACGATTGTTTGTTCTAAGAGAGATAGCGTCTGTCTTTGGTGACTGTCCCATACCGATACAAGGACCGCAGGCACTTTCTAGAATTCTTGCACCTGCATCAATCATATCAGAAAGAGCTCCGTTTTCTGCAAGCATATTTAAAACCTGTTTTGAACCTGGTCCGATAACAAGGCTCACGTCAGGATGAACAGTTTTTCCTTTAAGAATTTTTGCAGCTTTCATCATATCTGCATAAGATGAGTTTGTGCAGCTTCCGATAAATACCTGGTCAATTTTAATTTTTCCAACACTGTCGCAGGTTTCAACTGCATCAGGTGAGTGAGGCTTTGCAACAAGAGGAACAAGCTCGTCTAAGTTAACAGTTATTGTTTTGTCATAAATAGCATCTTCATCAGGGAATAATTCAATAAAATCTTCTTCTCTCTTTTGAGCCTTTAAAAATTCTCTTGTTATTTCATCACTTGGGAAAACAGATGTTGTTGCACCGTGTTCTGCACCCATATTTGTTATTGTTGCTCTTTCAGGAACAGAAAGTGTCTTAACACCTTCACCTGTGTATTCAAGGATATATCCAACGCCGCCTTTAACTGAAATCTGGCGAAGAACATCTAAGATAATATCCTTTGCAGTAACCCATTTTCTGAGCTTTCCTTTAAGTTCAACACGCATAATTTTCGGCATAGTGATATAGTATGCACCGCCGCCCATAGCAACAGCAACATCAAGACCGCCTGCACCGATAGCGAGCATACCTATACCGCCGCCTGTTGGTGTGTGGCTGTCAGAACCGAGAAGAGTTTTCCCTGGTTTTCCAAAGCGTTCAAGCTGAACCTGATGGCAAATTCCGTTTCCCGGGCGGGAGAAATAAATTCCGTGCTTTGATGCAACAGTCTGAATATATTTGTGGTCATCAGCGTTTTCAAAGCCTGCCTGAAGTGTGTTGTGGTCAATATATGCAACAGAGCGTTCTGTTTTAACTCTGTCTATGCCCATAGCTTCAAACTGGAGATATGCCATTGTGCCTGTTGAGTCTTGAGTTAAAGTCTGGTCAATCTTTATAGAAATTTCCTGTCCGGCAATCATTTCGCCTGAAACAAGATGATTTTTAATAATTTTTTGAGCAATTGTAAGTCCCATTTCATAATTCTCCTATTTTAAAATATATGTATATATTTTATACAAAATAGGGGTTTTTGTCAATAACCCATTTTGTACAATAATTATTGAACCAAATTAGAAATTAGCAAATTATTACACAAATAGGATATAATCTGACATGGTAATATATCTGTTCGACAATTAAAGGCTATTGACAAATAAAAAAAATATGATAAACTTGTATTAAAAGAAAATTGAGGAAAAACAAAATGATTTTAGGAATTGATTATGGCGATTCAAGAACAGGCTTTGCTGTTTCGGAAAACGGATTAATAGCTGGAACTCTTGAAACCTTTGCTGAAAAAAATATGAATAAGGTTGCAGAGCATGCGGCAGAACTTGTTATGAAGCACAAAATTGAAAGGATTGTGGTTGGATTTCCCAAGAATATGGACGGAAGCATTGGCGGTAGCGGAAAAAAAGCAAAGAGACTTGCGAAGATGATTAAAGAGCTGACCGGTGTGAAAATTATATTATGGGATGAAAGACTGACAACTGTTTCTGCACATAATCTTATGAATGAAACAAATGTTCGCGGACAAAAAAGAAAAGACAGTGTTGATAAAATTGCGGCAGCGTTTATTCTTCAAAGCTATCTTGACAGCTTGAAATAATGTGTTTTTCCTGAAAAAAATTAAAAGGAGTATTATTATGTCTGAAAATTTTGAAAACAAGAATATTGAAAATATTGATGAGGAAGAATTTTTAATTGACCTTTTTGACGAAGATGGAAACAAACAGACCTTTGTTCATCTTGACACAGTTAAGGTGGGAGAGGCAGATTATGTTATCTGTGTTCCTGATATAGAGGTTGAAGATGATGATGTTGAGGAAGTTGTTATCCTAAAAATGGAAACCGATGAAGATGGAGAATATATTCTTGTTGCTGAAGAAGATGAAGATATTCTTGACAGGGCATATGAAATCTTCAGAGAAAGAAATGAAGAGGATTTTGACTGGGTAGATTAATTATTATAAAAAAACAGTCTTTGACTGTTTTTTTAGTTAGAGGATAAGATATGTTAAATCAATTTTCAAGAACAGAACTTTTGCTGGGAAAAGATGCAATGGAAATTCTTAAAAATTCAAGGGTTGCAGTCTTTGGTATAGGCGGAGTGGGTGGACACACCGTTGAAGCCCTCGCAAGGAGCGGAGTAGGAACACTTGATATTATTGATAATGATAAGGTGAGTCTAACTAATATAAACAGACAGCTTTTTGCAACCTTAAGTTCGGTTGATGAATATAAGGTTGATGTGGCAAAAAGAAGAATTGAAGATATTAATCCTGAATGCATCGTCAACGTATATAAGACTTTTTATTCAACGGAAAATTCGGAAGAGTTTGATTTTTCGCTTTATGACTATGTGGTTGATGCGATTGACTCTGTCTCTTCAAAAATAGAATTGATTATGAGAGCAGATGAAAAGGCTGTGAAAATAATCAGTTCTATGGGTGCAGGAAATAAGCTTGATGCAACAAGGTTTGAAGTTTCGGATATTTACAAAACTTCGGTTTGTCCTCTTGCAAGAGTTATGAGATATGAACTGAAAAAAAGAGGTATAAAAAATTTAAAGGTTGTCTATTCAAAGGAAGAGCCGATTAAGCCTTATGAAAGCGGAGAAAAGGTAGAGGGAAAAAGACAGATTCCGGGAAGTGTTGCTTTTGTACCCTCTGTTGCAGGTCTTATAATAGCCGGTGAAGTTATAAGAGACTTAATAAAAAAATAAAGGTTGCACTGCAACCTTTATTTTTTTATTAAAATGTTTCTTTGTTCTTCAAATACTGGTCAATTGCATTTGCTGCTTTTTTCCCGGCACCCATTGCAAGAATAACTGTGGCAGCTCCCGTCACAACATCTCCTCCGGCATAAACACCCTCGATTGATGTTTCACCATTGTTTCCCTTAGTGATTATGCAGCCATGACGGTTTGTTTCAAGATTTGGTGTGGTATTTTTTATAAGAGGGTTCGGCGATGTTCCTATTGACATTATAACTGAATCAATATCCAGTATAAATTCAGAACCCTTTTTTTCATAGGGACTTCTTCTTCCTGATTCGTCAGGTTCACCAAGTTCCATTTTAATACATTCCATACTTGTAACGAAATTGTTTTCGTCTCCTAAAATCTTTTTAGGGTTTGTAAGAGTTAAAAATTCAACGCCCTCTTCCATAGCGTGTTCTATTTCTTCGTTTCTTGCAGGAATTTCTTCAATTCCTCTTCTGTAAACTATATAAACCTTTTCAGCACCAAGTCTGAGAGCACAACGAGCTGAATCCATAGCAACATTTCCGCCTCCCACAACGGCAACTTTTTTTGCTTTGAGAATGGGGGTATGGCTGTTTTCTTCATATGCTTTCATCAGATTAATTCTTGTAAGAAATTCATTGGCGGAATAAACTCCGTTTAAGTTTTCTCCTTCAATATTCATAAACTTTGGGAGACCTGCTCCCGTTCCGATGAAAACGGCATCAAACTCGTCATTAATGAGTTCATCAATGGAAAAAACCTTTCCCACTATCATATTTGTTTTGATTTTAACGCCCATAGATTTAAGCTTTTCTATTTCTTTTTTAACTATTTCCTTTGGAAGTCTGAATTCAGGAATACCGTAAACCAAAACGCCTCCTGCTGTGTGAAGAGCCTCAAAAACAGTAACATCATAGCCAAATCGGGAGAGGTCACCTGCACAGGTAAGACCTGCAGGCCCTGAACCGATAACAGCAACTTTTTTTCCGTTAAATTGAGGAGCAGAAATTTCTTCTTTTGAATTTTCTATATGCCAGTCTGCAACAAAACGTTCCAGTCTGCCGATTGCAACCGGTTCGCATTTTAATCCGCGAACACATTTCATTTCACATTGTGTTTCCTGAGGACAAACTCGTCCGCAAACTGCGGGAAGAGAGCTTTGTTTAGTCAGGACCTCGTATGCACCTTCAAAATCTTCATTGGCAACTTTGCTTATAAATCCGGGAATGTCGATAGAAACAGGGCAAGCGGAGGTACAAGGCTTGTTTTTGCAGTTTAAACATCGTTTTGCTTCGTTTATAGCCTCTTCTTTTGTATATCCTAGGGAAACCTCGTTAAAATTTTTTATTCTTTCTTTTGGGTTTAAAACCTGCATAGGTGTTTTTTTAATAGACATATTAGGCATAGGATTAAACCTCCTTTTGTTTTAAAAGATTGCAAAATTCATCGTGTTTTTTTCTTTCAAAATCTTTATACATAGAACTTCTTCTTATAGCCTCGTCAAAATCAACCAGATGACCGTCAAAATCAGGTCCGTCAACGCAGGCAAATTTAACTTCTCCACCAACGGTGAGACGGCATCCGCCACACATTCCTGTTCCGTCAATCATAATGGGATTCATAGAAACTGTGGTTTTAACTCCGTATTCTTTGGTTAAGAGGGAAACAAATTTCATCATAACAAGGGGACCGATTGCTATAACCTTATCATAGTTTTCTTTATTTTCTATAAGGGCTTTAAGAGCATCCGTAACAAGCCCTTTTTCTCCGTAGGAACCATCGTCTGTCATAATGAAAAATTTATTGCTAACCTTTTTAAATTCTTCTTCAAGAATAACAAGTTCTTTGTTTCTGAAACCGACTATAGTATGAACCTCGGTTCCGTTTTTAAAAAGTGCTTTTGCAACAGGATAGGCAATAGCAGAACCCACACCGCCGCCAATAACAGCAACTTTTTTCAGGTTTTTAATTTCTGTGGGTTTTCCAAGAGGTCCTGCAAAATCAGGAATAAAATCGCCTTCTCCTAATGTGTTCAGTATCTTTGTTGTCTTTCCCACAACCTGAAAAATTATAGTAATAGTTCCAAGCTCTCTATTGTAGTCTGCAATTGTTAGTGGAATGCGTTCACCGTCATCTGTTGCACGGAGGATAATAAATTGACCCGCTAAAGCTTTTTTAGCGATTTGCGGTGCATCTATAACCATTTTTGTAACGGTAGGGTTAAGAGGTATTTTCTCTAAGATTTTAAACATAAAGTCCTCCTTAAAATGTGTTGTATTAAAACCATACACCTTAAGATGACCTTAAGGTGTATTTTTAAGTTATATCTTGTATTTGTTAACAAAGTAATCGTATTTTTCAAAGAATTCGTTTTCACCGTCGTTCTTAACATGACTTAAGTAATCGTGGGTTTCAAACAGGTCTGTTTTAAGACTTAAGATACAAGCTGCGATGTTTGAACAGTGGTCGGAAATTCTTTCGTAGTTTGTGAGAAGGTCTGAAAGGATGAATCCGTATTCCATTGTGCATTCGCCTTCTCTAAGTCTGATAACGTGATTGTTTTTAATTGATTTTTTAAGCCTGTCAATTGTCTGTTCAAGAGGCTCAACGCTTTTTGCGAGTTCTGCGTCATTATATACAAATGAAGTTTTGGTGATATCGATTATCTCGCAAACAGCACTCTTTAAAACCTTTGTTTCTTTCTTAGCATTGGCAGAGAATGAAACTCCTTTTTCGTTGATTTCAAGAGCGGTCTTTGCAAGGTTAACCGCATGGTCTGATATTCTTTCTATATCTCCAATCATATGAAGAAGCTCGGTAACATTTTTACCGTCCTGTGCTGTAAGCTCCTGAGTTGCAAGCTTAACAAGATAAGAGCCGATTTTATCTTCATATCTGTCAACGATACCCTCAATTTTATTAATATTTTCATAAGTCTTCATATCAAAATTTTCAGTGAGGGTTGCAGCATCAACAACGGATGAAGCAGTCATTTCAAGCATTTCATTAACTAATTGACGGCACTTGTCAATAGCAAAAACAGGAAGAGTTAAGAATCTGTCGTCAAGAGCAGATAAACTGTCCTCAAATGCTTCGTCGTTTGAATTTCCTTTAATTGTTTTAACCGCCAGTTTTTCAATAAGACTACAGAAAGGAATGAGTATTACCGTGGAAATAATATTAAAAAGTGTGTGAATAACCGCAATTGAAACAACATCAACATGGTCGTTCATAAAATCAAAACCTATAAATGTATTCAACAGATAAAATGCAACTGAAACAACCACAACGCCGATAATTTTAATGTATAGGCAGGAAAATGCAACTCGTTTTGAATTGATATTTCCGTTCAAGGCAGAAATAATAGGAGTGATAGTTGTTCCTATATTTTGTCCAAGGATAATCGGAATTGCAGTTGAAAAAGGGATTGCCCCTGTTATGGAAAGAGCCTGCAAAATACCAACGGATGCAGATGAACTTTGAATTATTGCTGTCAGGATAGTACCTGATAATATACCCATAATGGGATTTGAGAACATAACAAGGATTTGTTTGAAGGATTCACTGTCCTTAAGTCCTGAAACGCTGTCACTCATAAAATCCATACCGAACATTAAAATTGCAAAACCAACAAGGATTTCACCAATGTTCTTTTTCTTGTCACGCTTTGAAGTCATAATCATAAGAACACCAATGCCTGCAAGAAGAGGAGTGAATGAAGATGGTTTGAATAGCTTAACTATAAAGCTTTCGCCACTGAGACCTGTTAAGCTCAGTATCCATGCCGTAATAGTTGTTCCAACGTTTGCACCCATTATAATGCTTATTGTCTGTGAAAGCTTCATAATTCCTGAGTTAACAAAACCAACAAGCATAACTGTTGATGCAGAAGATGACTGAATAATTGCTGTAACAACAAGACCTAAAATAAAGCCTTTGAAACGGTTTGCAGTGAGCTTTCCGAGTATGCCTTCAAGCTTGCTTCCTGAAAGTTTTTTTAGACCTTCGCCCATCATATCCATTCCGTAAAGAAAGAGAGCAAGTCCGCCGATAAGAGTCAGTACTTTGAAAAAATCCATGGTTTTCTCCTTGTAATCAAATTGTAATATTTCATATCTAAATAATAACATATGCAAAATATTCTGTCAAGAATGTTGTGCAGGACAAGGGGGGATTTTATTTTACAAAAAATAAGAAAAAACAATAAAAAAATTTGTAAATGTTAACATATACACAAATTATAAAAAAAGTGTTAAAATTATAAGATATTTAAAAAAAGAAAAGAATGGAGTTTCTATGATAAGAGAAGATTTAAGAAATATAGCAATAATTGCCCATGTTGACCACGGAAAAACCACTCTGGTTGATGAAATGCTTAAGCAGGGCGGAATATACCGTGAAAATCAGGTTGTGGAAGAGAGGGTTATGGACAGCGGAGACCTTGAAAGAGAAAGAGGAATAACTATCCTTGCTAAAAATACATCTGTATATTATAAGGATATAAAAATGAATATAATTGACACTCCCGGACACGCTGATTTCAGCGGAGAGGTGGAGCGAATTTTAAAAATGGTAAATGGTGTTATTTTGCTTGTTGATGCAGCAGAAGGCCCAATGCCGCAAACAAGATTTGTTCTCCAGAAGGCGCTTGAGATGAACCACAGAATAATTATTGTGGTTAACAAAATTGACAGACCTGATGCAAGACTCGCTGATATAGGGGATGAAATACTTGAGCTTTTGCTTGACCTTGATGCAAGTGATGAACAGCTTGACAGCCCTATTATATATTGTTCGGGAAGAGCGGGAACAGCATCACTTAGTCCCAATAAGCAGGATGAAAATTTAGAGGTTTTATTCAAAACTATTGTAGATTATATTCCTGCTCCGGAAGGTAATGAAACAGGGGAACTCCAGATGCTTGTGTCTTCTATAGAATATAATGAGTACGTAGGAAGAATAGCGGTTGGAAGAGTTGAAAGAGGCAGTATTAAACAGAATCAGGAAATTATGATTTGCGATTATCATGAAAAGCATTCTCCTTATAAGTCCAAAGTAGTTAATATGTATCAGATAGACGGACTTTCAAAAACTGCAGTAAAGGAAGCGTCTGTTGGAGATATAATATGTATATCAGGTGTGCCGGAAATAACAATCGGTGACACAATAACAAGTGTTTCTACCCCTGAACCCTTACCTTTTGTTAAAATCAGCGAACCAACAATTGAAATGACCTTTCAGGTAAATGACAGCCCCTTTGCAGGGAAAGAAGGAAAATTTGTCACATCAAGACAACTCAGGGACAGATTATATAGAGAGCTTTTAAAGGATGTTTCACTCAGAGTTACGGATGGGGAGCACACAGATAGCTTTAAGGTTGCAGGAAGAGGAGAAATGCATATTTCAATTCTTATTGAAACAATGAGAAGAGAGGGCTACGAATTTTCTGTCAGCACCCCCAAGGTTTTGTTAAAAGAGATTGATGGTGTGCAGTGTGAACCTATAGAAAGACTTTTGATTGATGTTCCCGAAGGCTCTATGGGAGCGGTAATGGAAAAAATGGGAACAAGAAAAGGCGAGCTTGTTCATATGTCGCCTATAGGAGACAGAATGAGACTTGAATATTTAATTCCCGCAAGAGGACTTCTTGGCTATAGAAACGAATTTCTAACCGACACCCGTGGAGAGGGAATAATGAACTCGGTTCTTTCTGGTTATGAGCCATATAAAGGTGATATAACAAGAAGATTTACAGGTTCTTTGGTTTCCTTTGATACAGGCGAGGCTGTTGGCTATGGTCTTTTCAAAATTCAGGACAGAGGGGCATTGTTTATAGGCCCTGGGACACCCGTTTATGAGGGAATGATTGTTGGTATAAATCCAAAGCTTGAAGATATGGCTGTCAATGTATGTAAGAAAAAACAACTGACAAATACAAGAGCATCGGGAAGTGATGAAGCATTAAAGCTTGTGCCTCCAATTAAAATGAGTTTAGAGGCCTGTCTAGAATTTTTAGCTGATGATGAGCTTTTAGAGGTAACGCCAAAAAGTTTAAGACTCAGAAAAAGAATTTTAAACACACAATTGAGATTAAAAGATGCTCATAGAAACAAATAAATTTAAAAAAGCTGTGAAAATCACAGCTTTTTTTTGTTCTCAAGGAAATATCCGAGGAGAAGTAAAAGCGTTAAAAGAAGTCCTGCAAATAAAACAATAGTCATTGATGCCTGCAAGGCATCCTTTGGAAGAATGTTTGAGTAAAGAGGAGATATAATTGACGAAACCTCCCTGTATGGACAAAAGTAAACAAGAAGAACTTTTGTTATAAAAAATGAAAAGATGCCCTGCAGGAGCTTGCCTGTTATATATGGTTTTATGGATAAGCCCGACGGGATAACACTTGTGCATACCTGACACAGAACGGAAATTCCTGAAAAGGACAGAAAGAAAGATATAACAGGAAGCTTTATGTGTATATCTTCCGGAAGAGAAGATAAAACATTTATTCCGCCTGTAATTTCTAATAAAGAATATATGAAAGGGTAGAATTTTCCCGATGGTATAAAGGAACAAACCACAGAGAATAAAACTATGAAACCGCAAACCCTTAAAATATTGTCAACAGAAAAATTAACCGCATCGCTAAGTGCCTCGCCGATTTTCTTAATTCCAGTTTCAGGAGCAGGCATAAGACGGTGGCTTGTGTTTACTTCTCTATCTTTTAAAAATCTAAAAATTATTCCGCAGATAAGTGCAGAAATTATATGGGATATGTAAATTATAAGTCCGTATGTATTTGATGAGAGCATACCGCATCCAATTGCACCGAGAACAAAAAGGGGGCCTGAATTGTTGGTAAATGCAAGGAGCCTTTCTGCTTCTGTCTTTGAAATATACCCGTCTCTGTAAAGCTTAACGGAGGTTGAAGCACCTATTGGGTAACCGCTTATTATTCCAAGAATTAAAGGAAGAGCACCGCAACCGCTGACACCAAATACAGGTTTCATAATTTTTGAAAAGAAACGGCTGAAAAAGGAGGCATATCCAAGGGAGATAAAAAGACTGCTAGCGGCAAAAAACGGAAAAAGAGAGGGAATAACAACATTTAAGCAAAGCTTTATAGCCTTTTGTGCAGAAGATATAGAAACCTCGGGCATAACAACCATATTGAAAATTATGTAAATAAGAACAACAAGAGTAAATATCTTTTTAAATTTTTTCAAGTCTATCTCATCCTTTCAGTATATTTATATTCATTAATATACTGGTTTAAGCATAAATTTTAATGAGGAGATGAAAGAATGAGAAGACATAAAGAAAAGGAAAGCAAAAGGTCGGCATTAAGAGAACGGGTTGCCGATGGTTTCGAGGGTTCTAAGGAACTCGTTCTTGATGTTGCAAAAATAACACTGTTTGGGACAAAGGAGCTGACTGTTGAAAATTATCTGGGAGTTACGGAGTATGAGGAGAAAACCATTTTGCTCCAGGCAAAGCCTTATGCTATCAGAATTTCGGGGGATATGCTTGAAATTAAAACTATGTCCCGAGAAATAATATATATTTCGGGAAATATAAGAAAGTTTGAGTATGAAAAATAAATAGGTGATTTTGATATGATTATGCTGAATTTTTTAAATTTTTTTAAAGGCTGTGTACTTATAAAAGTAGATGGCTTTTTTACTGAAAGATTTATAAATCTTTGCATAAACGACGGGATTTTGCTCTGGGATATAAAAAGGGCGGGTGAAGAGCGGCTTTATGCAAAGATAAGTCCTTCGGATTATAAAAGAATAAGAAAAGCTGCACTGAAAACAAAAAGCAGGGTTAGTATCATAAAAAAAAGCGGACTTCCGTTTCTTCTTTTCAGGTACAGAAAAAGAAAATTTGCATTTTTTGGAGTGGTTATTTTCTGTTTGATGCTTCTTTTTTATAACAGTCACATAATGGGAATATCAATTGAGGGAAACGAGCGGCTTGAAACAGAAAAAGTTGCAGAGTCCCTGAAAGATTATGGGATATACAGACTTGCTCCGATAAAAGATGTGAATAATAAATTAGTGCAGAATAAAATGATGACAAAACACGCAGAAATTGCATGGATAGGAATAAATATAAGAGGCTCAAGAGTTTATATAGAGATTAAGGAAAGACTTGATACCAAAATGGATGAAAGCGGTGATATTCCCTGTGATATAGTTGCTAAAAAAAGCGGAATAATAGATGAGCTTGATATAAGAGAAGGTCAGAATATGGTTAAGCCAAAGGAATTTGTACAAAAGGGTGATTTGCTTGTGAGCGGGGCGATTGACAGCAATGTTCAGGGCATAAGATATGTTCGTTCTTATGGTGAGGTTTATGCGTTTACAGAGGAAGAAAAATCAGCGGAATATAAAATGGAGAGAATTGAAAAGACTGCTACGGGAAAAACTAAAAAGAAATTAAGCCTTATAAATGGAGAAAAAGAAATTAAATTATATATAAGGGAAGAGCCTGGATATAAAAATTATGAAAAAAAGGAGACAAAAAAGAATCTTTTTTTCGGTATGGTTTTGAAAACGGATATATATTCGGAGCAAGAGGTAAAAAAGGTTAAAAGGAGCGAAAAGGAAACCTTTGAATTTGGGAAAGGCGAATTGGTTGAGGAGTTAAAAAAAGAGCTTTCAGCCAGTGCAGAAATAAAAAATATTTCAGCAAAATACGAAAAAAAGGATGATGAAACCCTGATAGTTGATGTTAAATTTGAGCTGAGGGAAAATATTGCAGAACAAAGACCAATTGACAAAATTGAAAATTTGAATTATGATATACAGAGTATAGATAATAATGAAGGTATCTAGGTGAAAAACATTTATATAATGTTTTTCACTGTCAAAATAGTATTTTGACAGTGAAATTGCATTGCAATTTCACGATACTTCATTGCAACGAAATTCTTGAAAATTATTCCTTTGAATAATTTTCTAAGCAGCAACTAAATTTGCTGCTTAGAAATAGCGGTATGCCGCTATTTCTACAAATAATGTTCGTTATAATAGTTAAAACTTTAGGAGAAGCAGAAAGGTTTAGTTTATGGAACGACTTATAGAAGTGGATAAGATGGAAAGTCTTATAAGCTTGTTTGGCAGCTTTGATTGTAATGTGAGATTAATTGAAAAGAGCTTTGATGTTGCTGTTATCAACCGCGGTTCTGAAATAAAAGTAGGCGGAGATGCGGAGAATGTTGATAAGGCGGTTAAGGTCATACAGAACCTACTGGGACTTATAGCAAACGGTTCAAATATTTCGGAGCAGGAAGCAAGATATGTTATAGACCAGGTTAAGGATGGAAATGATGAAGAACTTGAAACTCTGGGGAAGGACTGCGTTTGTGTTACGGCGAGAGGAGTTCCTATCAAAGCAAAAACATTAGGACAGAAAAAATATATAGAAACCATAACAAAAAATTCAATAGTCTTTGGCATAGGCCCTGCGGGGACAGGAAAAACCTACCTTGCGGTAGCTATGGCTGTTAAGGCGTTTAAAAATAAAGAGGTAAACAGAATAATCCTGACAAGACCTGCGGTTGAAGCAGGGGAAAAGCTTGGATTTTTGCCTGGAGATATGCAGGATAAGGTTGATCCATATTTAAGACCTTTATATGATGCTCTATCTGATATGCTTGGCGGAGAAGCTTTTCATAAGAATGTTGAAAGGGGGCTTATTGAGGTTGCACCTCTTGCCTATATGAGAGGAAGAACGCTTGATGATGCCTTTATTATACTCGATGAAGCACAGAACACAACCCCCGAACAAATGAAAATGTTCCTTACGAGAATGGGATTTTCTTCAAAGATTGTTGTAACAGGAGATATAACACAGATAGATTTGCCAAGGGACAAAAAGTCTGGGCTTAAGGATGCAGAAAGTGTTCTTAAAAATGTTGAGGGCGTTGAATTTATGTATCTTTCTGAAAAGGATGTTGTACGTCATGTGCTTGTGCAGAGAATTATAAAAGCATATGAGAAAAAGGAAATAGAAAGAGAAAGAAAAGCCCAGAGAAAAAACAGAGGATAAAAGTATGAAAATCTGTATTAGAAATGAGCAGGACAAGCTAAAGCTTGACCTAAAAACAAAAAGTATTGTGAAAAAAGCAATAAAGAAAAGCCTTGATTTTATGGAATTTGGAACAAGGTTTGAAATAAGTGTTATGTTTGTTGATGATGAAAAAATAAGAGAGCTTAACAAAATGCACAGAAATATTGACCGTTCAACAGATGTGCTTTCTTTTCCTATGTTTGAATATGACGAAAACGGGGAAATTATTGAAGAATTTGCGGATTTTAATAAAAAAGGGGAATTATTGCTGGGGGATATTGTAATTTCTCTTGAACACGCTGAAAAACAGGCACAGGAATATGGGCATTCGTACCAAAGAGAAGTAGGCTTTCTCACGGTTCATTCAATGCTTCATCTATTTGGATATGACCATATGAATGAAGATGAGGAAAAGGAAATGTTTTCTTATCAGGAAGAAATATTAAAAGAGATGGGGCTTGAGAGATGAAACTTTTAAAAAGCTTTTATTATGCTTTTTGCGGGGTTATAGATTGTATAAAAAAAGAGACGAATTTCAGGATACATATTGTTGCAATGCTTACTGTTATATGGTTTTCTTATGTTTATGATGTTTATTCCCATGAAAAGGCGATTTTGGTTATTTTAATATCTCTTGTTATGGTGGGGGAACTTATGAACACGTCAATCGAAGCAATGGTTGATATTGTAAGTCCTGAAAAATCGAGACTTGCAAAGGTTGCAAAGGATTCAGCGGCAGGAGCGGTTTTGATTTTTGCACTTAGCTCTGTTATATGTGCAGTATTTCTTTTTTCGGATATTGCAAAATGGATGGAAAATGTTCTGCCATATATTAAGAATAATTGGTATTTGATTGCAGGGTATATAATTGTCAGTTGGTTTTTCGTTTTTAAATGCGGAAAGAAAAAATAAAAAAGGTTAGAGGAATGATGATATGAAATCAGGATTTATAGCAATAACAGGTCGTCCCAATGCAGGGAAATCCACGCTTTTAAATAAAATTCTAGGAGAAAAAATTGCAATAGTTTCAAATAAGCCTCAAACAACCAGAACAAAAATTCAGGGTGTTTTGACGGATGAGGATTCACAGCTTGTTCTTATAGACACTCCGGGAATACACAAGCCGCATAACAAGCTTGGGCAGAGAATGGAAAAGTATATCTACACTGCTGCAAAGGATATAGATGTGCTTTTATATGTTGTTGATTGCAATATTTATGAAAATGAATTTATAAAGGAAAAAGAGGCTCTGGCAGGACTTAAAAAGAGCGGGGTTCCGGTTGTTCTTGCGGTTAACAAGGTTGACACGGTTGATAAAAATATGTTGCTTCCTTTAATTGAAAGATTAAAGGGACTTTATGAATTTTCTGCCATAGTGCCGATTTCTGCTCAAAAGGGAGTTAATGTCGGCGAGCTTATTGAAGAGATTAAAAAGCTTTTACCCACAGGACCAAAATTTTTTCCTGATGACACATTGACAGACCAGCCGGAAAAACAGATTGTTGCAGAGTTTATAAGAGAAAAGGCTCTAAGACTCTTAAATAAAGAAATACCTCACGGAATTGCTGTTGAAATAGAGAAAATGAAGCAAAGAGAAACGGGGCTTTATGATATTGAGGCATCAATTTATTGTGAAAGAAAGAGCCATAAGGCTATTGTTATAGGGAAAAAAGGTGAAAAACTAAAGGATATCGGAAGCCGTGCCAGAGTGGATATTGAAAGATTTCTTGGTGAAAAAGTTAATCTTAAACTTTGGGTAAAAGTTAATGAAGACTGGCGAAACAAAGAAGGCTTTATGAATATGATTGGTTTTGATTAAATTTTCCCGTTGCGGAAGAATGTTACAGTATATAAAAAATAGCTCCTTTAGATACTAATATAAGATGGTGTTTAAAGGAGGATTTTATATGACAGAAAAAGATATTTCATGGGAACTTTTTGAGAAAACAGGCAGTATAGAGGCATATCTTAAATATAGTAAGGATAAGGAAAATCTCGAAAGCAAGGAGGCTTTTGCCGTTGGGTTTAGTGGAGACGGAAGGAATTGTAACTAAAGAGATAAAATACGGCGACACTAGCCGTATAATAACTCTTATAACAAAAGACTATGGAAAAATATCAGCCATAGCCAATAATGTCCGGACAGGTAAATCAAAGCTTATTTTGGGACTTTCTCTTTTTGTATATTCAGATTTTGTTCTTTATGAGGGAAAGGGTAAATCAGGCAGTCTATACAGAGTCAACGAAATAAATGTTAAAGAGCCTTTCAAAAAAATAAAAGAGTCCATTGATAAAATGGCGTATGCCTCATATTTTGCAGATGTAACTAACAAGGTAGTGGGAGAAAATAATCCTGATACGGAAATGATGAGACTTCTTCTTAACTCTCTTTATTTTTTGAATAACGACGGAGCGGATTTTTCTCTTTTAAAGCCTGTTTTTGAAATTAAAACAGCACAGGTTCTAGGATATGCACCGCTCTTTTCGGAATGTGCAAACTGCGGTGTAAAAGAGGACATTTTATATCTTGACCCCGTTGGAGGAAGAGGCTGTTGCAGAAAGTGCGGAGCACTTTTGAAGAGAGCTTATTCTATGAATGAAACCGTAAAGGGCTTGTGGGAATATATCCAAAACGCAGGGCTTAAAAGTGCTTTATCTGTAAGTGCAAAGCAGGACACAGTGGATTATCTTACCCAGCTTACGGAGAGATATCTCTCGGTTCAGCTTGACTGTGAATTTAAAACGCTTGCATTTTTAAAAAATGTTCTTTCAGCAGGGATTTAGGTGATATAAATGGAAAATTTAAAGAAAAAAATAGTCGATTATCTCAAAGAAAACGGTGCAGGAGATGTTGGGTTTTGCAACATTAAAAGTGAAGAAAATCCATTTGGGTTGACCTCTTGTGTTTCTTATACAATTCCGCTCTCAGATGCTATAGTAGATACTATAACAGATAGCCCAACTCATACATATTTTCATCATTACAGAACAATAAATGCTCATATTGACAGAATATCTTTAAATGTGGGATTTATGCTCGAAAAAGAGGGATATCTTTATGTTCCTGTCCCGGCGTCCCAGTCTGTGGAGGGAACGTTGGGTATATTTTCCCATAAATACGGAGCAACTTTGTCAGGTCTTGGTGCTGTGGGAAAAAGCGGACTTTTTATTTCCAAAAGCCACGGTCCTAGAGTAAGACTTGGCACAATCCTCACAAATTGCGATTTCAAGGTTTTAAATAAGGAAGAAAAGTGTCCTTGCGGTGATTGTAGGTTGTGTGCGGTGAGTTGTCCTGCCCAGGCAATAAGCGGTGAGATGTGGGTTGCAGGGGAAGATAGAAGTGTTATTGTTGATGCAAAGGCCTGCAGTGACTATATGAAAAAAGCATATCAGCATATAGGAAGAGGTGCGGTGTGTGGGATATGTATGAAGGTTTGTCCATTAAATAAGTAAGTATTAAAAGCAGATTTGAAATTAGTTTCAAATTTGCTTTTTAATTTATTTAAAAAAATACTTGAAATAATATATAATATTTGGTATAATGAAACGATACTGGGGACGAATTGCCTAAAATGGTTTCGGACAGTATTTGAATATGCGAAGGAAGGGTTAAAATGGATAAAAGAAACACATCAGGGGTAGTCAGAAACGGAGCAATGATGTCAGCACTTACGGTTATTTTTATGCTTATGTCATTATATGTTCCCCTTTTTTCTGTTTTAGGTATGTTTTTATCAGGACTTCCGCTTGCTGTTTTGTATATAAAAGAGGGGTTAAAACCAACCTTGTGTGCGGCTTTTGTGTCTCTTTGCATTTTGTTTGCATTCACAGGCAGTATTCTCGGAATAATATCTATGTTTCTTGCCTACGGCGTGCCGGGAATCGTTGCAGGTGTTTGTATAAAGAAAAAATATGGTCTATATTATTCGGTGATATACACGGGATGTGCATTTTTAGTTGGAATACTTGCCGAATATATGATTATCAATATATTTATGGGCGGACTTGATAAAATGTTTGCCGAGATTTTTGACAGTGTTAAAAGCTCTATGCTTGAAATTGGCAAAACTTTAAATACGGGCGACAATAAGTTTGATGAGAAAACTATTAATCAGGCTATGAGCCTGATGAAAGATACTTTTAAACTGTATCTGCCGTCTATATTGATTATCGCATCTTTGGTTTCGGGATATATAATGTTTTCGTTTTATTCTTGGATGCTGAAGAAACTGAGACTTACAAAAATTACTGTTCCATCTTTTTCAATGCTGAGAGCACCAAGAGGGATGGTAAGAGTAACGCTATTACTTTATATAGTCAGTATCTTTATCAGTGATAAAAGTGCTTTCAGAGCGGTTGTTTTAAATGTTATTTATGTTCTTTATGCAATCCTTGGAATATGCGGTCTGTCACTTATAGATTTTAAGCTTGGGACAAGGATATCAAAAGGTGCAGTGAGAGTTTTAATATATCTTGTGGTTTTGCTTTTTGGCGGAGTTTTAATGCCTATAATTATAAATATATGTGTTATAGCGGGCTTTTTGGACAGCTCTGCAAATTACAGAAAAATTTCTTCCGTTTTCAGTTCAAATAATGATGAGCTTGAGGATAGGTCGGGAGAAGTATAGAAAATTGTGTCAGGAGTGATTTTGATGAATAAAAATAAATCAGCTTCAGCAAAAAAATATTTTAATTCAAAATATCGTTATACCAAAATGACTGTATGTCTTGTGCTTTTGCTTGCACTTTGGGGAGCACTTCAGGTTCAGAAGGTGGAATTTGCACCTGTGGTTCTGATTGCAGCCTTTGGTTATCTTATATTTGAGCTTTGCCAGATAAGAATTCAGGAAAAAAGCTTTTTAAGATACATAGAGGATTTGGAATTTTGTCTCAGCAGCCACACAAGAGGCACTTTGGTAAATTATCCTGCACCTCTTGTAATAACAGATTTAAAAGGAGAAATAACTTGGTATAACGAGAGGTTTTCCTATGCAATAAAAAATGATAATCTTTTTAATGTGCCAGTGCAGGAACTTTTGCCGGAAATACAGATATCAAAGTTTGTAGAAAGCGAAGAGGCTGTTAAATATAGTCTCAGTATCGGAGAAAGCCTTTATGAGGTATGGGGAAATGTTGTATATTCCCAAGGCGATGAAACAAACGGACTGATTATCATATATTTTATAGACAAGACGGATGAGAGAAATGCCATTTTGAAAAGAGAAGAAGAAAGACTGGTTGAATGTCTTGTTATTATTGATAACTATGACGAAGTTTTGAAAGAAACTCCCGATTCAAATCACGGAAGTCTCCTTGGTGAAATTGAGCAGAAAATTGCTCAGTGGTCAGCATCAGGAAACGGTGTATTGAGAAAATACGAAAGGGACAAAACAATAGTTATGTTCCACCAGAAGGATTTCAAAAATATCCTTGATAATAAGTTTGATATTTTAAATCAGGTCAGGGATATAAACTTTGAAAATAAAATTCCTGTTACCTTAAGTATCGGTATAGGTATAGGCGGGGAAGATATTCTTGAGGTTGACAAGTTTGCAAGACTTGCTCTTGATATGGCACTGGGAAGAGGCGGCGATCAGGTTGTTATCAAAGATAAGGAAAACTTTAATTTCTACGGTGCAAAAACAAGAGAGGTTGAAAAAAGAACAAAGGTTAAGGCAAGGGTTGTTGCCCATGCTTTGAGAGAACTTATAGACCATTCAACTGCTGTTATAATTATGGGACATAAAAATGCGGACCTTGACAGCCTTGGCGCTTCTATAGGTCTATGCAAGGCGGTAAGAAGCCGAGGCAAGGATGCCTATATTGCAGTTGACAGAACCAAAACAGGTGTCAGAAATATTATAGATGATTTCGAGAAAAACAAGTATTATGAAGATACTTTTATAACTCCTGAACAGGCTCTTAATATCTATAATCAGGACACACTTTTAATAGTTGTTGATACCCACAGGCCGGGAATGGTTGAGTCGGAGGAGCTACTTATTCATTCGGAAAATCTTGTGCTAATCGATCACCACAGAAGGTCAGAAGACTTTATAGAAAATGCAGTTTTAACATATCATGAGCCGTATGCATCATCAACTTGTGAAATGATAACTGAAATACTTCAGTATATTCAGGACTCTGATAGATTAAGCCAGAAAGAGGCGGAAGTTTTATATGCGGGAATTTCACTCGACACAAAGGGCTTTATCTTTAAAGCAGGTGTAAGAACTTTTGAAGCGGCGGCATATTTAAGAAGACTTGGTGTTAATACTGTAAATGTGAGAAGATTATTCAAAACAGACCTTGAAAGCTACACACAGAAAGCCGAAATAATAAAAGATGCAAAGCTTTATAGAGATAATATTGCAATTGCGGTTGCAAAGGGCGAAAGCGGGGATTTCTCTGTTACTGTTGCTCAGGCTGCTGATGAACTTCTTGATATAACTGGAGTTGAAGCATCATTTGTTGTTGCGGAATATAAGGGAAGAGTTTTAATAAGCGGACGTTCTCTTGACAGTATAAATGTTCAGGTTATTCTTGAAAAGCTTGGCGGAGGCGGGCATATAACAATAGCAGGAACTCAGCTTGATGGTGTTAGCGTAGAAGAGGCAGAAGAGATGCTTAAAGAAGCTATTGATAATGTTGTTTTTGATGAATAAAGAGAGAAAGGATTTTAGATTATGCAGGTAATTTTATTACAGGATGTTAAAGCACAGGGTAAAAAGGGAGACCTTATAAATGTAAGCGATGGATATGCAAGAAACTTTTTGTTTCCCAAGGGACTTGCAAAGGAAGCTAACAAACAGGCTCTTAATGAGTTTAAGGGAAAGCAGGGAGCTATAGAATACCATAAAAATGTTGAGCAGGAAAAAGCAAGAAACATTGCTGAAAGAATGAAGGAATTTAACATTGAACTCACTGCAAAGGCGGGAGAAAATGGAAAACTATTCGGTTCAATCACGTCAAAGGACGTAGCAGAAGAGCTTAAAAAGAAATATAATATAGACATTGATAAGAGAAAACTTGATATAGGTGATGGTATAAAAACCATCGGAACAGTTGATGTGAAAGCACATCTTTATGCCGGAATAACAGGAACGTTTAAAGTAACTGTTAAAGAGGCAAAATAATTTTAAGGAATGATTTTGTATGGAAGAAACATATGAATTAGACAGAGCTATGCCTTTCAGCAGAGAGGCAGAAATGTCTGTTTTGGGAGCAATGTTTTTAGATTATAAATGTATTCCAGAGGCAATAAATATTGTCAAGGATGAAGATTTCTATGTTGAAAGACATAAGGAACTATTCTCTGCAATGACTGAACTTTATAATCTTGGAAAGCCCATTGATATAGTAACCTTAAAGGAACAGCTTACCCTCAGGGGAAGTCTTGAAAAGGTTGGTGGACTTAGCTTTATTCTTGAGATTGCGAATTTTGTTCCCACAACAAGAAATATAGTTCACTATTCAAAAATAGTAAAAGAAAAATCTGTTCTTAGAAAACTTATTAAGGCTTCGGATGAAATAACAGAAAGATGCTATCGCGGGGATGATGAGCTTGAAACAATTTTAGGCTCTGCAGAACAGTCTATTCTTGATATATCAAGGGATACAGCTTCAGGAGGTCCTGTCCATATAAGAGGCCTTTTAGGTGAGACTGTTGAAAAACTTGCAAAGCTTGCAGACAGTAGGCAGGATGTCACAGGAGTTACTACGGGATTTATTGATATTGATAGAAGAACAGCAGGACTTCACGGCTCGGAGCTTATTTTAATAGCTGCAAGACCGGGTATGGGAAAAACCAGCTTTGCACTTAATATTGCCCAGAATGTTGCAACAGAGGCAAAGGTGCCGGTTGCTGTTTTCAATCTTGAAATGCCTGGCATTCAGCTTGCAAACCGTATGCTTGCATCTGAGGCAATGATTAACTCTGATTGTCTTAAAAAAGGAAATATAAAGGACAGTGACTGGGAAAAAATCGGTGCCGCTGTTGAAATGCTTTCAAATGCGGAAATATATATAGATGATTCATCAAGCTCAACAGTTTCGGAAATATGTGCAAGATGCAGAAAACTAAAGCTTGAAAAAAACATCGGGCTTGTGGTTATTGACTACATACAGCTTATGACAACAAACAGAAGAGACGGAAACAGACAGCTTGAAATTTCTGAAATTTCAAGAAGCTTAAAAATTCTTGCAAAGGATTTGAATATTCCTGTTATCGCACTTTCTCAGCTTAACAGAAGTGTGGACAAGCGTGACAGCAAGGAACCTGTTTTAAGTGACCTTAGAGAATCAGGTGCTATTGAGCAGGATGCAGATATTGTTATGTTTTTATACAGAGAGGGATATTATAAACCTGAAACAGAAGAGCCAAACAAAGCTAAGTGCATTTTTGCCAAGCATCGTAATGGTGAGATAGGATATGACTACTTAACCTGGCTCGGAGAGTACACAAAATTTTCCAATTGGAGTGGAGAGCGTGAGCGTTAGTCAAAGGGTTATAAATTCGGTATATAATTTAATAATCGAAAAAAATATGATAGAAAAAGGCGACAAAGTTTTAGTTGCCGTATCAGGCGGAGCAGATTCTGTTTGTCTGCTGAGTATTCTTTGTTCTTTGAAAGACCGACTTGGTATTCATCTTTCGGTTGCCCATCTTAACCATATGATAAGAGGGGAAGAGGCAAAAAGGGATGAAGACTTTGTGAAAAGTCTGTGTGTAAAATACAATATAGAATGTTTTGTAAAAAGCGTGGATGTTCCAAAGCTGGCAGAAGAAAAGGGGCTTTCCTTGGAAGAAGCGGGAAGAACTGCAAGATATAGTTTTTTTGATGAATTAAAGAAAACTGAAGGGATAACAAAAATAGCAACAGCTCACAACAAAAACGACAGAGCCGAATCTGTTCTTATGCGTATTATAAGGGGCACAGGAATTGACGGTCTCGAAGGAATTTCATATGTAAGAGGGGACGGGGTGATAAGACCTGTTCTTGATCTTAAAAGATGCGAAATTGAAGAGTATCTTAAGGAGATAAATCTTGAGTTTTGCACGGATTCCACAAATGGTGACAATGCCTACACAAGAAATCGCATAAGAAACGGACTTATTCCATATATTGAAGAGAATTTTAACCCATCAGTTGTTGACACTCTTTTCAGGTTTTCAGAAACCATGACAGAGGATGCAGAGTTTCTTGAGGGATATGCAAACAGATTATATGAAAGAATAAATAATCCGCTTCCATCCCATAAACCTTATGCTCTTCATATTGAAAGTCTGAAAATGGTTGATGATTCCATAAAGGCAAGACTTGTGAAAATTGTGGTAAGAAAAGCATCGGAAAAAGATTTGAAACTTCAGTATGTTCATATTCAAAGTGTTCTGGAGTTGATTAATAAAAACACAGGGGCAATGGCAAATCTTCCCGATGGAATTCAGGCAAGGAATGAATATGGGTGGTTGATTTTTGAAAACACAGAAAAAAACACAGAAAAAATCAATATTGATGATGAAGATTTATTTATAAGGGTTAATCCTCTTAAAAGCTATTACATTGAAAGTCTTAATGCAGAGGTTAGCTTTAAAATAGTTGACCCGAAGATATATAAGAAAAATCCAAGACAGCAAATTCTCAGTTTTGACCTTTTGGAGGGTAAAAAGCTGGTTTTAAGAACTCGTCAGAGTGGGGATAGGATGGTTTGTTTCCCTGACGGGAAAGAGAAGAAACTTAAAAATATATTTATTGATTCTAAAATACCAAAGGCATCAAGGGATAAAATTCCTGTTCTTTGCGGGGACGGCGAAATTGTTGCTATTGTGGGGCTTAGAGTCAGCGAAAACTATAAGATAAATAATGAAACAAGGAAGGCGCTAATCATTGAGTACAGAAAAAATAAGAATAATGATTGATGAAGAAAAAATAAATAAGAGAGTATGTGAGCTTTGTGATGAAATAAACCGTGATTTTGGGGATGAGCCTTTAATTGTTATATGCATATTAAAGGGAGCTTTTATGTTTATGGCTGATATAGTCAGAAGACTTAAAATGCCCGCAGAGGTTCATTTTATGAAAGTGTCAAGCTACGGAGGAGGAACAAAAACCTCGGGAACAGTTGCCGTTAAGCTTGATATTGACAGAGACTTAACAGATAAAAACGTTTTGATAATCGAAGATATAATTGACAGCGGTTACACAATGTGCGAAGTTAGAAAAATGCTTAAAGCAAGGGGTGCAAAAACACTTAAACTGTGTTCCTGCCTTTCAAAGCCCTCAAGAAGAGAAGTTGATGTAGATATTGAATATCTTGGTTTTGAAATTCCCGATGAGTTTGTAGTTGGCTACGGACTTGATTATGATGAGAAATACAGAAGCCTGCCATATATCGGTGTGGTGGAATTTTTTGAATAATACATACGATAACAATAGAAGAGGAGATATAAAAATGAGTAATGAAATAAGAACAAGATTTGCCCCAAGTCCAACAGGTTATATGCATATAGGAAACTTAAGAACAGCTCTTTATGCATATTTGCTTGCAAAATCAAAGGGCGGAAAATTTATATTGAGAATAGAGGATACTGACCAGGAAAGATATGTTGACGGTGCAGTTGAGGTTATTTACCGCACAATGAAAGATACAGGTCTTATTCATGATGAAGGTCCGGATGTTGGCGGAGATTATGGTCCGTATATCCAGAGTGAAAGAAGAGGTCTTTATAAAGAATATGCAGAAAAGCTGGTTGAGCTTGGACATGCATATTATTGCTTCTGTGATAAAGAAAGACTTGAAGCACTGAGAGTAAGACAAACTGCGGCTAAAGTTCCAACAAAATATGACGGACATTGCAGTAAGCTTTCCAAGGAAGAAATTGAAGAAAAAATCAAGGCAGGAGTTCCTTATGTAATCCGCCAGAAAGTTCCGACACACGGAAAAACAACATTTAAGGATGAGGTTTTTGGTGAAATTTCTGTTGATAATGCTATTTTAGATGATAATGTTCTTTTAAAAGCAGACGGACTTCCAACATATAATTTTGCAAATGTTGTTGACGACCATTTAATGAACATAACTCATGTTATAAGAGGCTCTGAATATTTGTCATCAACACCGAAATATAATCTTCTTTATGAAGCGTTTGGTTGGGAAATCCCAAAATATATCCATGTATCTCCTGTTATGAAAGATGCAACTAAAAAGCTTTCAAAAAGAGATGGGGATGCATCTTATGAAGATTTTATAAAAAAGGGATATTTAAAAGAAGCAATCGTAAATTATATTGTTCTTTTAGGTTGGGCACCAAAGAGCGACAGAGAAAAATATACAATTGATGAGCTTATGGAAATATTTGATGTTGACGGAATAAGCAAATCACCTGCTATATTTGATGAAAAGAAACTTGCATGGCTTAACGGGGAATATTTAAGAGAAATGTCTTTTGAGGATTTCCACAAGGCGGCAATGCCATTTTATGACGGTGTAATCACTAACCCTGCAATAGACCTTAAAAAGGTTTCTGCGCTACTTCAGCAAAGATGTGAAAAGCTTTCTGATATTCCCGAGCAGGTTGACTTTTTTGATAACCTTCCCGAATATGATAATGAGCTTTACACTCATAAAAAAATGAAAACAAATCCTGAAAATTCACTTGAAGCATTAAAGGAAGCTCTTCCTGTTATTGAAAATATGGCAGAGTGGACAGAGAAAAGTATCCATGATGAGCTTATTGCATTGGTTGAAAGACTTGAACTTAAAAACGGCAGAATTTTATGGCCTGTTAGAGTTGCAATTTCAGGAAAAGCGTTTACACCGGGCGGTGCTGTTGAAATTGCTGAAATTCTTGGCAAGGAAGAAACAATCAACAGAATTAAAAAAGGTATCAGCCAGCTTGAAAGTGCTATTTAAGTTGAAAGTTAAGAAAGAAGGATAATAATGAATATATCAGATAAATTTGCAGACAGAGTAAAACACCTTGAAGCATCAGCTATCAGAGAAATTTTTAAGCTTCTTGCAAAACCGGGAATTATTTCATTTGCGGGCGGAGCTCCTGCCCCTGAGCTTTTCCCTAAAAATCAACTTGCAGAAATTTCCAAGGAAATACTTGAGACAAAAGGTGAAGTTGCTCTTCAGTACGGAGTAACCGAGGGCTATGAACCTCTCCGCAACTGGACAAAGGAAAAGCTTATAAAAGAGGGAAACTACAGAGATGGGGATAACTGTATTATTGTAAGTGGGGGACAACAGGGAATTGCCCTTGCATCAAAGTCTTTAATTAATCCTGGTGATGGAGTTGTTTGTGAGCTTCCAAGCTTTATCGGGGGACTAAATTCATTCCGTTCATATAATGCAGAAATCTTAGGCGTTCCTCTGAAAGAAGATGGAATTGACACGGATGCATTGGAAGAGCTACTTAAAAATCATTCAAATATAAAGATTTTATATACAATTGCGACTTTCCAGAATCCATCGGGAATAACAGCTTCCTTGGAAAAACGTAAAAAGATATTAGAGCTTGCATCAAAATATGATTTTCTTATTTTTGAGGATAATCCATATGGTGATTTAAGATTTTCAGGGGAAGACGTTCCCACAATGAAATCTCTTGACAAAGAGGGCAGAGTTATATACTTCGGCTCATTCTCAAAGATTTTATCACCGGGCTTAAGACTTGGATTTACTTGTGCTAATGCTGAATTAATGGAGAGAATGATAATTTGTAAGCAGGTTTCTGATGTTCACACAAATGTTTTGTCACAGATGGTGGCTTATGAATTTTTAAGCAGATATTCTATTGAAGAGCATATAAATAAACTTAGAGAGGTTTATGGCAGAAGATGCAAGCTTATGATAGAGTGTATGGATAAATATTTTCCATCCTGTGTAACTCATACTTCTCCTGAGGGAGGATTATTCCTTTTCTGTACAATGCCTGAGAAATATGACAGTGCAGAGGTTTTAAAAGCTGCACTTGAAAAAGGGGTAGCATTTGTACCGGGAAAAGCAACTATGATAGATGACAAGGCAAAATACAGCACATTCAGATTAAACTATTCAAACGCATCAGAAGAAAATATCGAAAAGGGTATTAAAATTCTTGGAGAAGTTCTTCACGAAATTATGGTCTAATAAAATAAAAAGAAAAGGACGAGATTGTTATGGCAGAAGCTATAGAAAATGTAACTCCTAAGAAAAGAATACTAAGCGGTATTCAGCCGTCAGGTGCACTAACACTTGGAAATTATATCGGAGCACTAAGAAATTGGGTTGAATTGCAGAAAGAAGATTTGTATGAAAGCTTTTATATGATAGCAGACCTTCATTCAATAACTGTGAGACAGGAGCCAAAGGATTTAAGGAAAAATTCCCTTGATTTGCTGGCACTGTTTATTGCCTCTGGACTTGATGCGGAAAAAGAGCCTATATTTTTCCAGTCTCATGTACCTCAGCACACTCAGCTTGGATGGGTGCTTGACTGTTTTACATATATGGGAGAGCTTTCCCGTATGACCCAGTTTAAGGATAAATCAAGAAAGCATGAGAATAATATAAATGCAGGACTTTTCACATATCCGTCACTTATGGCAGCAGATATATTACTTTATCAGGCTGACCTAGTTCCTGTGGGTCATGACCAGAAGCAACATTTGGAGCTTACAAGAGACCTGGCAGTAAGATTTAATTCAAATTATTCAGACACATTTAAAGTTCCGGAACCATATATTCCAAAGACGGGTGCAAGAATTATGAGTCTTCAGGACCCGAAACAGAAAATGTCGAAATCTGACCCCAATGAAAATGCATATATTTTGCTCTTAGACCCTATTGATAAAATTGTAAAGAAAATCAAAAGAGCTGTAACGGATTCGGATGCCGTTGTAAGACGTGGAGAGGGCAAAGAAGGTATTGAAAACCTTATGAGTATTTATGGCAGCGTAACGGGAAAAAGCTTTGAGACAATAGAAAAAGAATTTGACGGCAAAGGCTACGGTGATTTTAAAAATAAAGTGGCAGAAGCGGTTGCTGCAGAGCTTGAACCTATTCAGGCAAAGTATTATGATATTATGAAAAACAAAGATTATCTTGAAAGTGTTTACAGAACAGGAGCTGAAAGAGCGGGTTATGTTGCTGAAAAAACTGTGAGAAAAGTCTATAAAAAGGTAGGTTTTATCCCCTATAAATAAAAACATTACAAAGGATGATAAAAATGATATACAGTAATAATATTTTTGTGTTTTTTGCATTGATTGTTGCCTTTTTGTTTTCGTTTTCTGCAACACCTGTTGTTATAGGTATTGCAAACAAAATTAATGCTCTTGATGTGCCAAAGGACGAAAGAAGAGTTCATAAAAAGCCTATTCCTTTAATAGGCGGACTTGCGATTTTTTATGGTTTTGTTATAAGTGTTCTGTGCTTTGCGGTTATTGATAAAACAACTATGGGAATTTTAATCGGTGCCCTGATTATGGTAACAGTTGGAGTTATTGATGATATAAAAGACCTGCCTGCAAAGGTAAAGCTTTTGTTTCAGATAATTGCAGCACTTATTGCGGTTTGGTTTGGAATAAAAATAGGATATATTGAAAATCCTTTTTCCGAGTGGTTTGGTCCCACTTATATAAATCTTAAATGGTTTGCTGTTCCTGTTACTGTTATCTGGATTATCGGTGTGACAAATGCTGTAAATCTTATTGATGGACTTGATGGACTTGCAGTTGGTATATCATCTATTGCATCAGTTACATTCTTAGTTCTCACAATATTTTCCCAAAACCTTAATGTTGCAATTATGACCGCTGCACTTGCAGGGGCAGGATTTGGATTTTTGCCATATAATTTCAATCCTGCAAAAATATTTATGGGTGACACAGGCTCAACCTTTTTAGGGTTTGTTCTTGCCTGTATTTCGGTTCAGGGACTTCTAAAGTTTCACGCAGTTATATCATTTGCCGTACCGGTCTTAATTTTGGGACTTCCCATTTTTGATACTTTGTTCGCAATACTGAGAAGATTATTCACAGGTCGTTCTATAATGTCTCCCGACAGAGGACATCTTCATCATAAACTTTTAGATATGGGATTTTCTCAAAGACAGACTGTTACGATTTTATATACCCTGACAAGTATATTGTGCCTGACTGCAGTTGTAATGTCTCTTAAGAATATAACAAGAGCATTTATATTAATTTTTGCAGTGCTTGGTATAATTCTTGTAAGTTCGATAGTTGTTGATTCCAACAAGGATAAATAATACAACAGATAAAATTTTGAATTTAATTAATTAATTTATAAAAAAAACAGGAGGTTATTTTGTATGACAAATAACAAAAAAGTGCTTACATGGCTTGAAGAAATGAAAGCTCTCTGCAAACCCGACAATGTTGTTTGGATTGATGGAAGTGAAGAGCAGATTGAGGCTTTAAGAGCAGAAGCAGTTTCAACAGGCGAATTAATTAAGCTTAATCAGGAGAAACTTCCGGGTTGTTATTATCACAGAACTGCTGTGAACGACGTTGCCCGTGTTGAAGACAGAACATTTATATGTACTCCAACAAAGGAAGAAGCAGGTCCTATCAATAACTGGGTTGACCCAAAGGAAATGTATGCAAAGCTTAATACTTTATATGATGGAAGTATGGCTGGCAGAACAATGTATGTTATCCCATATTCTATGGGTCCTGTTGGTTCACCTTTCTCAAAAATCGGTATTGAGCTTACAGACAGTATCTATGTTGTTTTAAATATGATTATAATGACAAGAGTTGGTACAGCCGTTATTGAAGCTCTTGGCGAAGACGGAGATTTCATTAAATGTCTCCATGCTAAAAAGGATATTGACCCTGAAGAGAGATATATTGTTCATTTCCCACAGTATAACACAATTATGTCTGTTAACTCAGGTTATGGCGGAAACGTTCTTTTGGGTAAGAAATGTTTCGCACTAAGAATTGCTTCATATCTTGGCATGAAAGAGGGTTGGATGGCTGAACATATGCTTATTCTTGGTCTTGAAAATCCAAAGGGTGAAGTAAAATATATCTGTGCTGCTTTCCCATCTGCTTGTGGAAAGACAAACCTTGCAATGCTTATTCCGCCGGAAGGACTTAAAGCTCAGGGCTACAAAGTTTGGGCAGTTGGTGACGATATTGCATGGATTAGAGTTGGGGAAGACGGAAGATTATACGCTGTTAATCCGGAAGCCGGTTTCTTCGGCGTTGCTCCGGGAACAAGCGTTAAAACAAACTTTAATGCACTTGAGTCAACAAAGAAAAATACAATTTTCACAAATGTTGCTATCAATAATGATGATATGACTGTTTGGTGGGAAGGTCTTGATAAGAATCCTCCTGAAAATGCAACAGAGTGGACAGGTATTCAATGTAATGGTAAGGAATTTACAGCAGAAGGTAAAAAGCTTGCTAATCCAAACTCAAGATTCACAGCTCCTGCTATTAACTGTCCTTGCATTTCTCCTGAATTTGAAAATCCAGCAGGTGTTCCAATTTCAGCTATTGTATTCGGAGGAAGAAGAGCAAAAACAGCTCCTCTTGTATATCAGGCTCGTGACTGGAATCATGGTGTATTCGTTGGTGCAACAATGGCATCAGAAACAACTGCAGCAGCAGCAGGTGCTGTTGGTGTAGTTAGACGTGACCCAATGGCTATGCGTCCGTTTGTTGGTTACAATATGGCAGATTATTTCCAACATTGGTATGATATGGGTAAAAAGATTTCTAACCCACCGCAGATATTCAATGTTAACTGGTTCAGACTTGATGACGAAGGCAACTTTATGTGGCCTGGATTTGGTGACAATATGAGAGTTCTTAACTGGATTTTATCTCGTTGTGCAGGCGAAGTTGATGCAGTTGAAACTGAAATCGGTTTTGTTCCAAAGAAAGAAGACCTTGACCTTGAGGGTCTTGATATTGATGATGCAACATTAACAGAACTTCTTTCAATTGATAAAGAGGTTTGGAAAGAAGAAGTTGCAAACCAGAGAGAGTTCTTTGCTCAGTTTGGAGATAAACTTCCACAGGAAATCAAAGACAGCATGGACGAACTTGAAAAGAGACTAGGTTAATTTTAAATATAAAAAATGCCTTGCGGAATTTCGCAAGGCATTTTTATTTTTGAAATTAAAGTGGATTACCATTTCTGTCAAAAACAGGAAGCGGTTCAAGAAAAATAATATCATCTCTTTTTTGAGCATCACCCTCAGCTAAAACAGTAACTTTTCCAACAATGTTTCCACCTGCTTTATTTATAAGATTTTCAAGAGCTGCAAGGGATTCGCCTGTGCTGATAACATCATCAACAATTAAAACTCTTTTGCCTTTGAGGGCTTCTGTTTCATCTCTTCCAATACATAATTTCTGTTTATGTTCAGTTGTAATTGAATCAACATCTGTTTCCAGAATATCTTTCATATAAAGCTTAGGTGCTTTTCTTGCGACAATATAATTGTCAGTGCCTTCCTGACGTGCCATTTCATATAAAAGAGGAATACCCTTACACTCGGCAGTAACCATAATATCGTGCTCAGGGGCCTTCTTCAAAAGTTCAGTTGCACAAGCCTTGGTGATTTCAACATCTCCAAACATAATAAATGCGGCTATGTATAAGTCGTCATTTATTCTGCAAAGAGGGAGACTTCTTTCAACTCCTGCAATTTTCATTGTATAGCTTTTTTCCATAATAAGACCACCTTTTAAATTACTCATAAGTATATTATACATTATTTTTTAGAATTTTCAAGATAATTTTATTGATTTATCAAAAGTGAAATTCTGTTTAAGATAACAGCTGCTTCAGCTCTTGTGGCATTCCCGTATGGCTTAAAGGTATTATCTTCATATCCATTTATAATGTTTTTGCTCTGCAATGCAAAAACTGCATTTTTTGCATAGTCCCTGATTTCAGCCTTATCTGCAAAATTTAAAGTTCCCTTTATGTTTTCATCAATAATTTCTTCTTTAACAAGTATGCGATGTACTAAAACTGCCATATCCTGCCTTGTAATTAAGCTTTCAGGGGCAAATTCGGTTTCGCTTATTCCTTGTATTAAATTCAGTTCTTTTAATATGCCTATGTCCTTATAATAGTATTTTTCAGGGGAAACATCTGAAAAATTATCTTTAAAATCTGCGTTCTTATTAAGGAGTCTTGAAATCATAACAGCAAACTGACCTCTTGTTAATTTCTCCATGACTCCAAAGCTTCCATCTCCCATACCGCTTATTATTCCCTTTTTATATAGGGCTTTTATATCTTCCTTAGCCCACGGGGCATCATCAAGGTCAGAAAAAATGTCTCTTTCCTTGTTGTTTGCATCTTTTACAGCTTTTTTAAATTCAGAGGATTCAATGCTTGATAATCTGTAAAGGCAGTAGCCTGATATATTATCGTTGTATTTTGCAAGGTTAATTTGTTTTTCAATTTCACTTATACCGCTTTCACCGAACCATATACTTTCGGTATCTGTTGTTTCGCATACCTTGTATGCTGCTTGACCAATATATAATTGAGTATCTGTATCCTTGCAAACATTTGCCCACCAGTCTGTAAGGATTTTATAATCTGCACCTGCATATCCTATATTCCAGTATATTTGAGGAATAATGTAGTCAATCATATTTTCTCTGGCCCATTTTCTTGTGTCTGCATAGGATGAAAAATAAGCTTCTCTTCCGTTTGTATCACTGCCGTCTTTATGATTTTCCTTGTTTGCCCATATTCCCTGAGGACTGACGCCAAACTTAGTAAAAGGATTTGCCTCTTTAATTTTTTTATTCATTTTAATAATCAGGTCATCTATATTATGTCTTCTCCAGTCGTCTATGTTATCAAAATCTTTTCCGTATTCGGAAAATGACCAGTTATCGGGGAAATCCTCACCGGGATAAAAATAATCATCAATCTGTATTCCGTCAACATTATAGTTTTTAACTATTTCCATTGCACC
>JAZSOT010000068.1:0-15116 GCA_045537065.1 Clostridia bacterium | reverse complement strand
TGTTGATTTGGCAAATGCAATTGCTGAAAAATTAGGTATGAAACTAAAAATTGCAAACATTGATTTTGATGCTGCTCTTACCGGTGTAGCAACAGGTAAATATGATGTTGCTGTTGCAGGTATTACTGCTAATGATGAAAGAAGAAAGAATATGAACTTCTCAGATGATTATTACACAGCATCACAGGCTATTATAGTAATGAACGACAGTGCTATTGTTGGTAAAGCGGGCTTGGATGGTAAGACTGTTGCTTGCCAGGAAGGTACAACAGGGGAACAGTACTTATTAGATAATAATTATGCAGTTCAGTCATTTAAGACAGGTGCAGAAGCTGTTACTGCTTTAACATCAGGAAAAGTTGATGCAGTTGTTATTGATAACGCTGTTGCAAAAGCTCTTTCTGAAAAACAAAGTGGCGCAACAAAAGTTCTTGATGAAGCGTTAACAGAAGAAGCGTATGCTATTGCTTTAAAGCTTGGCAATGAAGAGTTGACAAAGGAAATCAATGCTGCTATAGCTGAATTAAAGGCTGATGGTACACTTGCTAAAATCTTTGAAAAGTATGAATTACCATACGATGCTGAATAAGATTTGATTTTAATATTTGTATAAATATATGAAAAGCGGCGTAATTATTGCGCCGTTTTTCACACAATTGGAAGGATTTACATATGAATTTGTTTATAGGTTGGCTGTACAGCATTAAAGATGGCTTTGATAAGTGGCTTGATACTTTATATAATACTTTTGTTGTTTCGGACAGATATATGATATTGATACAAGGCTTTGAAAAAACAATTATAATTACTCTTGGTGCTTTGCTTATTGGTGTTGTAATTGGAACAATTGTTGCTATTATAAAAGTTTTTGCTGCACAGAATAAAAAAATGAAGTTTCTGGATGTTATATGTAATATATATCTGACGGTTATAAGAGGAACTCCGGTTGTTGTTCAGCTGTTAATATCTTTTTTTATTATTTTTGTCTCCGCAAAAGATGGTACATGGGTTGCGATGATAACCTTTGGTATTAATTCGGGTGCATATGTAGCTGAAACTATTAGGTCAGGTATAATGGCTATAGATAATGGTCAAATGGAAGCAGGACGTTCTCTTGGCTTTTCAAATATACAAACAATGTGGCTTATTATTTTGCCGCAGGCTTTTAAGAATATTTTACCTGCGATTGGTAATGAAATGATTGCGCTTCTGAAAGAAACTTCGGTTGCAGGTTATGTGGCAGTTGTTGATCTAACAAAGGCAGGAAATCAAATAAAAAATACAACATACGACCAGATTAATCCTATATTAATGGTTGCTATTGTATATCTGGCAGTTGTTATGTTACTAACAAAGCTGCTTTCTATTTTAGAAAGGAGGCTGAGAAATAGTGAAAGATAATATTTATATTGATATAAAGGACTTAAAGAAACATTATAAAAACGGAACAATTAAAGCCCTAGATGGTGTAACAACACAGATTAGTAAAGGTGAGGTTGTTGTTGTTATTGGTCCTTCCGGAAGCGGAAAATCCACTTTTTTAAGGTCTTTAAATCTTCTTGAGGTTCCAACATCAGGAAATATTTATGTAGAGGGAGAGGATATTACCGACCCTAAAAGCAATATAAATCTACACAGACAAAAGATGGGAATGGTGTTTCAGCATTTTAATCTGTTTCCTCATATGACAATACTTAAAAATATGACTCTTGCACCTGTTAAACTTCTTAAGAAAACACAGGAAGAGGCTGATAAGGTTGCAATGGAACTACTTGAGAGGGTTGGTCTTTCTGATAGAGCAAATTCTTATCCAAGTCAACTATCAGGTGGACAAAAGCAAAGAATTGCAATTGTCAGGGCGCTTTGTATGAATCCTGCCGTTATGCTTTTTGATGAACCTACATCAGCACTTGACCCTGAAATGGTCGGAGAAGTTCTTGATGTTATGAAAAGTCTTGCACAGCAGGGAATGACGATGGTTGTTGTCACTCATGAAATGGGATTTGCAAGAGAAGTTGGTACAAGAGTTGTTTTTATGGATGAAGGCGTTATTGTTGAAGAGGGAACACCCGAAGAAATATTTGATAATCCGCAAAGTGACAGATTAAAAACTTTTTTAGCTAAGGTTTTATAATGAACTTTTAAAAAAAATTTTTGATTCTATAAAAGAAGCAAGATCACATTTTTACAAGTAATATGAAAAAGACATCCAAAAGGATGTCTTTTTTAAGATATAATAAGAAAACCCGTACACCTTCATGTACGGGTTTTTGGCTGCCGGACTAGGATTCGAACCCAGACAAACAGAGTCAGAGTCTGCTGTGCTACCTTTACACAATCCGGCAATATATATGGTGCGAGCAATGGGACTTGAACCCATACGTCGAAGACACACGCCCCTCAAACGTGCCTGTCTGCCAATTCCAGCATGCTCGCATATTTAAGCTGACTAAGATATTATATACCTTTGTTGTTAATATGTCAAGAGTTTTTTTAAAAAAATTACATTTTTTATATAAAAAAGTTACAGCATAGTTTTTGCTGCAACTTTTTTTGGGTTTATTGTTTAATTATTAGTTTTCTTGCAATATCAACAGGGATTATCATAATTGAAAGAGTAAGAACATACAGCCATTCTTTTATATTTAAGCCTGCAGTTCTTAAAATATTTCCTCCTAAATAAGTCATCAATATCTGTATTATCAGAATAAATGAAATAATAAATAAAAAGGGCTTATTTAAGGAGAGGTGGTCTGTCAGGTCGATTTCTTCACTTCTGGTATTAAATGCATTAAATATACAAGTTAAAATAAAGAAAGAAAAATATGCAGTGTAAAAATATATATCTGTGGGACTTTCTCTGAATAAATTATGTATTACGTCACTTGAAAAAATGCATATACTTGCAAGAGATATGTACATACTGCCAACAAGCACACTACTTATCATTTTTTTGTCAATAATTTTGTCATTTCTTTTTATAGGCTTTTCTTTCAAATATTTGTTTAATGCTGCTTCTCCGCCAAATGCCATTGCGGCGAGTGTATCCATAACTAAATTAATCCATAACATTTGAGAAATATTAAGAGGTTTATAAAAACCAAATAATGGGCCTAGGACAGAAATTGAAACAGCGGCTATATTTATTGTAAGCTGATATGTTATAAATTTTTTTATACTTTTGAATATTGTTCTGCCATATAATATGGCATTTTTTATGGATGCAAAATTATTGTCCATAATTATTATATCTCCGGCTTCTTTTGCTGCCTCTGTACCGCTGCCCATTGAAAAACCAACATCTGCATTTTTTAGAGCTGGACAGTCGTTGACACCATCACCTGTCATACCGACAACAAGACCTTTTTCCTGAGCAATTTTAACAAGTCTGCTTTTATCAGTTGGAAGTGCTCTTGCGATTACTTTTATTCTTGAAAGCTTCTCTTTGATTTCACTATCACTTAATTTTGAAAATTCCTCTGAAGTTAAAACGATATCAAAGGGTGAGGTTAGAATACCAACTTCATTAGCAATTGAAACAGCTGTTTCCTTTTTGTCTCCGGTTATCATACATACATCTATCCCTGCCATTTTTACTGCTTCAACTGAAGATTTAACATTAAATCTAATCTCATCCTTTAATGCAACAATTGCAACTAAAGTCATATTTTCTGGGATAATATTGAGGTTATCTTTTTTTGTTTTATAGGCAAGTGCTATAAGTCTCATCTGACATTTAGCATAATAATCAACTTTTTCATATAATCTGTTTTTATTTGAAAACTTTGTTTCGTTTCCGTTTTCATCAAGGTACATAGAACATCTATTTAAAATTATTTCAGGAGCACCTTTATATAAGCATCCGTTAAAATCACCCTCAACATAACTTGCTGAATATTTTGTTTTGCTTGAAAAAACAATTTCGTCTTTTTTTGTTATATTTATCGGGCTATTTGATGTTAATGCAAATAATGCTCTTTCTGTTGAGTTGCCTCCAATTAATTTATTTTTATTCTTATGAACAGAGGAGTTTCCTATAATAGACAAATCAAGTTTTTTTCTAAAGTTTTTATTTAAATTATCTGTATTTTCTGTTTCCTTTTGGTTACCATATATTATTTTTATTGCCTCAAGGTTTCCTTTTGTTAATGTTCCTGTTTTATCACAAAAAAGAATGTTTAATCCACCTGCGGTTTCAATTCCGCTAAGTTTACGGACAAGCACATTATTTTTAAGCATTTTTTTCATATTTAGAGAACATACTATAGCAATCATAAGAGGAAGTCCTTCAGGAACTGCCACAACAATTACTATAATTCCCATTATTATTGCTTCTGTGAAATCCGAAAAAAACTGAGTAAAGTTGAGAAAATAATCTCTTATTAATATTAAATCAAAACTGTTGTCCACAATGGATTTTTGAAATAAAATTATTATAAAAACAATTATTGCACCAAAGTATCCGAATTTGCTTATTGATTTTGCGAGCTGATGAAGTTTAAGAGACAGAGGGCTTTCCCGATATAATGTTTCAGTATCCTTATTTAATCTTCCGTAAACGGTGTTGTCACCAACAGATTGTACAAGCATAACACATTCGCCTTGTGTAACGGTGCAACCTTTAAATAAAGTTTCTTTTGACCAAAAATCAATTCCTGTATGTTTTCTAGAATCTGCTGTTTTTGTTTTTTCAACTTCCTTGTTTTCTCCGTTTAAAGGGCTTTGGTCAACATATATTTTACCATCTATTATTATTCCGTCTGCAGGAATTAAATCCCCTGTCTGTAGTAATATATAGTCTCCCACAACAATTTCTTCTGAAAAGCAATTAGTTAAAGCACCATTTCTGTAAACTTTAGATGTTGTTCGGGAAGCCTCTTTTGATAGCTTTTTAAAGTTTTTTTCGTTCTTATATTCTGATAGTGTACTGATAAAAGTTGATATTAAAACAGATATTAAAATACCGACACATTCAAACCAATCAACTTTACCAAAAAAAATAAAAATTACATTAATTGTCAAAGCAATTAATAAAATTGTTATGATTGGGTCATTAAAGCTTTGAAAATATTTTTCTACAAAGCTTTCAGTTTTTGTTTCTGTTAATTTATTTACTCCGTATTTTTCTTTACTTTCCTTGACTTCTATATCTGTTAAGCCTTTATAAGTATGCAAGTTTTTCACCCTTCCGCGTTTGTATGTTAATAAATGTTTATGCGGACAAGTGTTTTTATATTACATAAGCTTGATGTATAAAATTTATGAAATAAGTAACTAATAATTAAAAAAAGGAGGATAAAATATGTTTTTTAAAAAGAGAGAAAAAGAAAAATTTTTGATTTACTCACCGCTGAATGGAATGGTTATAAATATTAAAGAAGTAAAGGACCCTGCATTTAGTGAAGAAATTTTGGGGAGAGGTGTTGCTATAATCCCTGCTGAAGGAACACTTTATGCACCATGTAATGGTAAAATATCTAATTTAATTGATACGTTTCATGCTGTTGGGTTAACATCAGATTTTGGGGCGGAAATTCTTATGCATATCGGATTTGACACTGTCAAATTAAAAGGAAAGTATTTTAAAGCATATGTTAATGAAGGTGATAAGGTAAAAAAAGGTGATAAACTTATAGAGTTTGATATCGAAAAAATAAAAGATGACGGGTTTGATATAACAACTCCTGTGGTGATATGTAATTGTGATAAATTTATTAATTTAGAGTATAATCTAGGCGAAACAACGATTGAAGATATACTATTTGAAATAAAATAATGGATCTCATAAGAGATCCATTATTTTTTTTGCTTTGTTCATTTCTTCATTAGTTGGAGCCTTTGTGTTTTTGAGCTTGTAATCTATTCCGAGATTTTCCCATTTGTGAATTCCAAGTGAATGGTATGGAAGAAGCTCAATTCTTTCGACGGTATTAAGATTTGAAACAAATTCTTTAATATTTGTAAGTTCTTCCTCACTGTCTGTTAAATTTGGAACAAGAACATGCCTTATCCAGATTTTTTTATTGTTGTCTGAAAGCCATTTAGCAAAGCTAAGTATATTTTTGTTGGAATGTCCTGTCAGCTTTGCATGAAGCTCTGAGTTAATTGCCTTTATATCAAGTATTGTAAGGTCAACATTATCAAAAAGTAGTTTAAATTTATTTTCATTTTCTTCCAAGAAGGGCTGTCCTGACGTGTCAATAGCGGTGTGGATGTTTTTTTTCTTAGCAAGTGCAAAAAGTTCAATAAGAAAATCAAGCTGGAGAAGAGGTTCGCCTCCACTTACTGTTATGCCACCATTGTCACCCCAATAGTTTCTATATCGAAGAGCTTTTTGTATTATTTCATCAGGAGTAAACTTATCTCCTTCACTCTCCCACGTTTCAGGGTTATGACAATACATACATCTCATTTTACAGCCTTGCATAAAAACAACAAAACGAACACCTGGGCCGTCTGCTGAACCAAAGCTTTCAAAGGAATTTATATATCCAATCAAATTTTCACATCCTAATGATTATTAGACTACATAGATTCGTGACAAGTTCTTGAAATAACATCAAGCTGTTGCTCTTTAGTCAAATCAATAAATTTAACTGCATAGCCTGAAACTCTTATAGTAAAGTTTGCATATTCTTCTTTTTCAGGATGTTCCATAGCGTCAATAAGCTTGTCTTTTCCGAAAACATTAACATTAAGATGATGTGCTCCCTGAGAAAAATATCCATCAAGAACGCTTACTAAATTATTTATTCTCTCTTCAGCAGAGTTGCCAAGTGCCTCAGGGTTAATTGTTTGTGTATTTGAAATACCGTCAAGCGCCCATTCATACGGAAGCTTTGCAACTGAATTTAATGAAGCTAAAAGACCATTTTTTTCTGCCCCGTAACTTGGGTTTGCACCGGGAGCAAGAGGGGATGCGTCTTTTCTTCCGTCGGGCATTGGACCTGTAGCTTTTCCGTAAACGACATTTGATGTTATAGTTAAGATGGATGTTGTTGGTTCTGAATTTCTGTAGGTATGTCTTTTCTTAACCATATCAAGAAAAGTTTTCAAAAGCCAAACTGCAATGTCATCGGCTCTGTCATCATCGTTTCCATAGCGGGGGAAATCCCCTTCTGTTTCATAGTCAACAGCAATTCCCAAATCGTCTCTGATAACCTTAACTTTTGCGTATTTAATTGCACTGAGAGAGTCAACAACATGTGAGAACCCTGCAATTCCGGTTGCGAATGTTCTTCTTAAATTTGTATCAATAAGAGCCATTTCTGCGGCTTCGTAATTATATTTATCATGCATATAATGAATTAGATTAAGAACATTAACATAAAGACCTGCAAGCCAATCCATCATAGCGGTATATTTTTCAATAACTTCATCATAATCAAGATAATCGGATGTTATTGCCTGATAAGAAGGACCAACCTGTTCCCTTGTTTTGTAATCAACACCGCCGTTTATAGCATAAAGTAGACATTTTGCAAGATTTGCTCTTGCCCCGAAAAATTGAATTTCTTTTCCTGTCTGTGTTGCAGAAACACAACAACAAATGGAATAGTCATCTCCCCAAACGGGTTTCATAACTTCATCATTTTCGTATTGAACAGAACTTGTTTCAACAGAAATATATGATGCATATTTTTTGAAGTTATCCGGTAGATTTGGAGAATATAATATGGTGAGATTTGGTTCGGGTGACGGACCCATATTTTCAAGGGTATGCAAAAATCTGTAGTCAGTTTTTGTAACCATAGAACGACCGTCAACACCTATTCCGCCAACCTCTAAGGTTGCCCATACAGGGTCACCTGAGAAAAGCTGGTTATATGATGGAATACGGGCAAATTTAACCATACGAAGCTTCATAACAAGATGGTCAATCAGTTCTTGAGCTTCGCTTTCTGTTATAGTTCCGTTTTTCAGGTCTCTCTCGATATAAATATCAAGGAATGTTGAAATTCTGCCTATACTCATTGCAGCACCGTTTTGTGTTTTTATAGCTGCAAGATAACCAAAGTAAAGCCATTGAACAGCTTCCTTTGCATTTTTTGCAGGGGCAGAAATATCGTATCCATATATATTTGCCATTTCTTTCATTCCAAGAAGAGCTTTTATTTGCTTGGAAATTTCTTCTCTTAGACGAATAACATCATCAGTCATAATCCCGTCGCCACAATTTGCAAGGTCTTTTTTCTTTTCTTCAATTAAAAAATCAATACCATATAGGGCAACTCTTCTGTAATCACCAACGATTCTGCCTCTTCCGTATGTATCAGGAAGACCTGTTATAATGTGACTGTGACGGGCTTTTTTCATTTCAGGAGTATATGCAGAAAAAACGCCATCATTATGCGTAGTGCAATATTTATTAAAAATTTTATGGAGCTTTTCACTTGGTTCAAAGCCATAAGTTCTGCAGGCTTCTTCAGACATTCTTATGCCGCCAAATGGCATAAAAGCTCTTTTTAAAGGTTTATCTGTCTGCAGACCAACAATTTTTTCAAGGTCTTTTAAAGCTTCGTCGATATAACCGGGACCGTGAGAGGTCAGGGTGGATACGATTTCTGTATCCATATCGAGAACTCCGCCTTTTGCTCTTTCTTCTTTCTGTAATTCTTTCAATTTATTCCAAAGTGTGTTTGTGGCATCAGTAGGGCATGCTAAGAATAAACTATCTCCATTATACGGGGTATAGTTATGCTGAATGAATGCTCTTACATTTATTTCTTCTCGCCATATTCTGCCTGAAAATCCATCCCACTGTTCGAAATTTATCATATTTTTCTCCGTTCATTTTCTTAATAATACATAGACATTTATATTATAAAGTACTTTACATAAAAAATCAATATAATATTACAATTTTTTTTTACAAATTTTTAGATAATTATCTTTTATTTTTCTATACCCGCAGTTTTTCAACAGTTTCCTCGTCAGGCGTCACATAAACTGTGTTATAATTGTCATAAATAACAAACCCAGGCTTTGCTCCGTTTGGTTTTTTTACATTTTTTATAACTGTGTAATCAACAGGAACCTGAGCTGATTTTTTTGCTTTACTGTGATATGCCGCAAGGGTTGCAGCTTCAATTATTGAAGAATCAGGAATGTTTGTTTCGCCCTTTGTCTTTATAATAGTGTGAGAGCCTGGAATAAATTTTGTGTGCAACCAAATGTCTGTTGAATAAGATGATTTCAAGGTTAACCAATCATTTTCGATGTTGTTTCTGCCAACATAAACTGTGTATCCATCTGAAGTTTTGAATTCAATCGGTCTTGCCTTTTGAGCGTTTTTTTTACCTTTTTTCTTTTGAATATTAATATAACCTTGCTGTGCAAGTTCTTCTTTTATTTCATCAATATCTGATGCTGTTTTTGAAAGAGAAAGAGATTCTAAAACAGTTTCCAGATAGTATAATTCGTTCTCTGTTTTTTCAAGCTCCTTTTTAGAATATTCTTCGGTTGTTTTCGCTTTATTGAAAAGCTTATAATAATGTTGTGCGTTTTGAGACGGAGATAAATCAGGTTTTAACGGAATTTCTATATCTTCCTGATTTTCAGAAAAATAATTTGTGATAACTGCAGTTTTATCTCCGTAGTTAACTTTGTATAAATTTGCGACTAATAAATCGCCGTACGTTTTATATTTATCTCTTTTTGCTGATTTTTCAATATTTTGTTTATGCAATTGAACTTTTTTATTGCATCTTTCAATATTGTTGTTAATTATTTTGATAAGACCCGCACTTTTTTGGTTTATTCTTTCATTTTGAGAGCGTTCTTCGTAGAATTTATCAATTATTTCACTTATACTGTCTGATGAAAATGCAGGCAATGGAGAGTACTGGGTTAGTTCCACACAAGAAAATGCCTCGGGGTGTTTTTTTGTGTTGTCGTAAACAAGAGTAGGTGAAAATTTGTTGTTTTTTATATTTTCAAAAAAAGAGTTGGTTTCATTTGTTAGACTCTCTATTTTGCAATTCATCAGGGGCATGTTTATTGTCTTATTTGCTCTGTATGAAATTTCTCTGGCAAGCTGTGGGCTTATACCTGTAACAGAGGAGATTAAAGCTTTTTCAAAGGTTATATCTTCTGTTGTATTAGCAAGCATTTCTTTAATTATTTCAAATGAAAAACAATCCGGCGAAATCTTATCCTGCATAGGTGGATATTCATAAATTAAGCCGGGAAGAATTTGTCTTACGGAACTTACTGTAAAATCTATGTGCTTTATACTGTCGATAATTGTGTTCTTTTCTGAAACCAGAATAATATTGCTGTGCCTACCCATAATTTCGATTATGAGGCGTTTTACGGTAAGGTCTCCAAGTTCTGTATAGCTTTCGATTTGTATTTCAATAATTCTGTCAAAAGATATTTGCTTTGCAGACAAAATTTTACCACCTTGCAGGTGCTTCCTGAGTATCATACAAAAAAGAGGAGCTGTAATAGGGTTTTCCTTTTTTTGATTTGTCAAATGGATTCTGGGATTTGACGAACTTGCAGTCATCAAAAGCTTATATGAATCGGAAATAGTTCTAAGCCCAATGATAATTTCATCCCGCTCAGGCTGATATATTTTATCTATTTTTGCACCTTTAAGCTTTTCATTAAGTTCAATTGCGATGCTTCTTGTAACTATTCCATCAAATGACATATGCTGTAAATCCTTTCTTTGCTGTATAAACTGCATATTTTACACAATTAATAACACTTTTTTCTATGTTTTTATATTATTATATAATATTTTTAAAAAATTTTCAAATATTATTTGATTTTTTTTGAAAAATGTGTTACAATTTAGTGTAGAAAACTATATTTGGAAGGATTTTTAAATATGCTTAGAAGTATGACAGGTTTTGGTCGTGCTGAAACACTTATAGATGGTTTTATGATTAAAGTTCAGATTAAGTCAGTAAACCACAGATATGGGGATTTTTCAATAAGAGTACCAAGACTTTATGGATTTTTAGAAGAAAAACTAAGACAAAGACTTATTTCATACATATCAAGAGGAAAAGTTGAGGTGAATGTTTCCATTGAAGAAAAAGATGGAAATGACAGAACAATTACTCTTAAAAAGGATTTGGCTGAAAGTTACCTGAATGCTATGAGAGGTCTTGAAGAACTTGGTTTGGTTGATGATATAAGAATGTCCCATATGACTCGTTTTTCTGATATTTTTGATGCATCTCAGGATGAGGTTGATGAAGAAGAAATTTTTAAAAGAGTAGATGTTGTTCTAACTGCTGCTATTGGTGAGTTTGTCAAAATGAGATGTGAAGAAGGGGCAAGACTTGAGGAGGACATAAAATATCACCTTAACGAAATTTTGGAAATTGTATCAAAGGTTGAAAAACGTTCTCCTGAAACATCGGAAGAATACAGAAAAAGACTTGAAGCAAAAATCAGAGAAGTTCTTGAAGATAGAGCTATAGATGAGGCAAGAATTATTACAGAGGCTGCTATTTTTGCCGATAAGGTTGCCGTTGATGAGGAGACGGTTAGATTAAGAAGCCATATAAAAGAATTTTTAAATGCTTTGAATACGGACAAGCCTATAGGAAAGAAACTTGATTTCATTATTCAGGAAATGAACAGAGAAGCAAACACAATCGGCTCTAAAGCAAATGATGTTGAAATTTGCTCTATGGTTGTCGAAATTAAATCTGAAATTGAAAAGATAAGAGAACAGATTCAAAATGTTGAATAGATTTTGTTGGAGGTAGTTAGATTGAAACTTATTAATATCGGATTTGGAAATATTGTTTCCGGAGAAAGAGTAGTTGCTATTGTAAGCCCTGAGTCTGCACCTATTAAGAGAATTGTGCAGGATGCAAGAGATAAAGGGATGCTTATAGATGCCTCCTGCGGAAGAAGAACAAGAGCGGTTATTATAACAGACAGTGATCATATTATTTTATCTGCAATTCAGACAGAAACAATAGCAGGCAGAGCGGAAACAAAAGAAGAAATTTCTGATATCAGAGATGAAGAAAGGGTAAGCGAAGGCTTAGAAGACTAATAATATGGGAAAACTATTTTTGATATCCGGACCATCTGGAGTTGGAAAGGGAACTGTTTGCAGAGAACTTTTTAAAAAGGATTTAAACATTTATTTTTCTGTTTCTGCAACAACCAGAAGTCCAAGAAATGAGGATAAAGAGGGAGTAACTTATTTTTTTAAGACCAAAGATGAATTTGAAAGCTTGATTGATGATGGTGCTTTTCTTGAATGGGCGCAATATAATGGAAATTATTATGGAACATTAAAAGCCCCTGTCCTTAAAAATCTTAACGAGGGCAAAAATGTTATTCTTGAAATAGATGTTAAGGGTGCTCTTCAGGTAATGGATAATTATTCTGACGGAGTTTACATATTTATTGCTCCTCCTGATGAGAACGCTTTGCTCGAAAGACTTAAAAACAGAGGGTCTGAGACAGACGAGGAAATTGAAAGACGGCTTAGTGCTGCAAAGGAAGAACTTAAGCTTAAAGACAGATACGACTATGTTGTTGTAAATGATGTGGTTGAAAATGCTGTTTTAGAAATAGAGAAAATTATAAATAAGGAGAATGATTAATTATGATGATTTATCCACCGATTACTGAACTTGTAGGAAAAACAGGAAGCAGATATTCTCTTGTTATTGAAATTGCAAAAAGAGCAAGACAGCTTGCATGTGGCAGAGATGCTTTAGTTGATGCTGGTTCAAACAAGGATGTTACTAAAGCTATTTGTGAAATTTATGAGGATAAGGTTAGATTAAAATAAATAGTTTTTGGGGCTGTTCATATTCTGAATAGTCCTTTGTGCTAATTACTAATATTTTTTGAAGTGGATTTGTTATGGTTGCAAAGGTAGTATTTGATAACAGAGAGCATAATATTGACAGGTTTTTTGACTATGAAATTCCAGAAGAATTTTCTGAAAGAATTTGTGTTGGAATGAGAGTCAGAGTTCCTCTTGGAGCTAAAAACTATACGGCCATAGGCATTGTTGTTGAGATTTGTGAAAACAGCGACTTTTATAACTTAAAATGCATACAAAGCTGTGTGGGCGATGAGCCTGTTTGTTCTGAAAAGATGATTAACCTTTGTATGTGGCTTAAGAGTAAGTGTTTTTGCTCTTTTTATCAGGCCTTAAGATTAGTTGTTCCACCCGGAATGAATAGAGGAGTAACTTACAAAAGTATTAGATTTGTAAAGCTTATTATGAATGAGACAGAGCTTTTTGAAATTGAAGCTATGCTTGAAAGACGGCATGCAAACCAGATGCTTTCTGCTATAAAAATATTAAAACAATATGATAAACTTGATGTATCAAAGCTATATAGTCTGTCTGGATGCTCCTCTCAGACGGTCTCCACTCTTGAAAAAAAGGGAATTATATCTGTATTTGTAGAAAATGTTGATAGACAGGTTTTTTCTCTTGAAAGGATTAAATCCACAACAAAATATACTCCTACAGAGGAACAAAAGAGAGTGATAGACTATCTTAATTCTTGTATAAAAGAAGAAAGACACGATAAGGTCTTGCTTAGGGGAGTTACGGGCAGTGGAAAAACAGAAGTTTTTTTGCAGGCTATAGAGACAGTTGTTAAATCAGGGAAAAATGCAATAATGCTTGTTCCTGAAATCTCCCTTACTCCACAAATGGTAAACCGTTTTGTTAGCCGTTTCGGAGAATATGTTGCGGTTATTCACAGTAAGCTTTCGGATGGTGAAAGATTTGACCAGTGGCAAAAAATCAGGGAGGGCAAGGTAAACGTTGTTGTGGGGGCAAGAAGTGCAATTTTTGCACCATTTGAAAATATAGGGATTATTATTCTTGATGAAGAACACGAAAATAGCTATAAGTCGGATTCTTCTCCAAGATACCATGCGATAGATGTTGCAAGAAAAAGGGCTGAAGATGATAATGCAGTGCTGCTTCTTGCATCAGCAACTCCGTCAGTGTCTGATTATTATATGGCAAAAAAAGGAGAATACACTCTCTTTGAAATGCATAAAAGATACAATGAAATGGCATTGCCGGAAGTTAAAATTATTGATATGAGAGCGGAACTTTTTGAACACAAAAATCGTTCGCCTATCAGTTTATATTTACAAAGAGAGATTAGAAAAAATCTTGAAAATAAAAGTAAAACTATTCTTTTTCTAAACAGAAGAGGATATTCAACCTTTGTTTCATGCAGAGAATGCGGGTATGTTGCGGAGTGTCCTGATTGCAGTATTGCACTTACTTATCATAAGAAAAATGATAATCTTGTATGTCATTATTGCGGCCACTTAGCTGAGAATATCAGTATATGTCCTGAATGCGGCTCAAAGTATGTTAGATATTTTGGCACGGGAACCCAGAAAATCGAAGAAGAATTAGAAAAGTTATTCCCTTATGCAAATATAATGCGAATGGATTTTGATACAACATCAAAAAAAGGCGGACACGAAAAAGTTCTTGAAGAATTTGAAAAAAATGGGGATATTCTTCTTGGGACACAAATGGTTACAAAGGGTCTTGATTTTCACGATGTAACCCTAGTGGGTGTGCTTGCAGCAGACACAAGCCTTTGTATGGATGACTACAGAGCACCCGAAAGAAGTTTTTCACTATTTACACAGGTTTGCGGTCGAGCGGGTCGTGGAGATATTCCGGGGAGAGCGGTAATACAGACATATCAGCCTCTTAATGCCACAATAAAATACGCCTCAAAACAAAACTTTGAGATGTTTTATGAAAACGAGATAAAATCACGCCAAAGACTTAATTATCCTCCGTTCTGTAAAATAGTATGTCTTATGATTACATCAGAAGATGAAGAAAAAGGAAATTTAAGAATTCAGGAGATAGGTAAAATTTTATCTGACTTTGCGGATAAATATGAGGGCAGAATTGATATTGTGCCACCTCAGGCGGCACCTATTAATAAAATTAAAAATCAGTATAGATTCAGAATTATTATGAAAATTGATGATATGAATAAAATAAAAAATGTGTTGAATGATATACTAGACTCATATGGCGGAAATAAGTCAGGTGTATTCTTAAGTGTTGATGTTAATCCTGTTAATATGTATTGATAAACGAAAGGTAGATAAATATGGCTATAAGA
>JAZSOT010000066.1:0-7469 GCA_045537065.1 Clostridia bacterium | reverse complement strand
GCCGAAACAGGCGTCGCAAGCATCGCAGCAGCAAGAGTCACTGCTGTTGCCATAGAAAGAATTTTTTTCATTTTTATAACCTCCTTTCTTTCTATGCCTTGATTATACAGTAACGGAAAACCTATTTCAATGTTACTTTCTGCATAGAAAGTAATGTGTTTCCGGAAAAGTAAAATCCGGGCAAAAAAATGCCCGGAATCCACTTGATATTTACTTTGAAAGAAGAAATTTACTCGGAACTTTATGCTCGTTTTTTGTGTCTTATGTTATTTTAAAACGCATCCGGACACAATCCGGCAGAAATAAATTCGTTGTTTTTCACAAGTCCCTGACCGTATCCCGCAGGTCTCATATACTTTGCGAAAGGATCAATTTGTGCAGAAATACTTCCGACACCTGAACCTATATTTTCTATTATTTTTCCGTCAGGAGCAACAATCATTGAGCAACCGCCGTGTTCTTCACTGTCCATGGAATATGAAGAACGAGCAACATACGCGTTGCACCTGAATGCAAGAAGCTTTGCCTGAGCGCAAATTATATCTGTTCTTTCTCCGCGCTGATAACCCGGGATAATGATGATATCGACATTGCCCTTTGCTATGTGTTCTATCTGTTCGTTGAAATACACGTCATAACACGTCATAAAAGCAAACTTTATTCCGTCGAGTTCAAATAAGCATTCACACTTTCCGGAAGGATTTCCGGCAACCACACCAAGCTTTATCTCTGACGGAGGAAGATGCTGCTTATTATAAATGAATATGGCTTTTCCGCTTCTGTCAAACAAATATGTACTGTTCTTAATCTCTCCTTCCCGGCGTTCAAGAACGTTTATTGCGACATATGCTCGTTTTCTTGATGCAATCTCGGATGCTCTTTCAAGCATCGTCTCCGCACGTGAAAGAGCCAAAAGCTCGCTTTCCGGCTCCGAAAGACCTCCGGCGTTTGAATATTCGGGGGCAACTATAAGCCCGCCTTCAGAAACTTTTTCCAATTCTTCAAGCAAAAATTCCGCAATTTTCTCATCCGGGTTTTCTCCCGAGAAATATCTCGGTTGAATTACAGTTACATTTAGCATCTTGTTCTCCAATCTCTTTTCAAGAAATGCGATTTTTTCTCTGACAGTCACTTCGCGTTATCAATATGCACATCCAGTTGAGGATAAGGAATCGTGATTCCGTTTGCATCAAATTCTTTCTTGACTCTTTCAATCAGATCAAATTTCACATCCCAAAAATCCGACGCTTTGCACCACACCCTGAGGGTATATTCAAGAGAATTTTCACCGTGATTTGTAAGACGAGCAAATGGCTCGGGGTCTTTGAGTATCAGTTCATGACTTTTCGCAACGTCAAGCAAAACCGATCTCACCTTGTCTATATCACATTCATAACCGGTCGTAAAGCAAACGTCAACTCGTCTCTCATCCGATGCAGAATAGTTTTCGATAACGGAATTGGTGAGAGTGCCATTTGGAATAGTTATAACCTTGTTATCAAGAGTGGTAAGTACAGTATACATAATGGTTATGTTTGTGACCGTTCCCGAAGTTGAAGATGCTTCGATATAATCCCCCACCTTAAATGGCTTGAATACCAATATCATTATACCACCCGCAAGATTTCCGAGAGCGCCCTGTAGAGCAAGACCGATAGCAACACCACAAGAAGCAAGTGCTGTCACGAAAGATGTTGTGGGTATGCCAAGTATCATGGCGATTGATATGAAAAGAATAGCATAAAGGGTTATTCCAAGAAAACTTGAAAGAAATGTTCTTACTCCCATATCGACTTTTTCAAGCTTTGATGATGTCTTTATCCACTTTTTCACGAATTTGATGAGTTTTATGCCAATAAAAAGTATAATTGCCGCCTCAATTATCTTTAATCCCAGCGATGTAAGCAACTCAAATAAAAAATCAAGAATTTTTTCCATGTTCATAACAAATTTCTCCTTATCTATTTGTTAGTATATTTATCATATAGACCTATAAATGACTCACATTCCTCCAGAGGAAGTGCTTTAGAATAATACCAGCCTTGAACGAAGTCGCAGGCAGATGAAGACACAAGGGTGTTTTGCTCTGCAGTTTCTACACCTTCACATATTACTTTTATACCAAGGCTATGTGCTAAAGCAATGATACCTGTAAATAATTCCTTTCCTCTTTGATTTTCTGTCTTAAGCAAAATGTCACGGTCAATTTTAACCACATCTATAGGATAATCACAAAGATTTGCAAGCGATGTGTAGCCGCTGCCAAGGTCATCAAGGTAAACATTAAAGCCTAAGGTCTTGCAGAGCACCACATTATTTGTTGCAGTTTCTCTGTTTTTTTCCATAGCATCCTCGGTAATTTCAATGGCAAGCTTTGATTTATCAAAAGTGAAACTATTTGAAATCATCTTGAGTTTATCAATAAAGTTTGCTTCCGAAAGTGTTATTCTCGTAAAGTTGCAAGACAGCGTTATATTATTAAATTCTGTATCTTTCCATTTTTCAAGCTGGCGGCAGGCAAGCTCAAACATATAAAAGTCATGCTTGCTGATAAGTCCTGCCATTTCCATATTCTCGATATATTTACCGGGAGTAATAAGTCCTTTCCCGGGACTATCCCATCTTGAAAGAGCTTCTGCTGAAACAATTTTTTTAGTTTTGTTGTCAACAATAAACTGCAAATACATCTTAAATTCGTTATTTTCAAAACCCTTTAAGATGCTTTCGGTGATTTTCTTTTCCTCTTGAATTATATTCATAGAATGAGTATCACAATAAACTATCTGCTTTTCTGTACCGAAAATTCTGTTGCAGTTTTTTCTAAGGTTAAATAGCAGAATTTCGCAATTTCTGTCGGAACTTCCGAGGTGATAGACGGCAGAGTGAAACACAAGTTTATTGTTTTTCTCCTTCATATCTTCAAAGCTGTTAAGTTTATTCATAATTTCGGTGAGCCTTTTTCGTGCGTCATCATCATTTGTAGACTGATATGCAAAGGCAAAGCCGTTTTCAGTAATTCGTGCAGAGATTTCTCTGTCGCCCGTGTACTCAGAAAGAACGGATGCTGTGTATTTGAGCACATCTTCAAAAGAACTGTCGCCGTGATAGGAACGAAGATAACTGCTGTCTAAAATGATATATGCAATGTGATAAAGGCTTCTTGAAATATCGCTTATGGTGTACCTAAAATGATATTTGAAAAATTGCAGATTTCCCATTCCGGTCTCAGAATCTGTCAGCTTGTCCACAGCATTTTCTTTGCGTATCCGTTTCAAGCGTAAAATCAGCAGTACTACTGCGACAATAAGGAGCAAGCAAACAAAAAGAGAACTAACAAGCCATAAGTAGTTTATTTTTGAAGTTTCCACTGCATACGAAAGATAAATTCCGCTTTTAACTTCTTCAGAAATTTTATTTGTTGCAGTTTTGATTTTTGCAATGGTTGTATCATCCAAAAGGCTTGTGAAAATAAGACCTAATTTCACTGTTTCTCCGTTTTTTTCATAGGATATAAGTTCTAAATAATCCTTGTAATATGAAAGGGTGCTATCATTTGCAGAGGAAGAAACAATTTCTACCTGCAGATTTTCGCCCATTGCGTTCTTATCAGTTTTATTGCCATTGATATACACAAAATCCACACCTGAGCGTTCAGAGATTATCTTCAGCATATCAGGGATGATGCCGCAGTATACTTTTTTGTCCTCATCATAAAATTCAACCGGATAGTTATCAGGATTTCCGGCAACATAGATGCAGTTCCCTAAGCCTTCGGTTTTCTCAGTTGTATAAACCTCGGCAAAAGAGGGCTGCACACAACAAATAATCAATAAAACCAAAGCAATCATATATTTTCTCATTTTCCACATCACCTCATTTCTTTAAATATTTATTCCTTTTCGTTCAATACGTCCCCAATCAAGTTTTTTCTTTTTATAACCTTTAAACGCTGTAAGTCTTACGAATGCCATAATAAAGCGGAGTGTTGTAACCTCAAAAAAGCAAAGCATAATAGCTTTCATACAATCTTTGAAGGTAACAGTTAAATCAATGGTTTGTATTCTTGAAAAGAAAGCCGTAAGTGTGAGTATAGAGTTATAGGATGCGTAAATCAACATAAAAAGTATCATAAACGGCAAATTCAGTAAATCAATGCAATATGCCGCTATCATAGTAAACACACCAAACACCTCTATAAACGGTGATAGCAGTTCATAGAATAAAAAGTACATATACGAAATGAACCCAACTGCGCCGAATTTAGGATTTGCCATCATCTTTTTATGCTTCCACATGGTCTGGAAAAGTCCAAGATGCCAGCGTTTTCTCTGCTTTTTCAAATCTCCCAACTTTTCAGGCACCTGCGTCCAGCAAACTGCATCGGTAGCATATTTGATGGAATAGGAAAGCTGATTTGTAAGGCAGTAGGAATGAAGCTTTACCACAAGCTCCATATCTTCACCCATTGTGCCGTGGTCATAGCCGCCTGCAGCAATAACCGTTTCTTTTTTGAACATTCCGAATGCTCCCGAAATAATGAGGGAGCCGTTGAAATGGTCAAACAAAATTCTTGATGCCAGAAAGGAACGGTCATATTCGAGTAGCTGCATACAAGCCAAAATGTTTTTGGGCAATCTATATTTTATAACTCTGCCTTCACTTAGTGTTACATCGTTACAAGGTCTTACTGTTCCGCCCACTGCAACCACATTTTCTTCTTCCAAAACGGGAATCACAATCTTCTTTAGGGAATCATACTGCAAAACGGAGTCTGCATCCATACAGATAAAGTACGGATATTGTGCTGCATTGATACCCATGTTGAGAGCGTCTGCCTTACCACCGTTTTTCTTTCGTATTAAAGTCAGCGGCACCTTTTGTTCGTGGGATTCGTAAATAAATTCTTCCGGCTGACACGCTATACTTCTATGGAGAGGTCGTCTTACAGGATGCATATTATATGCATCTATCAAAACACGCGAGGTTTCATCCTTTGAACCATCATCTACCACTACAATCTCATAGAGTTTGTAGTCGAGGGAAAGTAGTGATTTTACAGTCTGCACAACCGTTACTTCTTCGTTATATGCCGGAACAACAATGGTTATAGGAACAAAGTAGTTGTCGGAAAATTTATTCATCAGTCTGTCCTGCATCTTCTTCCTGTAAAGAGTTGATGCACCCACAACCACCGATAAGAACAAAAATGTAGAGTAGCCTATTAAATAAACAACGAATAGGGCGCTGATAATATCAAAAATAGTTTTTATTGTTTCCATTTCCATTATGCCTTCACCGCCTCTTTTTCTGCGTTTCTCTTATCTAAGCGGTAGCGCATAATTTCCCTGGCAAATCTGTCATTGCCGTCAAAAACGCCGATAAGATCATGATATGTATAGCCAAGCTTTTCAAGGCTTATGGCACTGTTTTGTCTTATATGCCAATTAGAGCTTGAAAGGTTTTCTACAAGGATTCTAAAGGTTACATCCCCCGGGTATGATTTGAGCGCAGAAGATGCGATTGCCTGATACTCCCAGGTGCGACCTTCAAGATTTTCTGCAAGTGTCCAAAGAACGCTCTCTGCCTCATTGTTTGGGAATTTTTCAAAGTATCGGATGGCTGCAAAACGAAGCTCACTATTTGCCTTTTCATTTGATAAAAGTTCCAGCATTTCTTTATCACAGCGGATATTGCCAAAACGGAAGTAATTCAAAATATTAAGCTGCATTCCGGTGGAATATGTGTTAAAGCTTTCAAAAAGCATTTCTTTTAAGGTTTCTTTATCACCTTTGAAGTTTAAAAGTCCGTCACAAATAAGCTTTGGGTGATGAAAGGATAAGTTTTTGTCAATAACTTTAAGAGCCGAAACGACGATCCCGGGTTTTTCAATACTGTAAATTGCCTTCAGTGTGTTTTCTCTGCAATAAACATTTACGGATCTTAACAGTTCTAACAAAATATCCGTAAGTTTTCCTTCCTCATCGTGCTTTAAGATGTTGTATTTTTGCAGTATGTACGGAAAATATGCAATTTTAATTGTATCCTTACTTGTATACTTATGGGTCAAATATTCAAATACTGAATAAGTTTGCATTAAGTATTCTTCGCAAAGCTCTGGCTCTGTTTTAAATATGTTTTCCAAAGCCTTATCAAAAGCAGTAATGCCGGCGGTCCTGACAAGAGATTTTTTTAAAAACTTTTTGTGGCTTTTGGGAACCTCATCGCCTGACTTTATTCTTTGAAGCTGCTCTAAAATCATTTTTTCAAATTTTGCAGAATTAGTGCTAAGTGCTTTCTCACGGTGTTTTAAAATAAAAACATATACAATGTTATACAGAATCATACTAACGCATATTGCTATATAAGCATAAATCATTATTTCTATTTTCACCTTCAGTCACCTGCCTTCCATAGATCCTGCATTATGTAATATGAGCTTTTAAGTCTTTCATGATATGTTACGTTATTTCCCCAGCCATCAAGCTTTATCTTTTCAAGTTTGATTCTTCCCCGTCCGTCACCTAAGCCTGCATATATCTCATCAATTTCGATATATTCAATCCCGTAATTTCCGTCATAATAATCATCGTGAATCTGCATTTTAGACGGATCTGCAAAATTAAGAAGTTGCCAAGGTAATTTAATTTCCACATAATCTCCGTTTGCAATAAAATCCGCAAGAGAATTAAAGTTGGGACTTTTTGGATTTGCATTTCCATATAGAAGCTTTCCTGTTTCGTAAGACTCGGAGGCAGTTTCTTTATTATCCGGTGTTAGAGCCATAGATGTACGGAGTATTAAATCGATGTTTACAAACTTTGGTGAGTTTTTGTCAGGTATATTTTCCTTCAAGTATGTATTGAAATCATAAATATCCTCAGAATAAGTTGACCTAAGAACTTCATAACGCTCCTGCACCTGAACACGACTGTTGTCTTTTCCATTTATAACAATCACAAAATCTGAATCTCTGTCAAATTTTATATTGTAATTTTCGCAGTAATTACTTCCGCTTTTTGGAGTAATATCAAGAGGAATATATATAGTTTCGTTTTCAAAGTCGAGACTTTCTTTTTTTACAAGAAAGTATATAAATTTCTCGTCATATTTTAATGAAAGCTCGTCACTTCCGCTTATAATCTTATCTTCATCAGTCCATTCAGAAATGTCCCCATCCACATAACAAACGGATTTTTCTTTTCCGGGATCAAAAGACAAAAGGCCAAAATACTGTTCGTTAGTCTGATAGTCCGACCAGTATGCAGTTCTTGAGAGGTTAACTGCGTGCATTGTGTTCCACGTACGCTTGAACCACTCATCCTGCCATGTAAACACACATCCGCCATTGCAGCCTACTGCCTTAATATCATTCCAGCAATCAATCAGTGCCTGTCCCTGTGCCTGTTCTGATGTGTTGCCCTGATTTCTGCCGGTGTCTTTATCTATCTGTGCCATTCCGCGTCCTGTTG
>JAZSOT010000044.1:0-1778 GCA_045537065.1 Clostridia bacterium | reverse complement strand
CCGTCCGCCACTAAGTTTTAGCAAAATCTCTCAAAAGCAAGCTTAATCAATCAATTACTAAAACTCCGTTCGACTTGCATGTGTTAAGCACGCCGCCAGCGTTCATCCTGAGCCAGGATCAAACTCTCATGTTTAAAAGTTGATCGCTAAGTCATTCAAACGTTAGCTTTTCCGTTGAATCCGAAGATTCTTTACTGTTCGTAATTTTTAAGTGTTTTCTTCACTCTGAAATTTCTCAAAGAATTTTCAGGGTTGCATTACTGTTTGGTTGTCAAGGTTCTTTGCTGCAATGTGTTTCACACGCAACTCGTTTATACTATCACGCGTAAATACTATTGTCAACATCTTTTTTTGCTTTTTTGAAAAAACAATTTTTCAAAAAAACAGCCACTGTTTTTTCAACGGTGGAATTAAATAGTACCATTTCCGATAAGCGCTTGTCAACTACTAGATATAGTGCTGAAAGTGTTCAAAACACACAATGGTTTTGTCGGAAAATGGGCGAAAAAAAGGAATCTCAATCTCTTAAGATTCTTTTTTTCACAAGAACATCTTTACTATGTTCCTTGGCAGAGGACTAAGGAAACGGAGAAAGAGGGATTTGAACCCTCGCGCCGCGCAAACGACCTACACCCTTAGCAGGGGCGCCTCTTCAGCCTCTTGAGTATTTCTCCTTGGTCTGAATATCACCTCTGCCCATATTCAGTTTGCGTCCCATCTGTGACGCAAAAGTTATTATAACCAAGCACTTTTTGTTTGTCAATCCTTTTTACAATGAAAAGTCTTTTTTCTAACAAATGGCTTCTTTCAATTAGGATTCTGTCATCTTATATATCTCTTCTTGAATGCGGTTTTGTACCAATTCCGCAATCTCAGAAGTCTTCATATCTTTATAGTCTTCATAATATAAGGGTTCCATATATTTTACTTTTACCGTAACCGGCTTAATGGAATTTTCATCAAACGGTTTGAACGAATCCACCAATGCACACGGAACGATTGGACACTTTGCCATGGTCGCGCTCTTAAAACTTCCTCCTTTAAAGGTCCCTATCGTATTCCCCTGTCTGCTGCGGGTTCCTTCTGCAAAGATCAAAACATTTCGGCCTTCTTTGACATCCTGCGACATTGCTTTAATAACCTGCATAGACTGACGAAGGTCATCTCTGTCAATCGGATGCGCTCTTAACGCAGCAATAACCTGTTTGAGCAGAATAATATTACTTGCTTCCTTTTTGATAACAAGTGTAAACGGCTTATCACATGTAGAAAGGAATATTAATGTATCAAACAATCCCTGATGATTCGGAAATAAAATAAATCCATTTTCCTTTGGGAGATTTTCCTGCCCTTCCGCCTGAAGTGTAACACGCCCTGCCTTGCACGCATGTCTTGCAACTTTCTGTACAAATTTATATGCTTCTTCAAAATCATAATTCTTTCTGACTCCGTGCCAGCAGATTCCACCAAAATAATATGGAACAAGCAGTATTAATCGGATTACCATTAAAGCAATTCTCAAAGTCCTATACCTCACTTTTTCTCTTTAAGAATTATTATAATACATAATATCTCTATTCTATGCAATACTCTTTCATCGCTGTCTCATAAAGATTATTACCATCTTTATCCATTACTACGATTACAGGGAAGTCTTTTACTTCCAATTTTCTGATTGCCTCTGTCCCCAAATCATCATATGCTACTACTTCTGATTTTACAATTGATTTTGACAAAAGAGCTCCTGCTCCGCCTACTGCGGCAAAATATACTGCTTT
>JAZSOT010000081.1:0-9573 GCA_045537065.1 Clostridia bacterium | reverse complement strand
AGGCAAAAAATAATTGATATAATGACAGTGTAAAAATGGTAAGCAGTTAAACAGGTAAGCAGTTAAGCAGGTTAAGGAAGTTCTATCCTATGGGATAGGTGCGTCTTTGACCTGCTTTTTTCATTTTTACGGAGATTATAAACTATTGGGAGTAATTACACATGTAATAAGTCTTTAGGGGCTTTTTGCGTGTGTTTTTTTATTCCCTGCAGAAAGGAGATGGTTGAATTGAGGGCTTAATCAATTCAAAAAAATTTTTGAGGAGGTAAAATATTGAGAAAAGATGTTTTGAAACGGGGTGGTTACAATCAGGGCGATGACTGAATTATCCGAAGTGTCCTATTCCGATACCAAAGAAAAAATCCGCTTTACCTGTTATGCGGATACCTATGTATATCACAAGGTTAATGCAAGGGAGCGGAATTTGGTGGCAATGCGTTTCGGAGGATACCCCGAACAAGTAAGAGCAATGACCGACACCTTATACGATGGTGTAAGTGTTGAGGCTATTGTGGAGAAGGCAAATATCGTTTTGTATGCAAAAAACAAGAAGTACAAACGCTGCATCAGTCACGATGGAAATTATGCTGAGGCAGTAATTCAGGCACTTGATGATGACACTTATGACTTGCCGAATGATGAGCAAGTAGAAGTTGAAAAGCCGGAAGAAAAGCGTAAAATGTATATCTATTGCGAAGAAGGTAATACGGATTCATTATATACCGAACTCGACAAGAAAACTTCTATTCCTCTTATTCCTGAATTTAAGGATTACATTTTAGAAGAGTGTTTCAAAAGAGGAATACTTGTTCAGCTTGAGGTTCTTTCAGCAAGTGTCAGATTTGATGCTTATATGCTTGAAATGCGAAACGATGAAAAAGAAATGGAGGACATTGTAAACAAAGGTCTTAGAACGGGCCGCATATCTATTCCTAATGCTGTAAGCAAAACCGGCTTTGAAAAAATAGAAACGGTTTCGCAGTATCTCAATAAATACGGCATTACTATAGCGAATAGAATTAGAGAGTCCTTTAATCCTCTTTTCGATCCTGCCAAAGAAGATATTTGTGACAGGATTAAGAGGATAAACGGAAACTTAAAAAAGAATGTGGGATATAGTTTGTATCCGGCTCAGCTCGCAGTCGCAGAAGCAATAAAACGAAGACTTGATAAATCAAAAGTCGGACTTATAGTTGCAGAATGCGGTAGTGGTAAAACAAAAATAGGTTCTGTTGCACTTGCAGCGCATCAGGATGGCAAAAAAGCATTTAATGTTGTTTTATGCCCTTCCCATGTGACTAAAAAGTGGGTTCGTGAAATTGAGGAAACTCTGCCGAACACAAAAGCAAGAGTTGTTTATAATCTTGCAGACATCGACAGTGCTTATGAAGAATATAAACAAGGTAACAAAACCGAGTATATTGTTCTTTCAAAGGAACGAGCCAGAGACGGATATATGCGAAGACCTGCGGTAATTCGTTCTAAATCAAAGAGAGCGTATGTTTGCCCTTGGTGCGGTAAAAAGATTATGATGCAGTTAAAAGATGATGGTACTAACGATTGGGTAAATGCTGATCAGTTTTTCTTCAAAAAGGAAAACAACCAAAATCACAAATGCCGAGAATGCGGTAAACCTTTATGGACTGTACTTAATCCTAATGACAAGAGATTGTCAAGTAATAAATGGGTTAAGATTGGCGGTTATGGTTTTATATACCGTGATTTTGCGGCAGCACACTTTAAGAAAACCAAAGATAAAACTGTACTTGCTAAAATTCAGAATGTCATTGATAATCCCGATATTGCCTTTATTGCAAAGGGAGCTTACATCAGATATTCAATGAGCAGTTACATATCCGAGCATATTAAAAAAATCGACGGTGTTATCTTAGATGAGCTTCATCAGTTTAAGGGAGACAGCGGACAAGGTGATGCTATGGAAACTTTGGTTGGATGCAGTGACAAAGTGATTGGAATGACTGCAACCCTTATAAACGGATATTCAAGCGGTATGTTCTATCTTTTGTATCGAATCGTTCCGTATTTGATGCAGGTGGATAATAAGAGTTACTACAATCCAACTGCATTTAACAATGAATATGGCGTTACTGAGGCAACTTATGAATTGGAAGAAGCTGAATATAATGCAAACTCAAAAAGCAGTAAAAAACTGCTTAGTGTTCGTCAAAGACCAGGGGTATCGCCCCTCGTTTATTCAAGATTTCTTATTGACTGTGCTGTTTTCTTATCACTCAACGATATGGGAAAACATCTGCCAGAATATGAGGAAATTCCAATTCAGCTTGATTTAAGACCGGATATTAAAAAGGCGTATGACAAAATTGAGGATTCTTATAGAGGTGTATTAAAGTGGAGAGATTCAACTGCAAAGAAACTGTTATCAAAGTTTTTGAGCCTTCTCACCACATATCCAGACCAGCCCTACGCAAACGAACCTATACATTATCCCGGAAGTGATATGAAAGTCGTGGAGCCTGAAGATTTATCAAATCCTGACGAACTTCACGAAAAAGATATTGCTACACTGGATATTGTAGAGAAAAAGGTTAAGGACGGCGGGCGTGTTCTTATTTACACAAGCTGGGTTAAAATTGATACACAGGTAAGACTCAAAAAGGTTTTGGAGGAAAAAGGATATCGGGTTGCTGTACTTGAACAGCGTGTAAAACCTGAAAAGCGTGAAGAATGGGTGGAGAAAAAGCTACAAGAAGGTCTGGATGTTCTGATAACAAATCCGTCATTGGTGGAAACAGGACTCGACTTGAATGCTTTTACCACTCTTATTTTTTACAATATTGGGTATAACCTGTTCACTTTTCGTCAGAGTTCAAGGCGTTCTTGGCGTATTAACCAAACAGCGCCGAGAATTGAGGTATATATCCTTTACTACAAAGGTGTTATGCAAGCAAGAGCTATACGGCTTATGGCAACTAAACTTGCGGTAGCAACACTTGTGGAGGGTAATTTCTCGGACGAAGGATTGGCAGCAATGAGTGATTGTGCAGATATGACATCAGAACTTGCAAAAGAACTCACAAAAGGTATCCGTGATGAAGTTGAAGATGTTGCGGCTATGTATAAAAAAATGGCTATCTTAAAGGATGGCACTGAAGCAGATGATGACTTGTCTGATTATGTAATTATGGATGATGATGCACCTAAAACGGTTGAAGCAGTTAAACCTGTTGAAACACCTAAAGTTGTATCTATTTCAGATAAAATCAAACAGGCTATGTTGCTTGCAAAACAAGCCAAAGGCATCAAGGAGAGTAAACAAGTTAATATGCAGAATGATTATAGCTATGTTGATAGCCAATTAAGTCTTTTTGATATATTGGATAAAGCAAGCTAAAGGAGGTATTAGTTTCAATGAAATTCGTTGTAAACAGAAAAATAATGTTGGAGTATTTAAAATCAATGATAAGAGTTGTTCCGAGAAGCAACTCATTACAGCAGGAATTAAGAGGTTTTTTAGTTGAGGCAAACGAAGATGATGGTTTTTTGTATGTAACAGCGACCAATCAGGAAATTGCCATACAAAGAAAATTCAAACCGGAACTTGAAACGGGCGGCAGTTTTGTTATGGATGCCCGTTTGCTCACAGATATTTTATCTGTACTTGGAGAAGATACGGTCAGTTTCGAGGAATTAAAACCGGGTGTTGTTGTAATTAAGTCAGGCACATGCACTTATACAATGAATGTGCTTAACAGTTCAAGATATCCGAGACCTGAAATTCCGTTCCCTGATACTACGGTTTGTCTGAGTCATTTGAGGCAGTTCTACACCAAGACATATGCTGCAGTAAAGAGCAATGCGTCTGATGTGCTGAAAGGCATTCATTTTGACATTAAGCCCAATAAACTTCGTGTAATGAGTTGTAATCCGCAAAATGTTGCACTTGCGACAAAGGATATTCCTTGTGGCGGAGATATGAAATTTACCTTGTCAAAAGAAACATTTTCACTTTTAGCATCCGCTGCAGGCGATGATGAGCTTGAGGTTGGATTATGCGGTCATTCAATAGTGTTTATGAAAGAGAGCCTTCTCTTCTCTGCACGATTTATTGAAAAAGAATATGTAAATGTTGACAGGATATTTGATAATCTTAAAACCGCTTATGTTGCAAAGGTTGATTTTGAGGAAATGAAAGAGCAGATAATCAACATCTGCGATGTTGCATCTATGGGAAGTCAAACTTCGTATATTAAGGCTGAATTTCTGGAAAACAAAGTTGATGTATCAACTCAAAACGATACAGGAGGCGGCAAAAACTCCTTTGGAATCGTAATGGTTGATGGTACAGCAGGTAAAACATTTTATTATAATGCTGCGACTTTGAAGGATGTTTTCAAAACGGTTGAAGGCACTTTGATTTTGCGTCTGGATGTCAATGGATATCTTGATGTTATGGATCGTGAATGCCAATACCTTATGATGCCTACGCCGGAAAGTGCAGTTAAAAGACAACTTGATAAATACGAAGAAAACAAAAAGAAACCTAAAAAGAAGCAACAGATAAAAGAACAAATAAAAGAATCGGAACAGAAAGCGGCTTAGGGGGTGTGTGTATTTGAAGAAACCTACCATTTGTCGTTATTGTGGAGGTAAAGTAATTTTAACGGATAGCAGTCAGATTTATGGCAAGGACTATGGCAAGATTTTCTTGTGTACTACCTGTAATGCTTTTGTCGGTGTTCATAAAAAAACAGAGAAACCTTTAGGAACGCTCGCCAACAGTATATTAAGGTCAAAACGCAAAGAAACACATCAGGTATTCGATAAGTTCTGGAAAGACAATAATATGTCAAGAACTGAAGGATATAAATGGTTGTCCGAAAAAATGGGCTTACCATATAAATCAACGCATATTGGATACTTTGAGATTGAAGATTGTCAAAAAGTCATTGATATATGTGAGCAGGCTGCTTAATCAGTACAGGAGGTAAAAATGTTATTTATAAAGATGAACGAAATCATAGACGAGGTAAATTCAGAGGTAGCCGAGCGTGATGAATTGATTGAATGCATAGCACTTTGTTTGCTTGCTGGGAAAAATCTTTTTATTTTAGGAGATACGGGACAAGCCAAGAGTTATGCAATAAACGAATTCAGAAAGCGCATCACAGGAGCAAAACAGTATGAGAGGCTTATGTCTAAGCAGACCGATGAAGAACAACTTTTTGGTCGCCTTGACCTTTCAAGTCTTATTCCCGGTAATATGCCACAGGATGAGTTGATGAAAGACAAGGAATACGAGAAAACTCATACAGAACTTGAAAGACTGTATAAAGAATATCAGGATGATGGGCAGAACAGCACTTTAGGTAAAGCTATTGAAGAAGCAAAGAAACTTGCTTCATTAAAGCATATTATATGTGCCTTAAAGAGCGGTAGCCCCAAGATGATTACAGACGGGAAAATACCTGATTCGCATATTGTCTTCCTCGATGAAATTTTTAAGAGCAACGATGGAATACTTAATTCGTTGTTAACTGCCTTAAATGAAAAGGTATATACCAACGAGGGAAACACGGTAAAAATCCCAACTATATCTTTTTTTACTGCATCAAACGAAATACCTAATTTCAATGACAGTACACAGGCAATATTAAAGCCTTTGTATGACCGTTTGGAATTAAAGGTACTGACGGAGTATGTAAAGGAAAAGGATAATCGTCTTAAAATCCTATGCGGAAAGCAAGGGAAAACACCAAAGCAATCTAAAACCTGCATTACACTTGATGAACTTTATGAAATGCAGAAAGAAGTTGAAGCGGTAACTGTACCGGACAAAATTAACGAGCTTATGGATGATGTTCTTTGCGCTCTTCGCAAAAGCGGTATTCATGTATCAGACAGAAAGTTTTTTGGTTTTACTCCTATTGTTCAGGCAAAAGCATTTTTGAACGGTAATAAAGAAGTTATGCCGAAGGATTTGCTTGTGTTGAAGAACTACTTTTGGAGTGTTCCTGCGGAAATTCCAACAATCGAAAAGGTACTTTCGGATATATGCGAAAATCCGTTTGGAGCAGAAATCAATTCCTTATTGTCTATGGCGTTGGAATCTGCAGGAGTAATGGAAGAAAGCCTTGCTTTGATAAAACAAGAAAATGCTGACAGTTCCGAGTACATAAAACCTTATGTTGTTCTCTCAAATGAACTGCTCAAGATTTATGAAAAGCTTATGGATTTGAAAAATGATGATATAAGTGATTCAGACCTTGAGGAAATAAAAAAAGCAGAGGCAGAACTGAATAATATGCTTGAAGATGCGGCAAAGAAAACGGGTGCACCGTTTATGTCGCTTGACAAGCAAAAACAATTAAAAATATAAAATTTGGAGGTTAAAATTTATGGGATACAATAAAGCAATAGAAATGGGTAGATTGGTAAGAGATCCAGAAATAAAAATGTATGGCGAATCGAAAGTCGCAAATTTCACTCTCGCAATTGACAGAGATTACAAGAAGCAAGGAGCTGAGCAGCCTGATACTGATTTTCTTCCGGTTTCTGTTTGGGGTAAACAAGCAGACTTTGTTGAAAGATATTTTGTAAAAGGCTTGCAGGTTCTTGTTGCGGGACCTATCGAAACATATCCCCGTGAAAAAGACGGAGTTAAGTTTACAGGGTTCAGAATCAATGCAAAAGAAGTAAGATTTGCAGATTCTCGCAGAGCTGACGGTTCACAAAACGGCGATGGAGCTAACGAAGCACCTGTAGATGATTTTATGGATGCAGGCGGATTCCAGCCGATGGATACAGATGAAGATTTACCATTCTAATTAAGTTGTTGTGTATGGAGAGGAGGTCTTCCTCTTCTCCCTGCACACCCAAAGGAGATTATATGGAACGATTTAATAGTATTGAAGAAATCTTATCAAGTAATTTTTCGTTTGAAGCAAAACCTAAAACTGACCGAGTGCTAAAGTCAACGAGAATTGAAAAAGCCATTTTTGATGATTTGCGTGACGATGCACCTATGCTTGATACTTTTGAGCAGCAAGGCAAACAAAAATTGAGGTCTTTTGGAAGTCTTATAGAAGATGTATTCCAATCTGTTTATGGATTAAATCCAAGATATACAGAAGATAGTGAATTATCCTCTGTTTCGAGAGAATTTAATAAAGGTATTCTTGCTGAACTAATGGCAGATGATAATTATTCTGCAGTAAAAAGCGTATGTGAGGGCAAGGAACTTCCGGCAATCGGTGCAACTGAGGAATTTACTCAATCACTTGTCGGAAACCTAAGCAGTTTAATGAACAAAGCAACATCAGGAAAAGGTCAGGTTGGCGGACTTGATTTAATGGAACAAGACAAAGAGGAACTTATGCAGAAATTGTCAGAATTCCTGAAAAATGCTGAGTCGGCTACAGGTCAACAAAAAGCTGAAGAAGAAAAGAATGCAGTACATACAGCTAACCGTATTCTTTCTAAGGATGAGCAGATTCAAAACTTTTCAAAAATTATTCAGGCGGGAATGAAAAAGAACGGAAAAGACATTAAAGCTGCTGTGTCTATGGCAGTTAGTTCCGCTTTGAATCGTGCAAATGAAGTGCAAAACACAATTCTTGCATGGGGCGATGGCAGTAGTGATATGAAGAAAAATCCGCTTAATGCAGAAATCTTAAAACGCACTGCAGAATCGTCAAAATTGAGGTATATTGCTCAGTTTTTAGGAAGATATAAGGAAATGCTTAATTCCAAGCGTCTTGCAGGTTTTACCTATGGCAGAGGCGAAAAGTACGATATAGAATACGGTAATAATATCAACCGTGCTTTAACATCAGAACTTGCCCTGCTCTCAAGCCCGGAACTCGTACCTTTATTTTTGAGGAAATACCAAAATAAAGGATTAAAGCAGTACAGGAAGCGTGAACCTGAGTATAAAGGCAAAGGCGACATTATAGTTTGTCTTGATGAATCAATTTCTACCTTTGGAGAAAACAGCGCCTATGGCATGGCAATAGCAATGGTTTTGTATGAGATATGCAGAATTAACCATTCAAATTTTGCCCTGGTGCATTTTGCATCAGATACAAAGGTTGACTATTTTTCAAAGGAAGAAAAGCCCGATACTCAAAAGGTGCTTAACTGTGCAGAAACCTTTTTAAATGGTGGTACAAATTTTGAAAATCCATTAAATGATGCAATGTTACTCTATGAAAGTAATATGCTTGAGAATCCTGATATTGTTTTTATAACAGACGGAGAATGCGTTATATCAGATGAATTCCAAAAGCGTTTTGCAGAGTTTAAGGAGGCATCAGGTGCTAAATTAACGGGTATTTTGCTTGACAAAGGAGAATGTATAGACTTTTCTTTGAAAAAGTTTGCTGATCGTATTTATCGTACCAGCGAACTGTTGAACGATGAAATAATGGAAAATATTATTGATGAGAGGATATGAATTTATGGAGAATAATATGTGTAATAAAACCAAATATGAAACCCTTTATGGTGAGTCTGACAGATGCACCAAAGAGCTACACGGGGTAAAAGAAGTTGCTGAATTTATTGTTACTGAAGGCATACATGGAGATGTTCACATATGTTCAAAGGATTTATCTCTTGTAATTACCACTATTGGCTTCTACCTTGATAAAATTAGTGATATGGATTACAGAGTTGAATTATTGGAAGTGCTTATTCCAATGCAAAAAGAAGCTGAGGAAAAAGCAGGACTTGGACGATGTGAATGCGATGAAGAGGTGCAAGAATGAAGCAATTAGGAAATTTGGCTGTAGTTGCTGCTAAACATAAAGACTGTATGCTACAGATTTATGATAATGATGTAACGATACACACAGGGACCGGAACGGAACGCCAATCACATTCCTGCAATGTATGGGATGATGAAAGTATCAATAAGTTTATTGCGTTTCTGAATTTCGGTACAGAAATTAAAAGATAAAAATTTTTGGAGGTAAATTATGTTTTATAAAGTATTATTTTTATTAACCTGTTATAACCTTTACAGAAGTATAAGAAGTTTTGTTCGTGAGAATGCGGTTGTCAAAGACGGAAAAGTTGCTGAGATTTCAGTAGGTGCATACATATCTGCGGGAATGACAGTAATGTTCTATGTTATGGTGTTGGCAATCTGCTCTATACCTTCTATTCTGTTTTGAAAGGAGTACATAATATGAAACCCGTAAAAGAAATAATGGGCAATCTCGGACATCCGGTAGAGGTTGGTTATCGTGCCTTTATCAAACAGGAAAAAGGTACAATGCTCTTTACTTCTCAGGTTGTTGATGTGAGAAACGAAACAAAAACAGGTATGGAGATTGAAACAAGAAATACAATTTATAAACTGACTTTTGATAAAGAAAATCTTCCGCTTGCAGGATAGAGTTTCACAAAAACAGTTGGCGGCATCCTCTCTTTTGAGGGTGCCGTTTTAATTTTATGGTGAAAAGATATGATTATTTTCCCTCCAGGCATTGAAAAGGCAAAAAATAATTGATATAATGACAGTGTAAAAATGGTAAGCAGTTAAACAGGTAAGCAGTTAAGCAGGTTAAGGAAGTTCTATCCTATGGGATA
>JAZSOT010000027.1:0-60613 GCA_045537065.1 Clostridia bacterium | reverse complement strand
ACATTTTCAAATGAAATTATCCGTCCGCAAATTCTGAAATTCACCGAGAATTTACAGCCTTCTTTATAGCCTTTGCAACCATAACCGAAGGTGGTTCTTACTATTTCATTTCCGCAAAGGGGACAAGTGCCAACTTTGCTTCCCATAAAGCCTATGTCCGTGTCTTCATCAGGTGCTTTTTTCGGCTGATTAAAAACCTCTCTTATTTCGCCTTTTGCAATTTCCACACCGTCTGCCACCGAGATTTCCCCTCGGAAAATTTTCTTTAGCGCCTTGCCTACCTGAGCGGTTTTATATTTATCCATTATAATATTCATACCCTTTAGGTTTTCTATTAAGTTTTCCCCTGCGGGCAAAATGGTATAAACATCCTTTTTAAGGGCGATATACCCTGTCTTTCTTGCATTATCAATTATGCCCGTTCTGGTTGCTTCTGTGCCAAGCTCAAGCCCCTCAAACATTGCCTTATAATCTTCTTCGTCGCTTACCTGCCCCTCTTCCTCATTTTGCTTTGCCTGTGCCTTTTCCTCACGGAATGGGTTTTTCAGATAATTATTAAGTGTCTCAATTGTGTAATGCTTAGGCGGTGTGGTTTCCTTTTCGGTTGGAGCAAATCGAATGTTTATTTCATCACCCACACTGAGATTTGGCAGAATTTTATCCTTTTTATTATAGTCATCATATTTCGTCCAGCCCTTTTGCACGATAACAGTGCCTTTTAAGGAAAACTCCTCAACCCCGTCAATATTCACCTTTATTTCAGTTTTTTCCGCAACACAGTCTTCTGAGCAGAAAACTGCCGCAAATCTTCGCATTATGGTTGAATAAACTATGTATTCTCTTTCCGAAAGCTTATCCTTATCGGGAATTTTATAAGTTGGGGTGAGCGCTGAGTGAGACTCGATTTTTGAATCGTCAAAAATGTTTTTTCCTGACTTAAATTCTATGTTATACCCCAGCTTTTTAACATTTTCGATTATCTTTTTCGCCTTTTCCTTTTCCTTTGTGGCAAGATATTCAGAGTTTGTTCTGGGATAGGTCACAAATCCCTTTTCATAAAGCCCCTGAACGATTTCAAGACTTTCCGCCATAGACATTTTATATTTTTTTCCAAGCACATTCTGGAGCTTTGAAAGAGAATAAAGCTTTCCCGGGGAGACGGTTTCTTTTTTTGTTTTCTTGTCCGAAACCACAGCTTTTTTTCCGTTTAAATCTTCGCAGAATTTCTGTGCTTTATATAATTCATTCCCTTTAAATTTTGTTTTTGAGGCAAGCTCGATTTCTTCTCCGTTTGTTTTTTCTTTGCTCACTATGGCATAATATTTTTCAGGCTTAAAATTCCTGATAGCCATATCGCGATCATAAATCGCCTTTACTATTGGCACAATAACTCTTCCCACACGAAGAAGCGTGCCTGATTTAAGCGTGGCAAAACGTGTCAGGTTCACCCCATAAAGCCAGTCAATATATGTTCTTGCAAAGCCTTCGTTTGCAAGGTTTTCGTATTCTGCCCCGTCTTTCATTTCTGAAAGTCCCTCTAAAATAGTCTCCTTTGTCTGGTCGGGAAGCCAGAGCCTTGCCTTTTTCTTCTCACTTTCAAGACCTTTTTCAATGCAGAGACGGACAATAATTTCTCCCTCACGGTCAGCATCCCCTGCATTTATGACAGTGTCAACATCACTTCTGTTAAGAAGAGTTTTTATAGTTTCAAACTGACGGCGAACGCCCTCATCAACTAATCCCTTGTTGTTTTTCAATGTGAATTTAAAGCTTTCGGGGAAGCAGGGAATATTTTCCATAGTCCACCTTGGATTTTTCTCTCTTTTATCCCCGTAATCCTCAATATCGCAAAGGGAAAAGAGATGCCCGAATGCCCACGTCACTATATATTCATCATTTGAAAGATAGCCTGAGCCTTTTTTCATATTGCCGATAGACTCTGCAATATTTCTGGCAAGACTTGGCTTTTCTGCGATTATAAGTTTCATCTTTTCCCCTTTCTCGTTGCCGCAAGGCAACATATCGATTTTGTTCTGCAAAAATATCGAGTGCAAAGCACATATCGAGCAATCAAAGATTGCATATCGACAGGCGGGACGTCGAGGACGCCGCCCCCTACAAAAAACAGGGGCTTATCTTGCCCCTGCATCATTTATGCAATAACTTCCTCTTCATCTTTGTCTTTTATATCACGGCGGGTTATCTGTGCCCCAAGACCTCTTAATTTCTTTTCAAAATTCTCATAGCCTCTGTCAATATACTTTAGGTTATAAACCTCGGTTACACCGTCTGCCATAAGACCTGCAATAACCATTGCCGCTCCTGCACGAAGGTCTGTTGAAGAAACAGGTGCACCCGTTAGCTTTGCGGGGCCTTCCACAACGGCAATTCGTCCGTCAACACTGACATTTGCTCCCATTCTCACAAGCTCGTCAACATATTTATAACGGTTGTCCCAAACATTTTCAGTTACTATGCTTGTTCCCTCTGCCTGTGTTATAAGAGTTAACATCTGCGGCTGGAGGTCGGTTGGAAAACCTGGATATGGCATTGTTTTAACATTTATTCTCTTTAATTTTCCGCATCCCTTAACACGGACAACATCATCAAATTCTTCAACTAAAACTCCCATTTCCTCAAGCTTTGCAGAAATGGATTCAAGGTGCTTTGGAATAACGTTTTTTATATAAACATCCCCGTCTGTTGCGGCGGCGGCTATCATAAAGGTTCCTGCCTCTATCTGGTCGGGAATAACAGAATAGCATCCCCCGTGAAGCTCTTCAACACCCTTTATTTTTATAACATCTGTTCCTGCACCCTTAACATTTGCACCCATACTGTTTAAGAAGTTTGCAACGTCAACAATATGAGGCTCCTTTGCGGCATTTTCAATAATGGTTGTTCCCTCCGCAAGAGAAGCTGCAAGCATAACATTTATGGTTGCACCAACGGAAACCTGGTCCATATAAACCGATGCACCAACCAGCCTTTCCGCCTCAATGTCCACAAGCCCGTATTTTGCCTCATAGGTTGCCCCAAGAGCCTCAAAGCCTTTTAAGTGAAGGTCGATAGGACGGACTCCGAAATCACAGCCCCCCGGAGGTGCCACTTTTGCATGATGAAATCTTCCGAGAAGTGCCCCCATAAGATAGGAGCTTGCTCTTATTTTGCCCACCATTTCATATGGTGCTTCAAAGCTTTTTAGCTCTGTGCAGTCAGTCTCTAAAACGCCATCATCCGAAAGTTTAGCATATCCTCCAAGCTGATTTATTATATCAACTAAAACATAGGTGTCTGATACCTTTGGTACATTTTCAATTATGCATTTTCCCTTAACCATTATAGCGGCAACAATGAGTGCTACGGCAGAATTTTTCGCACCGCTTATTTCCACTTCGCCCTCAAGCTTTGCACCGCCTAAGATTACATATTTTTCCATAATCGCACCTGCTTTTTTTGTATTTAAAAAACCGTACTTTTTTACCAATTTATAATTATACCAATAAACTTTCCAAAAATCAAGGATTATTTATTTTTTGAGGTTTTATTTTTGTTTCCCCAAGCGTTATTTTCGCCTTTCCGTTTGAAAGGTCGAATATATCAGCAGAAAAGCTTTCTGCATCCTCTATTGGTACATAGAGAAAAAGCGTTACCTTATCAGAATATATAGGCTCTGATATTTCATAACCTTTTTCTAAAACTCTTGCCTGAATTTTCCCAAGCAAGGGATAATCACACTCAATGCCTACCTCTCTGCAAGAGTGCATCATAACCGGCACAGCACAACAAAGCCCCTCTTTTGCAGACTTTGTGTATGCCCTCACAAGGCCTCCCGTTCCAAGAAGAATACCGCCGAAATATCTTGTGACAACCACACAAACATCCGTTATGCCCTCTTTGTTTATAAGGTCCATAATGGGAAGTCCCGCCGTTTGAGCAGGCTCGCCGTCGTCTGAAAATCTTGCGATATTGTTTTCTCTCACAGAGTACGCATAAACATTGTGCCTTGCATCCGAATACTTTTTCCTTATTTCAGCTAAAAAGGAAAGTGCCTCATCTTCTGTTTTAACAGGGCAAACGCTTGCTATAAATCTTGATTTTTTCTCGGTTATTTCTGCTGTTGCAAAATTTGAAACCGTTATATATTTTTCACTCATTTTTTATCCCGTATTCAAAATTTTTTAAATTCGTTGGCCTAATATTTCTGTTTTTTCTTTTCTATATGCCTCAAATGTGTCGTTTTCAAGTGCCTCTCTTATTTCTTTAACTAAATTATTGTAAAAATGCATATTGTGAATAACCGCAAGACGAAGCGCCAAGATTTCTCCCGCCTTGAAAAGATGTCTTAAATATCCTTTAGAAAAATTTCTGCAGGTGTGACAGGTGCAGTTTTTATCAAGGGGAGATGAGTCTGTTTCGTATTTTTTGTTGTTGATGTTCACAATTCCCTCTGATGTGAAAAGTGTGCCGTGTCTTGCATTTCTGCTTGGCATAACACAGTCAAAAAAGTCAATTCCTCTGTGAACGCCCTCGATTATGTTAAGAGGAGTTCCAACCCCCATAAGATATCTTGGCTTATCGACAGGTGCAAAGGGTACAACGTGGTCTAAAACATCATACATAACCTCGGTTGGCTCGCCAACTGCAAGTCCGCCGACTGCATAGCCGTCCAAATCAAGCTCACGGATAATTTTCATATGCTCAATTCTAAGGTCGTTGTAAACACAGCCCTGATTTATGCCAAAAAGCATCTGGTTTTTGTTTATAGTGTCTTCAAGAGAGTTGAGCCTTGCCATTTCGGTTTTGCATCTTTCAAGCCATCTGGTTGTTCTTTCCATTGACATTTTTGCATAATCCTTTTCGCAGGGGTTTTCAACGCATTCATCAAACGCCATAGCAATTGTTGAGCCAAGATTTGACTGAATTTGCATACTCTCCTCAGGACCCATAAAAATATGATGCCCGTCTATATGAGACTGAAAGGAAACGCCCTCCTCGGTGATTTTTCTAAGACCTGCAAGAGAGAACACCTGAAAGCCTCCGCTGTCTGTTAAGATAGGCCTCTGCCAGTTCATCATCTTGTGAAGACCGCCAAGCTCTTTGACTATCTTATCCCCCGGACGAAGATGCAAATGATAGGTGTTTGAAAGCTCCACCTGACACCCAACCGCCTCAAGGTCAAAGCTGTCAAGACCGCCCTTTATGGCGGCACAGGTTCCAACATTCATAAACACGGGAGTTTTTATAACCCCGTGAACTGTGGTGAACTCGCCAAGTCTTGCATTTCCTGATTTTTTTAATATTTTAAACATAATTTTCTTCCTTTTCTTTATTCGGGATGTCGGAAATCGCCACCCCCTACAATTATCTGTCCGAAAAACCACACTTGTTCATACATTCAAAAAGACGACCAAGTAGGATGAGAACCATATCCAACCTGCTGTTTCAGGGAGATGATTTTTGATAATTGCGAGGTTAAAAACGCAGGTAATCCTTTGTGGATTGCCGAGGCTTTTACCGAAGCAAGAACAAAAATCAGCCACTGAAGAGCGGGATTTGATGTGGTGAATATCCTACATAATGAACATGGCATCGCCAAAGCTGAAAAATCTGTAGTCACATTCAACTGCCTCTTTATAAGCCCGCATAATATTTTCCCTATCATAAAGCGCAGAAACCAGCATCAAAAGTGTTGATTCGGGCAGATGGAAATTGGTGATAAGTGCATCCACCACCTTAAATTCATAGCCTGGGTAAATGAAAATTTTTGTTTCCCCTTTTCCGGCTCTGACTCTTTCTTTATCCCCGCAGGTTTCAAGAGTTCTCACCGAGGTTGTGCCAACGGCTATAACTCTTTTTCCGTTTTCCTTTGTTTTGTTTATAAGCTCTGCGGTTTCCTCGGAAAGCTCATAATATTCCGAGTGCATAATATGTTCTTCCACATTGTCAACCGACACAGGTCGGAATGTTCCAAGCCCCACGTGAAGTGTTACAAAGGCAACATTCACGCCTTTTGCCTTTATTTTTTCAATAAGCTCGTTTGTGAAATGAAGCCCTGCAGTTGGTGCTGCGGCACTTCCCTCAACCTTTGAATAAACGGTCTGGTATCTTTCTCTGTCATTAAGCTTTTCCTTTATATATGGTGGAAGAGGCATTTCTCCGAGCCTGTCTAAGATTTCTTCCCATATCCCGTCATAGAAAAACTTAACATATCTTCCGCCGTCTTCTTTTTCTTCGATAATCTCTGCCTTTAAAAGTCCGTCACCAAAGCTAAATCTTGCACCGCATCTTGCTCTTCTTCCGGGCTTTAAAATAACCTCCCACACATCAGCCTCAACTCTTTTAAGGAGCAAAAACTCGATTTTGCCTCCTGTTCCCTCTTTTGTGCCATAAAGCCTTGCAGGAATAACTCTTGTGTTATTCATAACAAGCAAATCGCCCTCTTTTAGATAGTCGATTATATCTGAAAAACGCTTGTGAGTTATGGTGTTATCTTCTCTTGAAAGAACCATAAGCTTTGATGAACTTCTGTCATCAAGCGGTGTCTGTGCAATTTTTTCCTGTGGCAAATCATAATAAAAATCTTTTGTAGTCATAATTAAAGCACCCTGTTATTTTCTATAAAATCAATCATATTCATATGCAATATCCCGTCCCTCTTTTGAAGCAAGGTATCAAGTGTGAACAAGTATTTGGGATAGTTGTCTCTTATTTTGGAAAACGGCTTATATTCTCTTTCCTCTGCGGTCTCCTCTGCAATTGTCATTGAAACCTGAACATAAAAATAATCATCAATATTTTTCCTGACTATAAAATCACATTCCAGACTTCCTATTTTCCCCACACTGATTTTATATCCTTTTGTTTTCAAATAACAAAACAAGATATTCTCAAGAACAGGTCCATAGTTTATTCTTCCGTCCACATTAGCTGAATAATAAATACTCAAATCAGCCAGATAATATTTCTGTTCTGTTTTCAATGCTTTTTTTGATTTTAAATCAAACCTCGGACATTTATATATTATTCTTGCATTTTCAAGCATTTCGATGTATCTGTGTACTGTATTTTCCTTTACAGCTATATTTTCGCTCTTTAAATATTCGACAATATTAGATACACTTATGGTAGCCCCGAAGTTATTTATAATAAAAGACTGTACTTTTTCAAAGGCTGCACGGTTTCTTATCTTGTTATTTTTTGATATATCCTTTTCAAATATCTGACTGATAACGCTTTGTATATATAAATTTCTGTCATCAATATTATCAAACTCCAAGGACTTTGGAAATCCTCCATCACGAATGTAATAAGTAAATTCCTCTGCCCCGCCAGAAGATATTTCCTTGCCAAGAAATTTTTTCATTTCGATATATTCATAAAATGTCAGCGGAAACATTTCTATCTCTACATAACGCCCCGTAAGCTTAGTTACAAGCTCACCGCTTAAAAGATACGAATTTGAACCGGTTATAAAAACAGAATGACCCTCTTCTCTGTATCCGTTTATAACTTCTTCAAACCCCGCAACATTTTGTATTTCATCAACAAAAATATATTTTTTTTCGTCATCAATTATAAATCCGTCTATTATCTCTTCTAATTTTTCTGCTGTTTTAATTTTTTTGAAACCTCTTTTATCGAGATTTATATTTATAATATCCTTGTCCTGAACACCGTTTTTCTTCAAATCTTCTATAACCGAAAGTAAAAAGAAAGATTTTCCGCATCGCCTGATTCCCGTTACAACTTTTATTATATCACTGTGATAAAACCCGCGAATTCTCTTCAGGTATTCTTCACGCATAAAAATTTTACCCATTAAAAACGCTCCCCTTTGCATAACTTATGTTATGTATTATACCAAATTTTCAGAAAAATGCAAGTTAAAGGGATAAATTTTTATATTTTTGTAACAAAAATCCCGTTAACGGCTTTTTAAAGTTTATTTTCCCTGATTTCGCATCCTTTAAAATAATGGGTGAGTATCTCTTCAAAGCTGAAGCCTGCCTCTGCCATTCCTTTTGCTCCGTATTGACTCATTCCTATGCCGTGTCCCCAGCCAAAGCCTGAAAAAGTGTAGGCATCGGCACTGCCTGAGCTTTCCATAAGGAATTTTTTAATCCCCTCTGCACCAATGGCAGAAAAGCTTTCGCCAAGGGTTATTTCCCCGTTTCCCGTTAAAACGGTTTTGCCGAAAAGCTCGCCCTTACCCCGAAGAACATCCTGCCTTTTCGGGTCTGCCCCAAGAACATAAGCTGTGGGAAGCTTTCCCCCGCCTCCGCCTGAAATGGTGTAAAGCTGGCTTAACGTGACCTCGCTGAACACTATACGGCAACTTTCTCTTTCAAATATTTTCTCCCCCTTATCTCCTTTAACAAGGAGCTTTATAACTCTTCCCGAGGGAGAATTTTCAAGAACCTTTATCTCTGTTACGTTTCCTATATCATAGCCCTTTGAGTCCATAATCTCGGTGGCTCTTTGTTTGGTGAGGGTTTTTTCCCATTTTCCGTTATAAACATTTTCATAATCTTCATAGGGGTTTTCAACGCTTGTAAGATAAGGAAACTCCGACCCCCACACATATTTAACATCCTCGGTGGTTGGCCCCATAGAGGAGCTGTAGAACACCTGAGCGATTTCATCTTCATAATAAAGGAGCATTCCCGCGGTTTCATCAACGGGAGCGAATGACCCCTCCGCCTCTGCAGATGTTCCCCCGTATGCCTGACAGCAAACCGAATCACAAAGGTCAAAGCCATATTCTTTATGCTTGTTTTTATTTCTTTCTGCATAATTTCTTGCACAAACCGCCTGAGCCTTTAAGGCTTCCACAGGCCAGGTGGGAGACATCTCCCTTGAAATTACGCTGTATAAATATTCTTCCGTGTCAACATAGTTTATGCAGTTTATCTTGCCGTCATCCGAAAGAGAGAAAATCATTCCGCCCCTGTATTCCTTGGTGGCAATGGCGGTTATTTTAACCTTTCCCCCGTAGGAAAACACCTCCAGCTTTCCCTCCGAAACATAAAGGAGATTTCCCTCATTTGAATATATCTTAACACATTCATCCCCGCGGTCTGCAGAGCCTGTTTCATAAAGGGGCATATCTTCATCATCAAAGGTGCCTCTTTTTATGCTTATATCATAAACATCAAGGGAAAAAAGCTCAGTCCCGTCCGATGCTATATAAAGCTTGTCATCCGAGGAAAGAGAATATTCATATCTTGCAGAGGATGAATAAAAAAGCCCGACCTTAACAAGGGCATCCTCTGCGAATACACTTTCTCCGCATAAGAAAACCAGTGCCGATATTAAAATGAGCATAAATTTTTTCATTATCTCATCACTCTGCTCTTTTCACTATTCACTCGGAACGATGTGGGCATCATCCCCTACAATAATTATACCGATGCACATTCACAATGTCAATATAATTCGACCTTATTTCTCCTTTTTTTCTTTAAAAAAGGCTTGATTTTTTCGCAAAAATGTAGTACAATTAGATGTTGTAATATAATTGTAATATTGTTTTAATAAAATCTTCATATTATGATGTTAAGATAGAGTCTGTATATACATATGGAAGGAGTGGTTTTTTGTTTTCTTTTGAAAACATTTTAAAGGATTTGAAGCTTAAATCAGAAAAAGTTTTAAACAGAATGAAAACAGTTTTTAAAAGAGTCCGTTTTGAGGACTTTTTCAGAAAAAACTTTAAGTATATTATATCAGCAACAGCACTTTTATTACTTATCGGCATAACAAATATTTTTCAGCTTAAAATCGGCTATGAAGTTATTATTGACGGTGAGGAAGTGGGACTTGTTACTGATGAGAAAGTTGCATATGATGCTATCACTTCGGTTGAAGAAGACCTTAAAAAATACGTTGGAGAGGATATTTCCTACAAGAGAGAGCCTGTTTTCTCCCGCCGTCTTGTTTCAGGAAAAAGCTTGTCTGATATAGACGATATTAAGCAAAACCTTTTTGCAAACATTGACTATATGACAAAATCCTTGGGAGTTTATATTGAGGGCGAGCCTTTGTTTGCAGTTGAAAACAAGGATATGGCAGAAGATATTTTAATCACCCACAAAGAGGCTCTTGCGGGAATTAAGCTTGACGGAAGTATTAAGGCAGAATTTATAGAAAGAGTTGACGTTAAAGAGGCATATCACCACATAAGCCTTTCAAAATCAAAAAAAGAGGCTCTTTTAATTCTTGCGGGTGAAAACAACAAAAAAGCAAAGGATTATGTTGTTAAAGAGGATGACACTCTCTGGAATATTGCAAACGCTCACTCTTTAAGCGTTGAAAGATTACTTGCCCTTAACACCCAGCTTTCAGAAAACATAAAAGCAGGGGATGTTTTAAAGGTTGAAGAAAACGTGCCGATACTTTCTGTCCGCACAGTTATAAAAGAGACCTACACAAAGGATATTCCTTTTGAAGAAGAGCTTTTAAAAGATGAAACCCTTTACGAAAATACAAGTGCCATCCAGCAGGCGGGCATTATGGGAAAAGAAAAGCTTACCGACGAGGTTACAAAGATTAACGGGGAAGAAACATCAAGAAAATCCCTGAAAATCGAGGAAATTTCAAAACCCGTTAAGCAAATCAAAAGAGTTGGAACAAAAAAACGTCCTCTCACTACAGGCTCAGGCACATTCCTTCGCCCAACCGTGGGAAGCCTTTCTTCAAGATACGGCTCACGTTGGGGAAGAACCCACACGGGAATTGACATTCAGGGTGCATACGGCACTCCTATTATGGCAGCTGACGGCGGAGTTGTCACTTTCGCAGGCTGGGAAGACGGATACGGAAATTATATTATCATAAATCACGAGAACGGTTACCAGACCGCATATGCACACTGTTCAACACTTTCAAAAAAGGTGGGAGACAGAGTTAAAAAAGGTGAAACTATTGCAAAAATGGGAAACTCAGGCAGAGTTACGGGAACTCACCTGCACTTTGAGGTGAAGAAAAACGGTGCCTTCTGCGACCCCCTTAAATTTGTTTCATATTAAGGAGAATTGAAATGGGAAAAAAGATTTTGGTTGTTGATGATGAAAGACCGATTGTTGAAATACTTAAGATAAATCTTCAAAAAGAAAACTATATTGTTTTTGAGGCATATGACGGGGAAGATGCTGTTTACAAAGCACAAACCATTGAGCCTGACCTTATTTTGCTTGATGTTATGCTTCCCAAGCTTGACGGTTTTTCCGTTTGCAGAAAAATCCGTGAATTTTCATCTGTTCCCATAATTATGCTCACCGCCCGCGAAGAAGAGGTTGACAAGGTTTTAGGTCTTGAGCTTGGTGCGGATGACTATATGACAAAGCCTTTTTCCGTTCGTGAGCTTATGGCAAGAATTAAGGCGAATATGAGACGTCAGTCACCTCCTCAGCAGGAAACAGGTGCTACCGAAAAGAACGAAATTGTTGAAATCGGCTGTTTCAAAATTGATTCAGACAGATACGAGCTTTACAAAAACAATGAGCTTGTTGACCTTACCATAAGGGAATTTGACCTTATTAAGTTTTTAGCATCCCAGCCAAACAAAATCTTTTCAAGACAAAGCCTTCTGGAGAGCGTTTGGGATTATGAATACTACGGGGATGTGCGTACTGTTGACGTTACCATAAGACGCCTCAGAGAAAAGATTGAAGACAACCCCTCGGAGCCTGTTTTCATTATAACAAAACGAGGCGTTGGCTATTATTTCAGCCAAAAGGGTTTATACAATGCTTAAAACAACCGTTATTTCCGTTGGAAAAATGAAAGAAAAATTTTTCCTGCAGGCTATTGAGGAATACGAAAAAAGGCTTTCCCGCTATGCAAAGGTGAATATAATTGAGCTAAAGGATGAGCCAACCCCAGAAAATCCCACTGATAGAGAAAGAGAACAAATTCTTTTAAAAGAGGGAGAGAGAATAAAAGAAAAAATCCCAAAGGATGCTTACATAATTTCCCTTTGTGTTGAGGGAAAACAAATTTCAAGCGAGGAATTTTCGGATATTTTAAAGGACGTTCCGCAGACAAGCTCAAACATTGTTTTTATAATCGGCGGGTCGCTTGGACTTTCGGAAGAAATAAAAAAGCTTTCTCACTTTCGGCTCAGCTTTTCAAAAATGACATTTCCCCACAGATTAATGAGGGTTATACTTTTTGAACAGATTTACAGAGCATTTACAATAATAGAGGGAAAAGAATATCATAAATAACTATGTTGACAATATCCTATAATTTGTATACAATATAAATTGTAGGATATTTTTTTGTATAAATAATAGGAGGTAATTATGAATATAAATACTGAAACAATTACAACTATGACAGAAGCAAACCAGAATTTTTCGAAGGTTGCCAAAGTTGCAGAGAATAATGGTCAGGCAGTTATATTTAAAAATAACAAACCAAAATTCCTGCTTATTGATATAGATTCAAATTCTTATTTCGATATTACTGATGATGAAAAAATTGATGTAGCTGCAAGAAGAATTATGAACAGATTCAAACCTGCTTTTAAGGAGTTGGCAAAATGATTAAATTGAGTAAAGAAAAGGTTTTGCTTTTACATCAATTGATAGCAGAAGAAACGGGCGGTAGCGTTGGTGTCAGAGATGTTGGACTGTTAGAAAGTGCTCTCAACAATGCTTATGCCACTTTTGGTGGCGAAGAACTTTATAAGACCAAAGAAGAAAAAGCGGCAAGTCTTGGATTTTCGTTAATATCTAATCATGCCTTCGTTGATGGAAATAAAAGAATTGGTGTTTATGTTATGCTTACTTTTTTAGAGGCAGAGGGCATTAAAATGAATTGCACTAATGCGGATGTTGTTGATTTTGGTTTATCTGTTGCTTCGGGTGATATGAAATATGACGCAATTTTAGAATGGATAAATAAATTTAAGAAATAATTTTTTGTCCTGTCTTAATACGAATGATATGGATATGTTGAATATTGTCGAAAAATGCACGCCCCCCATGTGTAAGGGGAGGTGGGTTGCGAAGCAACACGGAGGGGTTGTAAATGGATAGAAAACATAATAAGAATATAGTTCCATTTGCAAAGGAACTTAGGAAGAATATGACAAAAGAAGAAAGACATTTGTGGTATGATTTCTTGAGAAATTATCCTATAAAGTTTACAAGGCAAAAAGTTTTAGGTAAATATATAGTAGATTTTTATTGTGCAAAAGCAAATCTTGTTGTAGAATTAGATGGCTCACAACACTATGAAGATGTTGGACTTATGAATGATGAAAAGAGAACTCAATATTTAGAACAATATGGTATAAAGGTTATTAGAATATCAAATCTTGATGTTTTGAGAAACTTTGAGGGGGTTTGTATGTATATTGATAATGCGGTAAAACAATCCCTCAGTCAGCTACGCTGACAGCTCCCTTTACACAAGGGAGCCTTTGAAAGGTTTGCATCTAAACCTTACATATCGCAATTAAAAGATATCGAATTTTGACGAAGTTAATTGAAAGTGCAGTGTTGTTTGTCGTGATAAAGAACAGTTGGAATTTACTTCCAACGATGCAACTAACACTTGCGGTTCATATTTATAAATTCAGAATATGTTTTATTGATTAATACATAATAAAAGCGTACAATGTAACAAGAGGTGATACTATGTTAGGAGAAAATATTAGAAATTTAAGAGAAGAAACAGAAATAGCAGAAGAAAAATTGACCAATACATGCACAAAACGATATAAGACTAAGTGGAAAATTTTTACCATTATAATTATTCTGATAATTGTTTTTTCTTTTATTGGGGCATTGTTGTCAAAATTTCACTCAGAAAGGTCTAATCCATACGGAATGCCTCCTCAAAATTTCGGAAGACTTAATAATATAACAGCTTCCGAAAATTACATATTTCATTCATTTGCATCTGATGATTTTATCAGACGAATCGATAAAAAAACCAAGGAAACAATCCGTTTTGATTTTTACGGTTATTTTATAAATGTTATGGACAATAGTCTGTACTTTATACAAGGTAACAAAATCTACACTTGTGACCTTGATGGAAAAAATATGACCGAAATTCCGTTTATTATACCTGGATATCCCGATCCCCATTTATCTGGTTTATATGCTACTAAGAAAGGACTCTTTATATACTGTTTTAGAAATTCATCGTTTTCATTTTATTTCTTGCCATATAATTCGACCTCCGCTATTAAGATGGAGAATATGCCAGAAACAGCATCGTTCACAAAGGATGGATATTATGCTGTCCTGGATGGATATTTATTAATATTCAATTTTGAAGAACCCGGTGTGGCAACAACTTATTTTTTGGATGCAGACCTGAAGTCTTATAATGCTTATTATGAAAATAATACTGTTGTATATGCAATTGATAATACAATTTATGCTAAGGATACAGTTACAGGGATGACAAAAATCATTTACACTGCCAGAAACGGAACAATAGGTTTGAGTGACTTTTATAATGGATATATTTATTTTTATCTCAATGAAAAAAACGCCTCTGCAGTTACCGAGAAAACTTCATTCTATGTAATAAATCCTGAAGGTGTTCCGACAGAAATTTGCGAAGGATTGACTCCGGTATTTATTAACTTTGCAAATGATAAGTTATTTTTCATTGATGAATGGACAACTATGTCTTCAGGTAAACAAGATCGTTATATGTGCAATCTGGATGGTAGTGAATTGACAAGAATTGATTAAAAAACCGAACGGATACTTTTATTGTTGTGTTTTTCCCTGACACGAACTAGCAAGGATTTCATCAAAAAGATGAAATCCTTATTTTATTTGGGTTTTTGCCACATAATACTTTTCGCCATTGGCATCCTTCATTTCAACAAATTTTTTCTGTCCCTCTAAACTATCAAGATAATCCTTTGGATAATATTCTCCCATGAAGTAAATACCGCCTTTTTCATCAGGGATAAGTTTTGAGTTGTCCTCATCATTCCCGTCTTTTATCTTTTGAATCTTAAGCTTTTCTTTATTTATTACCATATCGCTTAAGGTTTTGCTTGTTCTGGCATTATAATTTTCAACCTGCTTACTTTTAACAAGTGCATCAAGCAAAAGCTTGTTTTCATAGTAGGCAGCATTTTTCTCGTTTAGCTCCGAAAAATCTTTCATATCCGCAAGGGCAAGAAGCTCATCAGATGCGGAAATTCCGTTTTCCTCATAATATTTAATAAGCTCTCTTGCAGATTTTATTGCATCATCTTCTGCTTTCTTCATCTTTTCGTCCTCGTCTGCCATAACAGAAAGTGCATCATCATAGGCTTTTTTTCCGTATTCTCTGTCCTTGTTCCACTGGGTAAGCATTTCGTTATAGGTTTCATCCTCTTCATTCTTTGCTTTAATGGTGGCATCAAGAGCATCTATATCAGCATTAAGTGAGTCCTGATATCTTTTGTAGGCAAGCTCATAAAGCTTTGGCATTTCCTCTGCAAGCTTGTCGGTGAATTTAGACGCCGCCTGCATAGCCGCAGACACCCCGTAAGAGCTGTTGCCTCCTGTGCTTTGCCCTATTTCTGCAAGAACATCCGTCATTGCCCTTTTGGCTCCGATTTCAAGCTGAGCTTTCATATTTTTGAAAACCTCATCATCTTCAAGGTCATATTCAAATTCCTCACGGGAATTTATTTTCTTTATAAGAGACTTTATCTCATCCGAATAGGTGTCCGCCTTTTCGGGACGGTTTCTCATTTCATAACCCGCTCCGCTTTCCTCATCGTAATAATATTTAAGCCCTCTTTTTTGAATTTCGTCACTTTTAAAAGGCAAAAGCTCTTCCTTTGAAACCGCCTTGTCCCGCCTTGCATCAACAAGCTCCTTTATTTCCGAGGGGTGCGCCTTATCTCTTATGCCGTTTTCAATTTTTGTTCCTATATCTATGTAGTCATAAGTTTTGCGGTACGGAAGCTTTTCCCCCTCGATTTTTTTGTTTCTCTCATCTTCAAGCTTTGCAAGAAGAGCGGTGTTTCCCTCTTTTTTTGCTTTTTCCATTTCCAGCGAATAGTCTCTTTCTTTATCATAGTCTATTCCGTTTCTATATTTCTTCACATTAAAAACAAATCTGCTCATTTTATCACTCCTTTATTTAATACTCAACACTCCGTTTTTGTAGAGAATAAGATATTCTCCCTTGCTGTTTTTTAAGTGAAACTCAAATTGCCCCGTTTCCTTATTTATTCCCGCAAAAAAGCTGTCTCCAACGGGAGAAACCATATTTATCATATCCCCCGAAAGCTCAGAACCGTTTTGGGATAAAAGTTCTGTTTGATTTAATGAAAGCTCCTCAATATTGTCGCTTGAAATATTTGAAAAGCACAGAGACAGCTCATCCTGAAGCTTGTTTATATGCTCTGCAATTCTTTCGGGAGTTAAGGACTTATCTCTTACGTCCAGCTTTGAAAAAACAGGAATCATAAAATCACCTCCTAAAACATCGAGCCGTGGGTGTGGATCTCTCTCATAAGGCTTTTGATTTGCACATCAGGAGTTGCCGAAAGCCTTATTCTTATACTGTTTTTTCTGTTGGGCGAAAACCTTATTTCACTTACTGTTTTGCTGTAATCCGAAAACTCTGCCACGGTTTGAAACGCTTCTTTGTTATAGGAAACATCGCAGGTGATTTTCCCTCCGTAATTCATAGAATACCCAAGATAAAGCCTCATAAAACCCTTTTGCTCCGAAAAATCATTTTCAAGCTCTCTAAGCACAACAGAAAAATTTTCAGCGGACTTATTGTCGGTTATCTTTTTTATATTCCCATCCAAATCAAGGTACATAATATTTCCCATATAGCAAAGAGCCGCCTTAAAGCTGATAATCCCGCTTTTTATCCACACACCGCTTTCAATGTTATAAATATAGAGATTATATCTTCCGTAAGCATCTTTAAAACATATATAATATTTATTCCCTAAGCCAACACCAACTCCCCCGCTGTGGGTTATGTCTCCTAATTTTTTTGATATAAGACGGGTATCTACCCCGTCAAAAACATAAAATCCGTCCTTGCCCTCATAATAAACAAGGTCGCATATAACTGCCAGAGACCTGTTTGAGCCGCTTTTTACACCGCTTTGATTTATAACGGTGTGTCTGTAATTAGAGGGTTTTGTGCCTGTTATACGGTGAATTTTGTTTTCCCTGAAAAATGCCACATAGCTTGCAGTTGCACAGGAGCCGGTGAATGCTCCTCCCGAACCCACCTCAAGAGTGAAGCTGTCTGCACTTGTCAGGTCAAAATATTCAAAGTTTGTGGGGTCCTGATATTTGCTTCCATAAATTTTTCCATCACTCGAAACGCCCCACACCCTGTCATTCCACGAGCAAATATTTGTAATGCTTGGCACAGTCTTTTTAAAGGTACAGCTTGTATTCTCGTTTCCATACGCCTCTCCAAAGGAATATGTGTCAAAGAACACCTGTTTCTGGGTTGAATTTGTAATTTCCCTTATAATAAGCTTCTTATTCTGCCAGCTTTTTGCAGTTACATTTCCCTCATAATAACCACCCGTAAAGGTTATGGCATCCCCTTCCTTGAATGCATCCTTAAAGGTGGTAAAATCCGCCTCCTTATTAAAGGTTATATGGTCGCTGAATAATAACGCCGACTGTTTGGAATATGAAACAGTTTTTTCCATATCTTTCCACGTTGGATAAATTTCGGATAGGTCAAGAACCTTTTTATCAGGCATAATTATAACTTTCTTCCCCGCTGTTGCAACCTCTTTTTTCCCTTTAGAAAGGGTTGTTGAATAACTGTTCCAGCTTGTTCCTAATTTTTCTGCACGGTAATATGCCATAAGGCTTCCATCCTCTTGCGTCAGAAGTCTCACAATTCCATTTGCATAAAGAATATCATCAGCTTTTGTGTTTTCATCAGAATATGCCTTGCCCACGGTTATATAAGGAGCCTTGTCAAGACTTATGTTTACGCTGTCCTCAAGCTCTCCCGCCTGAAAATCCCCGGAATTATTTATTCCTCCAAAGGAATATATAAATTTTTTTGTCTTTTTCTTTCCGTTTTTAAGCTTTGGCAAAAATAGCATTCCTTATCCCCCTTTCCTAAAAGATGTTTATATAATATTTGTGAGAAATCTCCCCGTTTTCTTTTTCTCCATAAAGGGAGGTTGCACACCCCTTTGCATACTGTTCAAAAAGAGTGTTGAAAAGAAGCATAGAGTTGTTATACTCCCCGTAATCTCTGCTGAAAAAGTCTATCATTGCACATAGATAGAAAAGATAAATATCCGTGTATGCACTGTCTGCAAGAAGCTCTCTTGTCTCATCACTTGGATATGTATATGGGGAAAAATCCTCTTTTTTCAGAACTTCCTTTGCAATTTTCCCGTCAAGCTCCGAAAGCCACTGAAACTTTTCCTGCTCCGAAAAGGGGTTTGGTCTCAGGGCATTCGCTCTTTGAATAGCCTCTTTTACTGTCATTTATCTTGCCCCCTGTCCGTTCACGATTTTGTAGTATCCCCAATAGAGAGGACTGCCCACCTTTTCCGCATTTTCCAAGGCTCTCACAAAGCCGTCTATATCTAAGATTTCTATTTTCTGTGAAAGCTCCCATGCAATATCGTTGGCAGATGTGAGCATCTTCTTTTTCACCGCCTTTAAAGCCTTAACATCATCAACAGGGAAATTCTTTCCGGGGCAGGCAGTCTCGAGCATATCTCTGTGGCACACAACCCTTGCCTCTTTGTAAATCTTTTTAAGATATTCAATAAGCTCCGCTCCTGCCCTTTTCTGTGCATAGCCCATCTCTTCGTTTTCAAAGTTACCCTCAAAACAAATTCCAACGGAATTATAATTGTTATTAAGACAATGTGCCCCCACAGTCTCCTTTGGTCTTCCCTGAAAAATTTGTCCGTCTTTTCTCACATAAAAATGGTAGCCTATGCCCGAATAACCGTTTTTAAGATGCAAGCGGTGAATGCTTTCCACATCCCCGTCACCGCCCCTGTGGTGAAGAATAATATATTTTGTGCTTTGCCTTGGGGTGAGAGGCTGTTTGAACTGATAATATGATTTTATAATGTTCATTCCGCCTCCCCCTCTCTCAATGCTTTCAGGAAACTGTCCGCCCTTATGGCATTTTCCGAAAAGCTGTTGTTTTTCCAGAATGAAACGGCGATAACCAGAATTTCAAAAACGGTTTCAACAAAGCATCCTGCCTCTGTTTCGGTTATATTTAAAGGGCTTAAACCCAATTTTCTAAGAATCATATTCAAAACCACAACAATAAGCAAAATACTTCTTGTGATTGTTCCTTTTGTAATTTTCATTTTTTCATTTCTCCTTTAGCACCCCAAGGGTGCAGTTTCTGTTTGCCTTTTGGCAATCATTATCTGTGGTAAAGCTCCAAATCACTTATTCTGTGGTTTGCCACCTTGATTTCTTCCTCTACCACAGCGTCTCTTTTTTCAAGCTCATAAACTCTGTCAATAACCTTGTTGTGCTTGTCCACCTTTTTCTCCAGCTGTTCAATGCGGAAGTTAACCAGCCTTGAATTAACCATAATCCCTGCAAAGGTGCCCACTGCACTTCCTAAAACGCTTATAAGCTGTGTAAGATAGCCAGTTTCCATAAGTTTCTCCTTGCTTTGTGTCAAAGGGGGCGGAAACCCGCCCCACGCAGTTTAGTTTTCAGATGACTTTTCGCTTTTTTCTTCAATAAGCTGTGCAGTTTTCAAATCCTGCTCATTTGACTGAGTGAGAACATTGAAGAACTTTCTCTTAATTCTAACGGGAACACCTCTTTTAATAAGGCAGTTCTGATTGCCGACTGCAACATAAACATCATCCTTATATTTGTCGTTGTCCTTAAAGAGCTTAACCTCGATATATTCTTCTCCTCTTGCAATTTCTCTTTTTTCAGCTTCTGTGAAGTCCTCTGATTTTATGCCCATTGCAATTTTTCTTGCTTTTTCTTCAGCCTCTTCAAGCATCTTCTTGATTTTTGCTTCAACCTCTTCAATGGTCATTTTAGATTCTTCTTTTATCATTTCTTCTGCATTCTTTTTTGTTGCCATAATTTTTATCTCCTTTTTTCTTTAGTCGAAAGCCTTCGCTTTCTGTTCTGTTTTATAGGTTTAATTAACAGATGAGCAAGTCTCAATTCTTCTGATGAAGGCTTCAACAAGTCTCTCTGCCGCTCTTGTAGCTTTCCAGCCAACAGTTGCTCTCTGATTTAATGCATCTTCTGTTCCGCCTGAGCCAAGCTGTTTAACAATATACTGAAGACCTCCGCCCTCGATTTCGGTTACACCGTATGCATTTTCTGCAAGAATAAGTGTTGAATAAACATCTCTTCCGCCATAGCCTGCTTCTGCAGGATAAACAAGAGTTCCCTCATCAACCTCAATATCTCTGTCAAGACACAGATATTTATCAACTCCCATATCCTGAACTTCTGTTACTTCGTATGTTTCACCATTTATATTAAGCATTCTGCCTGTAAGAGCATTAAGCTCTTCTTCTGAAAGATTTTCCGATATATTAATACCGCTTTCACACATATACATTTTAACTGTGAGTGTTCTCTTGTCCTTTGAAAGCCACGGAGCTTTGAAAACCTTAGCTTCTGTTGTTTCAACAAATCGAACACCTGCGATTTTACCGATTTCGCCCTCATACATATCTTTTGGGTCTGAATATGTTTTAACATTCTGCCATGCAGGGTCGCTCATTAAGTCATAAGCAACATCAGGGTGAATAATAGCAACAAAGCTGTCGCCGATTTTTTCTGCATTCTGATTTTTAAGATATCTAACGGCTTTTCTGATAGCATCAACTGTTAAATAATTGTTTCCGCTTTCTAAACCGCCCTTTAAGAGACTTCTTGAATTTATAACATCGGAATCGCCATACTGAACAGATGTTCCGCCGTTCAAAATTTCTCTTGTGATAGTGTCAAGAGTTGCACCTGCCTGAGCACCTAAAAGCTTTGTTGCCTGAACCATATTGTTATCAATTGCTGTCAGCTTTAACATATCGGTTAAGGTTATGTAACCGCCGTACTGCTTAACCTGAGCTGTTACAGTTGAAACAGAAAGGCTCTGTCCGTCAGGAGTTACACCCTCTGTGATAGGCTGTGTAAGCTTTGGAAGCGGTGAATATTTTCTGAATTCTATCTGCTTTCCGCCGTTTTTCGGAATAGGATGCTTTTGTGCAAACTGTTCGTGAACAAGCTTTGGAGTTGCATTGTCGATTAAGTAATCTGAATAATAGGTCTTCATTTCCTCTGTAAGACCTGTGTCTGTAGTTGCGTTTGGATTCAGCTCCGCAAAAAGCTGAAGATTAAAAGTTCTTTCTTTTTTCATTTTTTCATTTCCTCTCTAAAATAATTTTTTCATTTCCCTTGTGATTTTTCTTGCAAACCGCCTTTAATAACTAAAAACGGATTATTTCGCCCCTTTGAGCTCTTTTTGCAAGTTCCTGTCTGTCCTTTTTGGAAAGAGCATAAACTCCTGATTTAAAGATAGCACTGTCTGTGCCGACACTTCCGTTTTCAACGGGTCTCTTTTTCTTTGGAGCCTCTTTCTTTTTAAGAACATCATCAAGATGCACCGCCTCAAATGCAGTTTTCATATCAAGACCTGCCATAACAAGCTTTTTGAAAACATCATTTGAAAGCTCCTTTTCAAGGCTGAAATTTGGATAAGCTTTTTGAAGCTCTGCCTCTTCCTTTAAAAGAGCGTTTTCAAATTCTCTCACCTTATAGCCTTTAAGCGCATCTTCATAGTCGGCATTTCTCTTTTCCTCTCTTTCAAGAAGATTTTCTAAGATTGCAACAATTTCAGAAAGCCTTTCTTTAACCCTTGTTTCCTTCATATTTCTCACCTCCTTTCGTGTTGCCAAAGGCAACATATCGAGTGCGAAGCACATATCGAGCTTCTTAGGCAACATACCGCATCCGTCAGGATATGTTCTTCACTCTCACAAATCGGGGATAAGCTCTTGCAAGGCGTGAAAGCCCTGCATAAAGCATCATATATGCCCCCTCTTCTCTCGCCCCGCCCGTAAAGCAAACTGCCCCAAGCCCTTTTTCTTCCCTTTTGGAGATAATATTTCCCCCACAGTCTTCAAGCATAGCAACAAGATATAAAAATCCTGCCGAGGCTGCGGCACACACTATATCCTGCCCCTCAGGGGCGGAGCCTGAATGACCTTTTATTTCCACCGAAAAGCAATTTCCTTTTCGGGAAAACACTGCCTTAATCATTTTTTTCTTCCTCTTTGTTTCTTGCTTCTTTAAAATCTCTTTCGAGTTTTCTTATTTCCTCTTTCACCTGAGCCTTGCCGTCGAAATCCATTATCTCAATTGCCGCAAGTGCCTGATTTGCATACTGAGGGTTGAAAAAGCCAAGCTTATACATTTCCTTTGCAAGCTCGTTCTGAGAAAGCTTTGAATAGGTGCTTTTCTTCTGTGGCTTAATGGAGATATCAAAAACTGTCTCGCCCTCTTTTTCCCCTTTTTCATAGCTTATAAAGTCATAGCCTCCGCCCTCGCCTGTTATACGGAAAACCCTTGTTTCGTCGTAAAACTGTTTTATAAGGTCGATAATAAGATATCCGATTTTTGTGTAAGCACGGTATGAGGTTTCAATAACATCTCTGCTTGTTTTATTTCCCGCCTCCTGAAGTGCGGCAATTGCTGCCGCCGCAGTTACGCCCGAAGTTGTTGAGCCTTGGGAGAAGTCTCTGTTTCCGCTTGTTTCTTTAAGCTCGTCAATTTTCATCGACAGAACTGAAAGCACATTTCCTGAAACAGGCGAAACATCAATTCTGCGGAGACGCTCCTCGTCAATTGCACCCTCAACGTGAACAATCGGCTTTGACCAGTCAAGAAATTCATCCTCGTTTATTCCGCTTCCGTTCTTGGCAAAATAACGGACTCTTGCAGACATAACCGAATTTTCAAGAATAGCCTGATTTAATCTGTCAATATACATCTGGGGACTTTTCATAACGGATATAAGCCCGAACCCGCAGGGTGTTCCCTCTAAGGGATACATTTTGTCGAACACAACGGGATATTTTCCGTGGTCGTAAAGCCCTTTTTCTCTGTATTCTTCCTCGTTTTCTGTGGCAAAAAGCACTTCTTCTCCTATGAACTTACAAAAATGAAGAACGGTTTTTCCATCCTTGTTCTTTTTCTTGTAGTACCAGTCGATAACCGCACTTTTGTTTTTGGTATCTCTTTGCGTATCGTAGGCATATTCCTTGATGTCAAGGCTTATTCCGTCCGAGATAATCTTCTTGTCAGGATACAGCTTCATAAGATTTTCGGTGTTCTCAAGTGAGACAATAAAAAGGTTTTCGCTTTTTTGAATGTCTGAAACCCCAGGCTCCCAGAAAAGGTTTAAAAGGTCAATTCTTGAAAGCTCAATATCTCCCTTGCCCCCTGCCTTTTCCTCGTTCCAGAAAACGCCAAAGGCTGATGTGCCGTGCTTCAATTTATACCACCAGTTGTCCGAATAAATTTCCTCAAATCCATTGTTTTCAATAACAACAGGGATAATCTTGGAAAGCATATCTGCCTCTTTTTCGTCCCTTTTTTCTCTTGGAAGAACATTCGGCTCAGGATAGTTGTCCATTGCATCTGCGTGCTTGTTTGCAATGGAATTGAACATCCATGCAGACACAGGCTCGCATCTTTCAGGACCTTCGGGGTTTTTGAAAACCTCCCAGTGCCTCATTTTCCACCATTTTTCTTCTTCAATAATTTTTGCCTCCAAGGGAAGCTTTGCCGACTTGTATTCTTTCAGAATATCCGTGGCTTTTTCAATTTCTGCTCTGCCGATTGGCAGTCTTTCGTTTTTTTTCATTTTTCATTTCTCCCTGATTTTTATTTTAAATTAAAGTTTTACATTTCTCTCATAAGGCACATACCCTTTCCCCAAATCAAGAGGGTCAAAGGTTTTTTTCACCTTTTCCTTTTCCCTGAATGCGGAAATGGGATATTCCATCAAAACATACCGAAGCTCGTCATAAATATGGTCTTCCATATCCGAATTTATGTCCTCAATATTAACCTCGCTGTAGCAAAGAGCAGGAATTGTCCTCAAAAAATGCTTACAGCTTGAAAAAACATAAAGCATTGGTATTCCTCTTTCGTCAAAGCTGAGGCGGTTGTGAACCTGCATCTTTCCTGCAAGTCTTTGGTGCTTTCCCTTTTCAAAATAAACCTTTTTCTTCTCCATAAGGGCGGCAATTGAGGTTTCAGCTCCTCTGTCGTCCGAGAAAATTGCTGGGTCCGCAATTCCCGTTATGTGCTTTCCTTTCAGGTTTTCGTCGGTTTCTTCAATCCGTCTTATTTCCTCTGCAACACGCTCTGGCTCCCACCTTACCCCCTGATTTGGCGTTCCCGTGCATCCGTAAAGCTCTCTTATGCGATAAATTCTTCTGTCCGAATCCACTGCATACCACCCCACCGAAAATGGCCTTGAATAGCCCCAGTCAAAGCCTCTGTAAATTTTCCAGCTGTCGGGAATTTTAAAGGGTGTTATAACATGGGTTGAAATTCTGTCATCATAATGGGAGGAATCATTTCTCCACTCGGAGAACACCTGCCCTGAAAAGCTGTCCCAGTCCCCGTATAAAAGTGCCTTTTTCTCTGCCTCGGGAAGCATTGCAAGGTTTGCAAGATAATCAGGCTCCGCATCAAGGAGTGCCTTGTTGTCAAAAACCGTTGAGGGAACAAAAATTCTGCTCCTCTCAATTGCGATTTCCCCTCCCTCTGGGGTTTTCACCTTGTATTCCTCTTTTATGGGAGTCATTGGCGGTGCCGCAGATATAAACCTTTCCTTAACCCATGAATGCCCCACACCACCTGGGTTTGCACTTGCTCTTATATAAACTCTTGTGCCCTTTCCCGAGGGACGGTTTCGTGAAAAGAGATAGCTGTATTCATCCCATGAAAAATGGGTCAGCTCGTCAAAGGCAATAAAATCATAAGCCTTTCCCTGATACTGGGTTTTGTCCCCCGAATACTGCATAGAGCCAAAGAAAATCTTTGCCCCCGAGGGAAATGTCCACACGTGCTTTGTCTCGTTATAAATTGCACCTGCCACCGCCCCCTTATAATATTTCTTGGATTTTTCCACAAGCTCCGAAAGCTGGGGGTAGGTTTTTCGGAGGATTAAAGCCTTGTAATGCGGGATATGGACCTGACGGAGTGCCTCAATAATAAGTGCATCCGATTTTCCTCCCCCTGCAGCACCGCCATAAAGTGCCTCATATTCCTCCCTTGCCATAAACTCCGCCTGCCTTGGCTGGGGTGTCCACAAAATATTATCCATTCTTATCCCGCCCCTTTACTTTTGCTATGGGAATTTCAATAATTCCTCCCGTCTGTTTTTCCCCGTCACCCTTTTCAAGCTTTTCATTCCAAAGCTCGGGGCATCTGTTTTTCAGCCAGAAAGTCTGTGCGGTAAGGCTTGGGGGAACGCTTTGCTCCTCCCACACCTCCTGAAGAGTTTCTTCCTCCACCTTTTTTTCTCTCTCATCATAGCCCGATTTTTTCAGCTTATGGTATTTTTTAATCTTAACTGTATAGCCGAGAGCAAGCTTTAAAAGTGCATCCTCAACAAGTCTGTCTGCCGCCTCGAGCCTCATTTCTTCCTTGGTTTTTCGTTTTCTTCTTATCTTTTTCATATTCTTATCAGCTTTAATATTTCTCCCATCCTTTTATGGTAGTCTTCTGCCGAAAGGTTATCCGTCTCTTTAAGCTTTTCTCCAAGATATAAAATAACCGCCTCGTATATCTTTAAAAGCTCGGATATGCCTTCCTCTTTTTCCTCCTGTCTTTTTAATTTAAGCTCTAAGTAGTCGCATCTTCTTATAAGCCGTGAAAGCTCCTCCTTTAATGTCCTTCGCCTTATAAAAAATTTTTTTATTTTATTCATCAAGCATCTCCTCCAATATCTTTTTCTGAAAATCCGTGTAATCGTGAGTGTTTGTATCCTGATAGTTCACAAACCTGCTTTTTTTAGGTGACGTCTTCTCGCCGTCTTCCCTTGCCCACCTTTTTATAACAAGGTAAAAATCCTTATATTCCTTTCCCGAAAGCTGAACATATTCATCAACCTTTTTTATGTAATCTAAAAGCCGTCTCTCTCCAAGATTAGACATTAGCCTGCTATATCTCTCCCTTGTGAGATGCACATTTTTATATTCACCAAGAATAAGCTCTTCGCTATCTGTGGCGGGGGCGGTCTCTTTACTCTCCTTTACTTTACTTTTCTTTACTTTACTTTTCTTTACTTTACTTTGTTTTGAAATGTTAACATTTTCATTCAATTTGCATACAGAAAGGTTTGAAAAGTCATCAGGAGAAATAAGCAGATATTCTTTTAAAACAGGAATTTCTTTTCGCCTTTCTCCGCATTTGAAAAACCGCCTTTGCACCCCCGCGGAGGTAAGTATTTTGTAATTTTCAAAAAGCTCTCTGCTGAAAATATCCCTTTCAAGTGCCTTGTTTATAATATCCGCAACAAAGTCAGCCCTAACTCCGATTTCGGTTGCAAACAAAAGACAAACATCCTTGTCAAAAAGCTTAAAATATCCCTCTCCCGAGTAAATGCTTTGCCAGATTTTAATTAAAACCGCAAAGCCCTCAAGTCCCATCTCCGCCTCAAACAGCCTGACCGAATCGTTCATATGGCAGTTGAGGGGAAAATATTCAAGTCCTTTCATTTCATCACCTCTTCACTCGGAACGATGCTCACATCGTACCCTACACCTTCACTCTTCACTTTTTCACTATCCCGTACCACTCACAGACACAATCTGTTGAGCAGAAAATATTTCCTGCATCATCTTCAAAGTATTCCATATCTTTGTATATAACATTTCTGCATCCCGGCATAGTGCATTCACCAATTCTCTCTTCCTCATATTCTCCGTAAAGCTTTTTAAGCCACTTTTCCTTTTCCCTTAAATAAATTTCATCGCTCTTTTCTTTCATATTATCTTTTTTCTCCTCCTTTCACCATCCTTTCCTCTGTAAATTTCCCGTTTTTGGGATTTTTAGTCTAAAAAAAATTGATTTTTTCTTTTCCTTTTTCTATACCGAGACACTTAAAAATCTTTTCTGCCTCGTTAATATAAAGAGGTTTTTTACCCTTGAGCTTTTCTTTAAGCTCTTTTTCGCTAACTCCCAAAACCCTTGCTATATCAACGGGTTTGAGGTTTTTACTTTTTATTTTTGCCATAACTTTTAAGTATTTCATCAATCTTTCTCCCCCGAATAAATTTTATCTTTTTCAGTGACTTTTTTCTTGTCTCATTTTTGGGATATTTTTACTATAGCACTTTTAATTAAATTTGTCAACCCATTTTTGAGAAATTTTTAATTTTTATATTGCATTTTTGGGAAAATGGGTGTATAATTAGTATAGAAACCACTGTGGTTCTAAGAAAAAGGAGATTTAATATGTTAAAAGACTTTAATGAGGATATAAAAAAAGAAAAAATTTTTATAGAGGAGACCCCATCTCCTGAAACCGAAGAAGACGTTTATGCAATTTTCAGAAAAAGGTTCAGGGAAAAGAGAGAAGAAAAAAATCTTACCTTTGACCAGATAGTTCTTATGACGGGCATCAGCAGGAGCAACCTGCAAAGATATGAAAGCGGAGAAACGGGAAAAATCCCCCTTGATGCCGCACTTAAAATCGAAAAGGCGCTTATGCTCCCCAAGGGCTATCTTTTAGGCTACAGCGAGGACATTCCCTCAAGCCTTGTCTCTGCCCAAAAAGCCTTTATCCCCCTTATTGTTTCCACAAAGGGTATGCGTCCCGTTCTCACCGACAACATTATGCAGGTGGCAACCGTGGAGGGCGATGTTCAAAAGGCTTCCTATTGTTATTATATGGACGATAATTCAATGACAGGGGCAAGAATAAACAAAGGGGATGTTATTTTTATAAAAAGCTCCGAAAGTCTTGAAAACGGTGACGTTGGAGCATTTATTCAGGATGACAGAATTATAATCAGAAAATATTTTCACGACGGGAAAAATCACATTCTATGCCCCGCATCTGCAGACTTTTCTCCCGAAAGCTTCAGGAGTCTTAAATCGTCAAACGTGAAAATTATAGGAAAGGTCATTGCCTTTCAGGGCAACTTGTAAGGAGGTATATTTATGGAAACACCCCGCAGCGAAAGACTTCACATCGGCTTTTTCGGAGCAAGAAACGCAGGAAAATCGTCCCTTGTGAACGCCGTTACAAATCAGGAGCTTTCAGTTGTTTCGGATATACTGGGAACAACCACCGACCCTGTTATAAAATCAATGGAGCTGCTTCCTCTTGGACCTGTTGCGATTATTGACACTCCAGGTTTTGACGATGTTGGCGAGCTTGGAGAAAAACGAGTTGAAAAAACAAAACAAATTCTGTCAAAAACCGACATAGCAGTTCTTTGTATTGACTCAAGGGAGAAACAAAAGGCTTGCGACAGAGAGCTTTTAACCCTTTTAAAAGAAAAAAACATACCATATATAATTGCATACACCAAAAACGACCTTTTATCCGCACCTTTTCCCCTTGAAGAAAATGAACTTTTGGTCAGTTCAAAAACAGGAGAGGGTATAAACGATTTAAAAGAAAAAATCGGCACTCTTGCCCCGAAAGACAAAAAAACAATTCATCTTGTGTCAGATTTTATAAAGGCAGGAGATGTTGTTTTGTTAGTCACTCCCATTGATGAGTCTGCCCCAAAGGCAAGGCTTATCCTCCCGCAACAGCAGGCAATACGTGACATTTTGGACGCAAACGCCACCGCCTTTGTGTGTCAGGATTCGGAGCTTAAAACCACCCTTTCCGCCCTCAAAAACCCTCCAAGCCTTGTTGTTTGCGACAGTCAGGTTTTCAAAAAGGTGGCAGAAATTGTTCCCGAGAGCATTCCTCTTACCTCCTTTTCCATTCTCTTTGCAAGATACAAAGGAATTTTATCGTCCGCCCTTTCAGGAATTGAAAAAGTGAAAGACTTAAAAGACGGCGATAAAATCTTAATTGCCGAGGGATGCACCCACCACAGACAATGCGGTGATATAGGAACGGTTAAAATGCCAACGTGGATAAAAATTTTCACAGGAAAAGATTTAGTGTTTGATTTTTCATCAGGAGGCGGGTTTCCTGAAAAGCTGGAGGACTATGCTTTAATCATACATTGCGGAGGCTGTATGCTCACAGACAAAGAAGTTTTGTCAAGGCTCGAAAAGGCACAGAAAAAAGGCACGGCTATCACCAATTACGGCACATTAATCGCCCATATGAACGGCATTTTGGAGAGAAGTGTTCAGATATTAGATTAGGATGTTTCACGTGAAACATCCTTTTTTGTTATTTTTAAATTGTTTCACGTGAAACACTTGTATTTTTTTTCTGTTTGTGATAGTATATAAGTATAGAAATTTGAATTAAATTCGGAGCAAAAATTATGGGAAAAATTATAGCAATTGCAAATCAAAAAGGCGGTGTAGGCAAAACAACCACATCGGTTAACCTTAGTGCCTGCCTTGGAAAGATGGGCAAAAAAACCCTTATTGTGGATATTGACCCTCAGGGAAACACAACAAGCGGTCTCGGAATTGACCCGAAAAGCCTTTCCCTTTCTATTTACGACTGCCTTATAAATGAAACAGATATAAAAGATGTTATTTTAAAAACTGAATATGAGGGACTTTTCATTGTTCCCTCAAATATAAATCTTGCAGGAGCAGAGCTTGAGCTTGCATTAAAGGAAAAAAGGGAATTTCTTTTAAAGGATGCACTTTCAAAGGTTCGGGAATTTTTTGATTTTATTCTTATTGACTGTCCTCCTTCTCTTGGACTTATAACGCTTAATTCCTTTACAGCATCAGACTCTATTCTTGTTCCGATTCAGTGTGAATACTATGCACTGGAGGGCTTGAGCCAGCTCACAAACACCATAAAGCTTGTGAAAAAATCCTTAAACCCCTCTCTTGCCATTGAGGGAATTTTAATGACAATGTTTGACGCAAGAACAAATCTTTCAATTCAGGTTGTTGACGAGGTTAAGAAGTTCTTTAAGGATAAAGTTTTCAAAACCATAATCCCAAGAAACGTCCGTCTTTCCGAGGCTCCAAGCTTTGGTCAGCCTATTATTGAATACGATAAACACTCAAAGGGTGCAGAGTGTTACCTCGCCCTTGCAGAAGAAGTGATTGAAAGGAACATATAATTATGGAAGATAAAAAGAAAAAACAAAGAGGCTTAGGACGCGGAATAGGTGCTCTTTTTAACGAAGATATTACCCCCGCATACGAAAATTCCTCATTTTTAGAGGATATTCAGGATGACAAAAAAACTTCCGACAAGGTTGTTATGCTTAAAATACGGGATATTGAGCCAAACCCCAAACAGCCGAGAAGAACCTTTGATAAAGAAAAGCTTGAAGCCCTTGCAGAGTCTCTTAAAACCCACGGGGTTATTCAGCCTGTTTTGGTTAAGAAAAACAAAAACGGTATGCACACAATTATTGCAGGAGAGCGAAGATGGAGGGCATCAAAGCTCGCTCATCTTACAGAAATTCCTTGTATTATCAAGGAATTTGACGAAAAAGAGCTTATGGAAGTTGCTTTAGTTGAAAATTTGCAGAGAGAAGATTTAAACCCTATCGAAGAGGCAGAGGGTTATAAAAATCTTATGGAAAAGTTTGAAATGACTCAGGAAGAGGTTTCCGAAAGAGTTGGTAAAAGCCGTAGCGCCGTTGCAAACGCCCTGAGACTCAACAAGCTTTCGGATAAGGTTAAGGCACTGGTTACAGAGGGGTCGCTCTCCCAGGGCCACGCAAGAACACTTCTTGCGGTGGAGGATGAAAAAGAACAGCTTGCCCTTGCAGAAAAAATTATAAAAGAGGGACTGTCCGTCCGCCAGACAGAAAAACTTGTTTCAGTTGAAAGACTAACTCCCCCTCTGGAAAAACCAAGAAAATCATCTGACGAAAAATATTATTTGTCAGTGGAAAAAAACCTTTCCGCAAAACTTGGCACAAAGGTGAAAATTTTGGCGGGAAAGAAAAAAAGTAAAATAGAAATCGAATATTATTCAAAAGAAGACCTGGAAAGACTTCTTTACGAGCTTAGTAAGTAAAATTACCAGTTTTTGACAAAAAACCACCCTTTAAAAAGGCGTCTTGGAGACGAAAACTCAACACATTGAGGGAAAGTATATTAAAAACCACCAAAGCTTGTTTAAGGGGCAATTTTTTGAGTTATAGAAAGGACAAACAAAAATGAAGAAATTTGACAAGAGAGTTTTCACATATTTTATAATAATGCTTTGTTCCGTGATTATGCTTTTGGTTTTTGCATACCTTTCGGGAGAGAAAATCGATACTTTAGAAAAAGATTATTTTGATATGGTTTCCGTTCAAGAAAAAATTGTGCATGACGGTCAAAACAAAATCACACAGCTTTCAAACAAAGTTAATGAGCTTGAAAAGGAAAACAAAAAACTAAAAGAATTGATTGATGAAAGTTCTATAGCATCAAACGGAGAGACTTACCGACAGTCAATGAAAATTTTATCGGACATTTATCTTTTGATTGAAAACAAAGAATACAAAAAAGCAAAGACCGAGCTTGAAAAATTTGACACTCTGGGTGCTGATGATACAGTTCTGAGTTTTAAAAAAGCTCTTGAAAATTTAATAAAATAACGACTTGGAGAACGGGATATCCGTTCTCTTTTTTTTCACAAATTTTTATTTTCTGCATATACTGCATTAAAAGAATATTGTTATAAAGAAGGAGATTTTTCTATGGCAAATAATATGGAAACATCCCAAAACCAAGGCACAGGACGACTTTTCGTTCAGGTTTACATAGGAGAAGAAACCACACCCGTTCCCGATGCGGGAGTTATTATATCAAAGGAAAATTCTCTCGGCAGTGAAGAAATACTTTCCTATATGTTCACAGACAGAGACGGCAAAACTGCAGAAATTCAGCTTCCTGCACCCTTAAAGTCCGTCTCTTTGTCCCCAGATAACAAAAGAGGCTTTCAAAATTATAACATAAGAGTTGACAAACCGGGCTTTTACACAACAGAGCTACTTAACGTGCCTGTTTTTTCCCAAAACACCACTATCCAGCCTGTGGCTCTTATTCCTCTTCCTCTTGATACCTATTCGGGAAAGAAAAAGTATTATATTTCCGAGCCTTTGGCTCAAAACGGCGGGGAGGCTTAAAAAATGACAGGACTTCCCTATATTCCGGAAACTATACGTGTCCACCTTGGCCCTCCTTCCTCTCAAGCGGAAACGGTTACGGTTTCATTTCCTGACTACATAAAAAATGTTGCATCCAGCGAAATCTACCCAACCTGGCCCGAAAACGCCCTGCGTGCCAACATTTATGCTATTATTTCCTATGCCCTGAACAGAGTTTACACCGAGTGGTATCCCTCTATGGGCTATGATTTTGACATAACAAATTCCACCGCCTACGATATGTCCTTTGTGAACGGAAGAAATATTTTTGAGGACATTTCAAGGATAGTTGACGAAATTTTTAACGACTATATCAGACGGCAGGGGAATATTGAACCTCTTTTTGCCGCATTTTGTGACGGTGTTGAGGTTCAGTGTGACGGTCTTTCCCAGTGGGGAACTGTTGACCTTGCAGAGCAGGGACTTGTGCCATACGAAATTTTAACCACTTACTACGGCCCCGACATTGACATTGTTGAAGATGCCCCTATACAGAATATAACCGAATCTTACCGAGGCACACCGCTTCGGGTAGGTTCTTCAAATCGTGAGGTACAGAAAATTCAGCTTCAGCTGAACAGAATAGCAAAGGACTATCCTCTTATCCCCAAAATTCCCGAGCCTGATGGATTTTTCGGCATTGCAACCGAAGATGCGGTTAGAGCCTTTCAGCGAATTTTTAATTTAGCAGAGGACGGAATTGTAGGAAAAGCCACTTGGTATAAAATTCAGTATATTTTTACGGCGGTAACAAGACTTGCGAACTTAAACTCCGAGGGTCTCACCATAGAGGGACTTCCGAGACAGCTTTCAAATCTTCTTCGTGAGGGCGATTCGGGAGGACTTGTCCGTTCCCTGCAATATTATCTTTCCACTGTGGCATTTTACAATAATGCCGTTCCCTCTGTGGAAATAGACGGATACTTCGGACCTGCCACAAGAAACTCTGTTGTGGGCTTTCAAAAGGAATACGGGCTTAGTCCCACGGGGGTTGTTAATTTTGAAACTTGGGAAAAATTAGTTGATGTTTATTCGGGAATTTTAGCAGAGAACCCGCCTGATTATTTAAACGAGCCTTATGCACCTTTCCCCGGCACAGCACTAAGGCTTGGCAGTCAGTCGGATGCGGTGAGGCTTATTCAGGAAAGGCTTAATATTATAAGTGCCTACTACCCCTCTGTTCCAAAGGTTGATGTGACGGGGTATTTCGGCAGAGACACACAAAATGCAGTTCTAGCCTTTGAACGGGAGTTCGGCATTCCTCCGAGGGGCATTGTTTTTCCCTTTACGTGGGAGAGGCTTGCACAGGTCGCAAGGAGTGTTCAAAACGCAGAAAGGGCCGAGGGACAATACCCCGGCTATGTTTTAAGAGTTTGATATTAAGGAGGAAACAAAGTTGGCAAATAAGTATTCTCAAAATGACAGACAAGAGGCAATATACGAGCTTCAGCACAGCTTAAGATTTTTATCAAAGCACATTCCTGAAATCCCCACCATAACTCCTGACGGAGTTTTCGGTGAAGAAACAGAGAATGCAGTGAGAGCGTTTCAAAGGCTTTATTCCCTGCCCGAAACAGGAGAGGTTGACAAGGACACCTGGTATATGATTTTGGAGGCATATCTTGACACTCTTGAGGATAAATCTCCGGGAGAGCCTGTTTCAATTCTCCCTCCCGAGCTTTCAGCTATGAAACCGGGGGACAGATACGACGAGGTTTTACTCCTGCAGGTTATGCTGAAAAAGCTTGCCGACAGATATAAAAATCTTCCTGAGGTCGTTTTAACAGGTGTTTTTGACGCAGAAACAGAAAACGCAGTTAAGGCTCTGCAAAAGGTTTTTGGACTCCCGCAAACAGGGAACGTTGACCGCAAAACATGGAACAGAATTTCAAGACTTTTCTCCGCCTTTACCTACAATGATTAATTGCGTTGCCTTGCAACGCATCGATATGAATTCTTGCGAATTCTCGATATGTCATAAACGACTCAATATGCCTTGTGGCTCGATATGTTGCCTTGCGGCAACGAGAATTCATATCATATCGAGTTTGAGAGTAGCGAAAACATATCGATTTTGCGATAGTAAAAATATCGAGCAGACGAAGTCTGCATATCAACAAGACAACATTATCCTCATAATTGACAATAATTTGAATTTATGCTAAAATAAATTCAAACTACCATTAGGATGTGAAAAGCTTTGACCAGTCTTATTATAAAAAAATTTGTGAAGAATTATGAAGATTATGAAAACCCTGAGGTTAGAGGCTCATACGGAAAGCTTGCAGGCTGGGTTGGAATTATAATGAACCTTTTGCTTTTTGCCCTGAAATTTCTTGCAGGGATACTGACAAAAAGTATTTCCATAACCGCAGATGCCATAAACAATCTTTCGGACTCTGCATCAAGCATAATAAGCCTCTTTGGCTTTAAGCTTGCAGAAAAGCCGGCAGATGAACGCCATCCGTACGGTCACGGAAGATACGAATATATTTCCGCTCTTACGGTTACTGCTATAATTTTGGTTATCGGCGTTGAACTTTTGAAATCAGGAATAGAAAAGCTTATAAACCCCACTCCTCTGGAGTTTAACATAGTTTCGGCTTTTATTCTTTTGTTTTCTGTAATGGCAAAGCTCTGGCTTTCCCTTTTCAATGTGAAAATCGGCAGAAAAATCAATTCCAAGGTTCTTCTTGCAACTGCAGAAGATTCGAGAAACGACTGTATCTCAACGGTTGCGGTTATTATCTCCCTTTTGGTTTCATTCTATTTCAAAATAAATATTGACGGAATTGTTGGTATTTTTGTTGCTATATTTATTATATACAGTGCCATCACTCTTATAAAGGACACTTTGGGAACTCTTCTCGGAACTCCTCCCGAGCTTGACTTTGTTGAAAATATGCATAATAAAATTATGGCATTTGAGGGAGTTCTCGGCACTCACGATATGATAGTTCACGATTATGGACCGGGCAGATGCTTTGCAAGTGTTCATGTTGAGGTTGCTGCAGAAGAGGACGTTTTAAAAAGCCATGATATGATTGACAACATTGAAAGATATTTTCTTGAAAAAGAAAACTTGAATGTTATTATACATATGGACCCTGTTGTCACAACGGATGATAAGGTTGGCAAGCTAAGAGATTTAATCAGCAACCATTTAAAAGGCATAAACGAGGCTTTGGGTATCCATGACCTGAGGGTTGTTCCGGGGCCAACACACACAAATGTTATTTTTGACTGTGTTATTCCCCACTCTCTTGATATTTCGGAAGATTATCTAAAGGAAGAGATTGCAAGCCTTTTAAATAAAAACTTTGAAAACCACTTTGCAGTTATAACCTTTGAGAAGAATTTCACTCCAATACCAAAATATTAATAATAAAAGCCGAGGTTTTCCTCGGCTTTATTTTTTTTACTTTCTTTCGTATGTTGTGAATGTAATATAATATCCTTTTTCACTTTTAATCATTTCTTCGCTTTTCTTTTCCCAGTTTTCATTTTCATCAAAATTAATTATATGGCGGTCGGCTTCAAATTCAGCATCTATCCTTGTTATATAGGCTTTCTTACAATATTTTTCACCGTAATTATAAACCCTCTCACCGCCGATTAGGAAAATATCGTCTTCTTTAAATTCTTTTTTTGCCTCAGCTATGGCATCTTCAAGAGAAGAACAGCAAACTGCTCCCTCCACCTTAAAATCCTTGTTTGTTGTTAAAATGAAATTTTTTCTGTCTTTTAAAGGTTTCTGGTTAGGAAGTGAAAGAAATGTTTCTCTTCCCATAATAACCGCCTTGCCGATGGTTTTTTCCTTGAAAAACTTCATATCCTCTTTTATATGACAAAGAAGATTTCCCTTATTTCCAATGCCAAAGTTTAAATCTGCAGCTGCAATTATATTCATAAATTTCTCCTCTACACCGCAATTGGTATGTTTTTGATTTGTTCTCCTTTATTATAATTTTCAAGAACAAAATCATCAGGTGTGAAATCATAAAAATTCTTTACATTTTCGTTTATTTTAAGAGTTGGTGCATCAAAGCTTTCTCTTTCAATAAGCTCTTTTATGATAGGAATGTGTCTGTCATAAATATGAGCATCCGCAATAACGTGAACAAATTCTCCCACTTTAAGATTTGAAACCTGAGCAAACATATGCATAAGTGCCGCATACTGGCACACATTCCAGTTATTTGCAGCGAGTATATCCTGAGAACGCTGATTTAAAATTCCGTTCAGCTTTCCTTCTGTAACATTAAAGGTCATACTGTAGGCACAAGGATATAAGTTCATTTCAGAAAGGTCCTGATGGTTATAAATATTGGTAATAATTCTTCTGCTGTAAGGATTATTTTTAAGGTCGAAAAGAACCCTGTCAACCTGGTCAAAGTCCCCCTCCTTGTAGTGATGCTTAATTCCCAGCTGATAACCGTAAGCTTTTCCGATAGAGCCTTTTTCATCTGCCCATTCATCCCATATATGGCTATTTAAATCCTTTATATTATTGGATTTTTTCTGCCAAATCCAAAGAATTTCGTCAATTGCACTTTTAAGATAGGTGGGACGAAGAGTGAGAATTGGGAACTCTTCCTCAAGATTATATCTATTCACCACGCCGAATTTTTTTATAGTGTGTGCAGGAGTTCCGTCTTCCCAGCGGGGACGAACATCCTGTCCCTCGTCCGAAAATCCGTTTTCAATAATATCTCTGCACATATTTTTAAAAATAACATCCGCTTTGCTCATTTTCCTATTCCCTTATATATATTTATATGTCTAAGTTTATTACTGTTTTTGCGTGTTCTTCAATAAATTGACGTCTCGGTTCAACCTTGTCGCCCATAAGAAGTGTAAATATTTCGTCTGCACGTCTTGCATCTTCCATATCAACTCTCACCATAACACGTTTTTCAGGGTCCATAGTGGTCTCCCAAAGCTGTTCAGGATTCATTTCACCAAGACCCTTATATCTCTGAACAGATGCATCCGGAATTTCTTCAAGAGCCTCTTTCAGTTGGTCGTCATTATATGCATATCTTATTTTCTTTCCTTTATAAACCTTATAAAGAGGTGGCTGTGCAATATAAACGTGTCCTTCCTGAATTAAAGGTCTCATATATCTAAAGAAGAAAGTGAGAAGAAGTGTTCTTATGTGAGCACCGTCAACATCGGCATCCGCCATAATAACAACCTTTCCGTATCTTATTTTGGAAACATCAAAATCGTCTCCCACGCCTGCTCCGACAGCTGTTATAACAGGGAGAAGCTTTTCATTGGTGTAGACCTTGTCAATTCTTGACTTTTCAACGTTAAGCATTTTTCCCCAAAGAGGAAGAATTGCCTGAAAACGTCTGTCTCTTCCCTGCTTTGCACTGCCTCCCGCAGAATCCCCTTCGACAATATAAATCTCAGTATATTCTGTGTCCTTTGATGAACAGTCTGCAAGCTTTCCGGGAAGTGTTGAGCTTTCAAGTGCTGATTTTCTTCTTGTGTTTTCTCTCGCTCTTTTTGCCGCCTCTCTTGCACGGGATGCGGTCATTGCCTTGTCAATAATTATCTTTGCAATGGCGGGATTTTCTTCCATAAACTCTGTAAGCTTTTCATTAACCATTTTTTCAACAATAGTTCTGATTTCACTGTTTCCAAGCTTGGTTTTTGTCTGTCCCTCAAACTGCGCCTCTGTAACCTTAACACTTATAATGCAGGAAAGTCCCTCTCTTGTATCTTCACCTGAAAGGTTTGAATCATTATCTTTCAGCATCTTATATTTTCTTGCATAGTCATTTAAAACCTTGGTAAGTGCTGATTTAAAGCCTGTTTCGTGAGTTCCGCCCTCTGTTGTGTTGATGTTATTTGCAAAGCTTATAATATTTTCTGTGTAACCGTCATTATATTGCATAGCAATTTCTGCTTCACTGTTTTCTCTGACAGTGCTGACATAAATAACATCCTCGTGGATAGCCTCTTTATTTCTGTTTTCATATTTAACAAATTCTTTAATACCACCCTCGTAGTAAAGAACTTCTTCTTTTGTTTTTCCCTCATCGTCAGCACGCAAATCCTTTAAAATAATTCTTATGCCCGCATTCAAAAATGCCTGTTCACGAAGTCTGTGAAGAAGAATGCTATAGTCATAAACAAGGTCTTCAAAAATTTCTCCGTCCGGTTTAAAATGGACGGTTGTACCTGTTTTGTCGGTTTTTCCAATAATCTTTAAGTCTTCTTTTTTATGTCCTCTTTCATATTCCTGATAGTGAATATTTTCTCCATCGTGAATATAAACCTCTAAGGACTCGGAAAGAGCATTAACAACGGATGCACCAACCCCGTGAAGACCTCCTGAAACCTTATATCCGCCTCCGCCGAATTTTCCGCCTGCGTGAAGAACTGTGAAAACAACCTCAACTGCAGGAAGACCTGTCTGTGGCTGAATACCTGTTGGGATACCTCTTCCGTCGTCAGATACGGTTATAGAGTTATCTTCATTAATAGAAACCGTAATATTCTTACAGTAACCTGCAAGTGCCTCGTCAATAGAGTTATCCACTATTTCATAAACAAGGTGGTGAAGTCCCCTTGATGTGGTAGAGCCGATATACATACCGGGTCTTTTTCTAACCGCCTCAAGACCTTCCAGTACCTGAATTTGATTTTCGTCATAACTTGTTTCAACCGGCACATTTGTAATGTTTTCCATATTTTCTGACAACTTAAATTCATCCCTTTCCTGCGAAAACCTTTTCGCTTCTTTAATTTTCCTCTGTATTTAAAATTCTAACTTTCCTTTTTTTATTCTTCCGGCCAAGGCTTTTGTTGAAATATTTGTTAAATATATTACTGATTGTCCCTTTTCCTCGCATATTATAAAGCTTTTTGGAATTTCATCGGACACATTTTTAACAAAACCCTCTTCTTCCGCTGTTTTTAAAAATTCCTTTGAAAACTTTGAAATGGAAGAGCTTTCAAGGTCCATTATTGAAATAATGTTCTTTGTATTAACAACCGTATCTGCCCCTAGATGCACATACATTATAAAAGCCTCCCCTTTTCAATTTCAAATTTTTTTCCTTCACTTAATTTTTTCAGGATTTCTCCTCCTGTGCAGGTTATAAAAATCTGCATATTTTTAAGTTTTTCCATAACAAAGGCTTGCCTTCTTTCATCAAGCTCACTCATAATATCATCAAGCAATAATATGGGATATTCACCCTTTTCTTCAAAGAAAAGCTGTGCCTCTGCTATTTTTTGAACAAGAACAACCGTTTTTTGCTGTCCCTGTGATGCAAAGCTTTTAACCTCAAGAGAATTTATTTTATATTCAATATCGTCTCTGTGAACACCAACAACAGATTCCCTTAAAATTATTTCTCTTTCCAGATTTTTCTCAAGCTTATTTTTTAGCTCATCTATAAACATTTTGCTTTCAAATTCTTTCAAAACACCAACAGGAGATATATAAAAAATCTCCAAATCTTCATTTTCGTCCGATATTTGTTTTTGCAAAAGCTTTGCATTTTTTTCTATTTTTTTTATATATTCAAATCTACACCTTGCAATAATCTCCGAAAGACTTACTATTTTTTCATTTAAAATTTCTAAAATTATTCTGTCGGGATTATTGTTTTTCAGCATTGCATTTTTCTGTTCTATGGTCTTTTTATATTCTGAAAGTGCCGAAAAATAGCTTGGTCTTAGCTGACTTATTATTATATCAATATTTTTTCTTCTTTTTGAAGGTCCGCCTTTCACAAGGTCTAAATACTCAGGTCCAAAATATACTGCTCCTAATTTTCCAACAATTTCACTAACCTTTTTAAGAAGAATTTCATTCAGATAAATATTTTTTCTCTTATTTTGAAAAATTTCAATTTTTGCCTTGTTTTCTCTGTTTTTATCATTAAAAACAATTTCAAGAGAGGCATTTTCACTTCCAAATTTTATTGTCTCTGCCTCTTTTTTTGTTCTTCCCGATTTTCCTGTGGAAAAATAATAAATTCCTTCTAAAATATTGGTTTTACCCTGGGCATTAAACCCGTAAATTATATTTAATTTTTCGTCAAATTCCAAAAACTGATTATCATAATTCCTGAAATTTTTTAAATTTATGCTTTTAACTATCATAACTCTAAATCTTCATAGGAAGAACAAGATATAAGAATTTTTCCCCGCTTACAGGTGTTATAACCATTGGGTTTATATTTTTATTAAACTTAATTTTTATCATTTCTTCGTCAAGAGCACGAAGAGCATCAATTAAAAATGTGTTGTTAAAGCCTATAAGAAGATTTGAATCCCCTGTAGGAACACTCAAACTGTCATCAAAAGAACCTTGTGCTGTTTCACAGAAAATTCTAACCTCATCCCCAGAAATTTTTATTTTTAACGGAGATTTAAAGGTTTCTGAATTCATCATAAGGGAAGCTCTTTGAATTGTGTCATAAATTTCATTTTTTGAAATTTCAAGCTCTATTTCAAATTCCTTTGCAATTGCAGCCTCATATTTTATAAATTCACCCTCTATAAGACGGCTAACCACTCTGTAATTTTCAAAGGCAAAAACAACATTTTTAGAATTACATTTTATTGAAACCTTGTCATTATCCTTTAAAATCTTTGATATTTCATTTAAAGTTTTTTCAGGAATAATAATTGTTTTTTCAGGGAGATTTTCTTCTATTTCCTCTTCCCTTATTGCCATTCTGAATTTATCAACTGCAACCATTTTTAGTTTATTTCCCTTAATTTCAAGAAGACATCCCTTTAAAACAGGTCTCTGGTCGCTTTGAGAAACCGAGAATGCGGTTTTTGAAATCATATTTTTAAGTATATCTGTGGATAACTCTATATCATAATCCGTATCAACTTTTAAAATTTCTGGAAATTCTATAGGGTCAATACCCGAAATTTCAAACTTTGAATTTCCTCCTTTTATGGTACATCCATATGTATTTGAAACTTCAATTGTTATATCTTCAGAGGACATACTGCGAACGATTGCAAGAAGCATTTTTGCATTCAAAACAACTCTTCCTGCCTCAACAACATCACCCTTTATTTTTGCCTCAATTCCTATCTCCAAATCATTTCCCATAAGGGTGATTTCACCTGATGTTTCAGCCTTTATAAAAATACCTTCCAAAACTGCAAGATTAGACTTTGCTGATGTTGCCTTTGAAACCGTTTGAAGTGTATCTGCAAGTAGGTTTTTAGAGCAATTTATAATCATAATTTTTCCCTCGTTTTTACCTTAAATTTTACCCTTTAATTATACCATAAAATTTTGAAAAAATCAAACAATTTTTATAAATTTTTTTGCATTTTCACCATTTTTATTATATATAAAATATATATAATAATATTAAGGTTGAGGTAGTTGTTGTAGGGGGTGTTCAAACTGTTGAAAAGTATATTTTTTATTATGATTTATAAGGAATGAGAGGTTTAATAAATTGTTGAAAACTAAAAAAAGTTATGAACAGGAATGTGTATAAAAAAGGAGATAAAAATAATTCACATTTTATCAACAGGTGGATAACCTTAACTCTGTTAATAAAAAGGTGTTGACAAATTATTTAAAATGATATATTATATAAGAAAGTTAAGTTAAAGAGGTGAAAAAAATGGCTTATATTATCAGTGATGAATGTATCGCATGCGGTGTTTGTGCAAGTGAATGTCCTGTTTCTTGTATAGCAGAAGGAGATGGAAAATTCGAAATTGATGCAGATGCTTGCATCGATTGCGGAAACTGTGCAAGTGTTTGTCCTGTTGATGCACCAAAGGAAGCGTAAGCTTTTTTTACTTATTGAATGACATTTAAGGAGTTGTTAATTTTAACAACTCCTTAATTATTAAGAGGATATATTATGAATAAAGATATACTTATAAAGGGACTTTTAGAATATGGAATTGAGGCAGATGATAAAATAATTGAAAAATTTGCCACATATTCTTGTTTGCTTAAAGAATGGAACGAAAAAATGAACCTCACCGCCATAACAGATGATGATGGCATCAGTATTAGGCATTTTTTGGATAGTCTAAGCCCATTTTATCTTATTAAGGATAAGGAAGATATAAAAGTCCTTGATATTGGAACAGGGGCAGGTTTTCCCGGTGTTCCTTTAAAAATTGTAAAAGATGATATAAAAATAACACTTCTTGACTCTTTAAATAAAAGAATTATTTTTCTTTCAGAAGTTATAAAAGAGATAGGAATTTCGGATGCAGAGGCAATTCACGGACGTGCAGAGGTTTTAGGAAGAGATAAAAACTTCAGAGAAAAATATGACTTTGTTATTTCAAGAGCGGTGGCATCCTTAAAGGTTCTTTCCGAATATGCTCTTCCTTTTGTTAAAGAGGGAGGATATTTTATTTCCTTAAAAGCTTTTGAAATTGATGAAGAATTAAATAATGCAAAACAGATGATAGGAAATCTCGGGGGAAAAATTGAGGAAATAAAGGAACTTTCAATTCCTTTTTCAGATGTAATAAGAAAACTTGTTATTATAAAGAAAATTTCAAAAACTCCAAAGGAATTTCCAAGAAACAACAAAAAAATAAAGGAGAATAAATAATGCTGACAGTTTTTTTAATAGGTCTTGGACTTTCAATGGATGCATTTTCTGTGTCTGTTACAAACGGAATGTGTCTTAATAGAGTTAAAATTAAAGATTCCTCAAAAATTGCGTTTATGTATGCATTTTTTCAGTTTTTGATGCCTGTTCTTGGTTTTTTTGCAGGAAATATTTTTAAAAACGCTATAAATTCGGTTGACCACTGGATAGCTTTTTGTCTTCTTTTATTTATTGGAATAAAAATGATAAGCGAGGCTTTTGAAAAAAAGGATGAAAAAGAAGATTGCAAAAAAATCGGATTAAAGCTTCTTTTTGTGCAGGCAATTGCAACAAGCATTGATGCCCTTGCTGTCGGAGTTAGCTTTGCGGCACTTAAAATGCCCGTTTTTTCATCTTCTTTAATAATAGGAATTATAACCTTTGTGATTTGCTTTTTCGGTGTTTACATAGGGAAAAAGGTTGGAAATCTATTAAAAGGAAAAGCGGAAATTTTAGGAGGCTTGATTTTAATAGGAATTGGTGTTAAAATATTAATTGAGCATTTATTTATGTAAAAAATTTTTTTATATATGGAATTTACTTAAAGGAGAATTTTTATGAAAAAAGCGGTCAAGATTATTTCACTATTCGTAATGGTTGCTGTTTTTGCAGGATTTGCAACAATTGCATTTGCAGATAACATAGTTATGGAAATGGGTGTAAGCGTTTTTATAAACGAGGAAAAGCTGGAATTTGATGTTGAACCATTTATAACAGACGGAAGAACAATGGTTCCTATGAGAAAGATTTTTGAAAGTCTTGGGGCAACCGTTGAATGGGATAATGATTTAGAAAAAGCATCCTCTGAAAAAGGAGACAGAAAGGTTTCCATAAAGATTAATGAGAAAAAGCTTTATGTGGATAAAAACATTGTGGATCTTGATGTTCCTGCGATGCTGGTTAACGACAGGACAATGGTTCCTGTAAGAGCAATAAGCGAAGCCTTTGATTGCCTTGTGAAATGGGATAACACAAAAAAGGAAGTTCATATATACACAGAGGAAATAATTGTTAATGTTAAGGACTTCGGGGCAAAAGGAGACGGAATATCAAACGATAGAAGCGCAATAGAAAGAGCATTTAAGCACGCAATTGAAAATCTTCCTGCAGCAGTATATTTTCCTGAGGGAACATATGGATTAAGCAGGGGAGGAATTTACATAAAAATGCCTCTTGGCTCCGGAGGACTCACGGTTATTGGAGACGGGGCAGAAAAATCAACTATTAAATATCTTGCGGACTGGAGAAGCGACGGTTCATGGGTTGCAATAAGAATATCTCCTGAAATAACCCCAAGGGATGAAAGCCAGTATTTACATGATATAACCTTTTCTGATTTAGGAGTTTATGACAGTGAGCCTTTGATTCATGCATGGGTTGCAGGGAAAAATAAAGCCACCGAAGAAACACACGGCTTTGACCTGCAATATACAATAAGAGGAACATACAGAAACTTGAAAATAGAAAATGTGGGCGACGAAGGACTTGACATGGTTTATTGTATAGATTCAAATATCCATGATAACATTGTTATAGGAAGCCCAGGAGCAGGCGGCAGCGGCGGTGCAATTTCTGTTGGAGACGGATGCAGAAATGTGGTTGTTGAAAACAATATTATTGAGGGAACCGTTGAAGGGAAAACTAATTTTGGTATTGCTATAGAGTCTCTTTTTGAAGACACAGTGATAAAAAATGTTGAAATAAGAAACAATAAAATATCAAAAATTAACGGAAATGGCATAAATATCGGAGCACCGTCTGGGACTATTACTGATGTAAAAATTCATAACAATATAATAGATGAAAGTCCTGTGGCTATAAAGTTTATGGGAATCGGGAAAAAAGAAAACATAACCATAACAAACACAGAAATAAAGAATGTGAATACGGCCATTGAAACAAAAAATTCTAAAAATAATACAAATATTTTGATAGATAATTTTAAAATAGCAGGAGCAAAGGATATTGCAATAAAAATTATCGGGTCAAAGAATGTTGTTATTTCAAACGGAGAAATAACAAATTGTGAAAAAGCTGTTATTCAAAACTCCGCCCAAAACAGTATGTTTAAAAATATCGTAATAGATGGGGTTGGAAAATTGGGTGAAACGGAAAATGTTGGAGCAATTTATCAAATAAATTATACCGATTCAACGGTATCAGACGTAATAATTAAAAATTGCTATTTCCCGGTTGCAATAAGCAAAATAGATAAGGTTTATAACACGATAATTGAACAAACCGGAAACAATACAGGAGAAATAAGTATAAGAAATGCAAAGGAAATAAAAGGCGGGGAATTAAACAGAGGTATAGATGTTTATGAAAATAATACTGTTGTTGAGGGAGTAAAAATCAAAACAGATTATGATTTTGGAAAAAAGGCTGCCATATACCTTTCAAATGTAACAGGCTGTACTGTAGAAAACTGCGAAATAGATATTCCGGAAAATTCAAAAGCAATATTGCAGGCAGGAAAATCCGAAAACAACACCATAGTAAATAACATTGTAAAATAGATAAAGATTTATGAAAAAAATAAAAACCCGAGGCAAATGCCTCGGGTTTTTATTTTTATTAATGAACTATTGCAATTTCTGTATCCTTATCAAAGATATGAATTTTATTAACATCAAATACAACCTTGATAGAATCGCCGTGTTTAGCTGTTGTTCTTCTGTTTACTCTTGAAATAAGAGGTAAGCTGCCAAGCTTTAAGTAAAGGTATGTTTCAGCACCCATCATTTCTGTAAGCTCAACATCAACATCAACAATACCTTCTGGCATTGCAGCGAGAATTGCCTCGTCTTCGCGAATTGATTCTGGTCTGATACCCATAATAACTTCTTTTCCGTAGTAAGGAGCAAGCTCTTCGCGATTTCCTTTTCCTTCAGGAAGTTTAATACATAAGTCGTCGTTTTTAAGGTAAACGCCGTCTTCTCTCTTATCAAGTGTAACAGTGATGAAGTTCATCTGCGGGCTTCCGATAAAGCCTGCAACGAAAACGTTAACAGGTTCATCATAAAGTGTTGCAGGTGATGCACACTGCTGCATAATACCGTCTTTCATAACAACGATTCTTGAACCCATTGTCATAGCTTCTGTCTGGTCATGAGTAACATATATAAATGTTGTCTCAAGCTTTTTGTGAAGCTTACCGATTTCAGCTCTCATCTGAACTCTAAGCTTTGCGTCAAGGTTTGATAAAGGTTCGTCCATAAGGAATACTTTTGGTTCACGAACGATAGCACGACCGAGAGCAACACGCTGTCTCTGACCGCCTGATAATGCAGCCGGTTTACGGTCTAAAAGATGCTCAATATCAAGAATTCTTGCAGCTTCTTCAACCTTTTTCTTTATTTCGTCTTTCGGAACTTTTCTAAGCTTTAAGCCGAAAGCCATATTTTCAAAAACTGTCATATGAGGATAGAGCGCATAGTTCTGGAAAACCATTGCAATATCTCTGTCCTTTGGTGCAACGTCGTTTACAAGCTTATCCCCGATATATAACTCACCGTCAGTAATTTCTTCAAGACCTGCAATCATTCTGAGTGTTGTTGATTTACCACAGCCTGAAGGACCAACCAAGATTATGAATTCTTTATCTTCAATCTCAAGATTGAAGTCGGAAACAGCAGATACGCCACCTTTGTATGTCTTGCCTAAATGCCTTAAACTTAAACCTGCCATTTATTTGACCTCCCTAAAATAAATATCACACTATTCGATAGCTTATTCTAACACAAAATCAAAAAAGATGTAAGTAGATAATTAAACAAAATTAAAAATATTTTTTAGCTATTTTGTATAAGGCATAAAACTAAAAAGAGCGAAACCCCTGAAAAATCAAGGGTTTGCGGTCTTTTTTCTTGTGAAAATCAACCTGTGTGATTATTGAATAAAAATTCGGTTAGTTCAAAGGTGAATACTGTAATAATACACAAAAAGTTAGTTTTCTTTGGTTGCTTCTGTGTTTTCAGGAACATTTTCTTTAGAAGTCTCTTCGTTTTCTGTTTCCTCTTCGCGGGGAACGGTTGCCATAGAAACTATCTTAACATCATCCGAAAGTCTCATAAGGCGAACACCCTTTGTAACACGGGAAAGAGTGTTGATTTCGTCGCAGGAAAGACGGATAATGATACCCTCTGATGTAATAAGAATAAGGTCATCATCAGGTGTAACAAGGTCAAAGCCTGCAACATTTCCTGTTTGGTCGCTGATTTTGTAGGTGGTTGTTCCTTTTCCGCCTCTTGTCTGTGTTTTGTATTCTGAAAGCTCGGTGCGTTTTCCGTAGCCTTTTTCACTGACAACAAGGATTTTTGTGTCTTCTTTCTGGATACCCATTCCAACAACACTGTCTCCATCGTCAAGGGTAATTGCACGAACACCTCTTGATGTTCTGCCAAGAGGGCGGACATCCTTTTCTGAAAATCTTATCATCTTTCCGTGGTTTGTGCCGATAAAGATGTCGTTTTCGCCGTTTGTAAGCTCAACCTTTATAAGCTCGTCGCCCTCGTCAAGATTAATTGCAATTTTTCCGCCTTTTGGCGCGTTTTCATATTCTAAAAGATTTGTCTTTTTAATAACACCGCACTTAGTTATCATTGTAAGGTATAAGCCTTCCTGATATTCTTTAAGAGGTATCATTGCGGAAATCTTTTCTCCTGCCTCAAGCTGAAGAAGATTAACAATTGCAGTTCCCTTTGCCTGTCTGCCTGCCTCAGGAATTTCATAAGTCTTAAGACGGTACATTCTTCCTGTGTTGGTGAAGAACATAATATGCGCATGGGTTGAGGCAACAAACATAGTTTTCACATAATCCTCTTCCTTAGTCTGCATACCGATAATACCTTTTCCGCCTCTTCTCTGGCTTCTGTAGGTGTCAACTGCAAGTCTCTTGATATAGCCTCCGCCTGTCATTGTGATAACGTTGTCCTCTTCTTCAATAAGGTCTTCAATGTCAATATCGTCTGCAACAGGCTCGATAGAGGTTCTTCTTTCGTCACCGAATTTGTTTTTGATTTCGGTAAGCTCTTCTTTTATAATATCGCAAATCATCTGTTCGCTTCCGAGAATTTCTGTAAGATGAGCAATGAGTGCCATAAGGTCGTTATATTCGTTGTCGATTTTTTCTCTTTCAAGGCCCTGAAGTCTTGCAAGTCTCATATCAAGAATTGCCTGAGCCTGAATATCCGAAAAGCTGAATCTTTCAATAAGCTTGTCCTTGGCGTCGTTATAGCTCTTTCTTATAATGCTGATAATTTCGTCAATGTGGTCAAGGGCAATTCTAAGACCCTCTAAGATGTGTGCTCTTGCCTCTGCTTTTTTCTTGTCGAAAGCACATCTTCTTGTAATAACCTGCTTCTGGAATGCAATATATTCATCAAGCACTTCCCTTAAGGTTAAAACCTTAGGCTGAGTTTGGTTAACAAGTGCAAGCATAATAATACTGAAGCTGTCTTCAAGCTGAGTATATTTATAAAGCTGGTTTAAAACGATAGTTGCGGGAGCGTCTTTTTTAAGCTCAACCACAATTCTCATACCGTCTCTGTCTGACTCATCGCGAAGGTCGGAGATACCCTCCACCCTCTTTTCGTGAACAAGCTCTGCAATCTTTTCAATAAGACGGGCTTTGTTGACCATATAAGGAATTTCGGTGATAACAATTCTCTGCTTACCCTCTTTTATGGTTTCGATTTCAGCCCTTGCACGAAGCTTAACCTTTCCGCGTCCTGTGTGGTATGCGGCACGGATTCCGCTTGTTCCCATAATCTGTGCACCTGTTGGGAAATCAGGACCTTTGATAAATTCCATAATTTCGTCAATGGTTGCCTCGGGGTTGTCGATAACGTGAATGATACCGTCGATAACCTCGGTCAGGTTATGGGGAGGGATATTGGTTGCCATACCAACCGCAATACCGTTTGAACCATTAACCAAAAGATTTGGAAATCTTGAGGGAAGAACAACAGGCTCTTTTCTGCTTTCGTCAAAGTTTGGCATATAGTCAACGGTGTCTTTTTCAATGTTCTGAAGAAGATGCATTGAAATTTTTGCCATTCTTGCCTCGGTGTATCTGTATGCTGCGGCAGGGTCGCCGTCAACGGAGCCGAAGTTTCCGTGGCCGTCAACTGTGGGATAACGCATAGAGAAATCCTGAGCCATACGGACAAGAGCATCATAAACAGATGCGTCACCGTGGGGATGGTATCTACCAAGCACGTTACCAACGGTGGTAGCACACTTTTTGTATTCTTTTTCGGGGGTGATGCCGTCTTCATACATAGCGTATAAAATTCTTCTGTGAACAGGCTTTAAGCCGTCACGGACATCAGGCAATGCACGGGCAACAATAACGCTCATTGCATAGTCGATAAAGGATTTTTTCATTTCCTTTTCTACATCAACCGGAATAATATTCAAACTGTCAAGGTCAAATAATTCTTCGTTTTTGTTTTCCATTCATATCATCCTTTCTATGTAAATGTAATCATTTTTTGATTTAAGGTGCGATTTTTTGTGTTTTGCGGGTAAATCTCCAAATTTTTAAACACAAAAAAAGGACTCTCCTTTAATTATTCGCCAAATTTTAGGAAAATCCTTTTTTTTCTTAAAAAAATATGGTTTATTTTAATTCTGCTTTCTTACTATCTTATATTCATCATACAAATTAAAGTACGGGCAGGCGTAGTTTGGGGTGCTTAAATATCTTGACATTTCGTCCTCGTCAAGATTAATCTGACAGATATATTCCCCGTATAGTTCGTCATAAACAAAATGTGCACACATTTCGCAGGATGTTGGAGCTTGTTCTTTTTTTCTTTTCATAATTAATCACCTTCCTCTAAAAGTGCAATAAGTTCTTCTTTTGACATATCCGCAATAGAGACCGAATTTTCTGTTATAATACTGTCAGCCAAGTGTTGTTTGCTTTTTTGAAGCTCTAAGATTTTTTCTTCAACCGTTCCCTTTGCAATAAGCTTATAAACGGTAACGGGGTTTTTCTGCCCTATGCGGTGGGTTCTGTCCGTTGCCTGATTTTGAGCTGAAACATTCCACCAGGGGTCGAAGTGAATAACAACATCCGCACTTTTAAGATTAAGTCCCGTGCCTCCTGCTTTCAGGGATATAAGAAAAACGGGAACATCATCTTTTTCAAAGCTTGAAACAAGGGAAATCCTTCTTTCTTTTGGGGTTTGTCCCGTCAGGGTGTAAAAAGGAATGCCCTCTTCTTCAAGGCGTTCTTCAATTATTTCAAGCATTGATGTGAACTGTGAGAAAATAAGGACCTTATGCCCTCCCAAAACTGCCTCTTTCACAAGGTTTATGCAACTTTCCACCTTGCAGGATTCACCTTTATAGTTTTCATAGCAAAGGGACGGGTCACAGCATATCTGACGGAGCCTTGTGAGCAGAGCTAAAATTCTCACAGCATCCTCCCTGAGAGAAGATTTTGTGTTTTTTTCCACGGTGTCTTTTAAAACTTTCACATTGGCGGAATAAATTTTTTTCTGTGCCTCTTCCATTTTTGAATAGAAAATGTGCTCCGTCTTTTCGGGAAGCTCAGGCAGAACTTCGCTTTTAAGCCTTCTTAATATAAAGGGCGAAACCATATTTTTAATTTTTTCAAGTGCCCGCCCGTCTCCAAGCTTTATGCAGGGAATTTCAAATTCTTTTCTGAATCGGCTGTAGGAAAACAAAAAGCCTGGCATCAAAAAGTCAAAAATGCTCCAAAGCTCGCTGAGTCGGTTTTCAACGGGTGTTCCCGTAAGAGCAAAACGGCTTTTTGCTTTTATGGTCTTAACCGCTTTTGCACTTTGGGTTGAATGATTTTTTATGTATTGTGCCTCGTCGATTATGAAAAAGCGGAAAGTTTTTTCGTTGTATAAATCCTTGTCCCTTTTGAGAAGGTCGTAGGATGTAATGATTATATCATAATTATCCAAGGTTTTAAAAAGCTCTTCTCTTTCTGGTATAGAGCCTGATAAAACAAGGGCAGAAAGACTTGGAGCAAAACGCTTTATTTCGTTTTCCCAGTTGTAGATTAAAGATGCAGGGCAAACAATAAGGGATTGTTCTCTTTCCGAGCTTGTTTCCTTTTCGGAAAGGAGCAGAGTGATAACCTGCAGGGTTTTTCCAAGTCCCATATCGTCAGCTAAAATCCCCCCGAACCCGTATGAGTCCATAGCTCTCAGCCAGCGGAAGCCGTGCTTTTGATATGGCCTTAAAGTGTTTTTAAGGGTTTTTGGAATTTCCCAGTCTCCCATTTCTGCAGAGCTTATATTTCTTATAAGACTGCGGAAGCCTGCATTTCTTGAAACGTTTTCTTTGCCGAAAACTCTGTCAAGATAAAGTGCTCTGTGTTTTGGAAGAGGGATAGGCTTGCCCCCTTTGATGTCCTGAATATTAAGAGCTGTCTGAACATCCAAGATTTTTGAAAGGCTTTCATCTTCAAGAGATATAAAGCTTCCGTTTTTCAGGCGGTGGTATTTTTTCTTTTCCTTGTGACTTTTCAGGATGTTTTTAAGCTCCTTAAGGTCAAATTCGTCCGAGAAAAATTCAAGCTCTAAAATACCGCTTGAAATGGAAAGTCCCACCGAGATTTTCGGCATCTTTCTTATGGTAAGCCTTTTGAAACTGTCGGATGCAAAAAGCGTTCCAAAGGCTTTCAAATCATCTGTGCCGAAGTCAAAGAGCTTGAAAAAGCCCTCCTCCTCTTCGCTGACTGAGAATATTCCCTCGTCTTCGTCAAAGGCGGAGAAATATTTTAAAAGAGTATTTTTTATGTTATGCTCCAAAACTGCGTCTCTGAGCGGGGAGTCGGCATTTTTTGAAAACGGGTTGATTTTTCGGTCGCCGTATAAAATTTCGCACCTTGCAAAAAGTGTGCCGTCTGCATCAAGGTCAAGATAAAACATAGCCTCGGGTGTGGGCATATCAAATTTTGAAAGGTCAACATTTTTGGGGATTATGCTTGAATAGACCGAAATTTCGGGAATAATGTTGTTATAGAAGAAAAACATATCCTCAAAGCTGATGATAAAGCTTTCGGGCGGGTTGAAAACCGAGGCGGATGAAAACATCCCCTGCATTTTTTCTTTGTATTCTTCATCGGTTATATAAATTTCTCTGCCCCTTATTATATAAAGATGCGCCTCTCCGAAAAAGCAAACGCACCTTTCGCATTTAACAAGAATATGCCCCTCTCCCGCCTCCGAAAAGGTAAAGGTAAGATGCGGGTTTTTCTTTATAACCTTGTAGCTTTCAGCCTTTCCGCCGATTTCCGCCAAAAGTTCGCCATCTAAAGAAAGCTCCATAAGGCGGTCAAGATGATAAGGGGAAAGATTAAGCTTTCTTGCTTTCAAGGGGGAAAGATATGAATATTTGTTGAAAAGTCTGTTAAAGCTTTGGTTTTCCTCACAGGATGCGGATATAAGGGCAAGATATTTTCCAGCCTCTTCCGAAAAGTTTTTAGGACTGTGAACAAAATGTGTGTCCTTTCCGTATGTGTCCTCTTTTGAAGAGGCAACATTTTCCGAAAATGCACAAAGGTCTTTTATAACATAGCTTTTGGGAAAAGCAATTGAAAATTCAACAGAGGTCTCTTTCTGGGATTTTATATGAAGAGTCGGGATAAGCTCCGCCTTTTCTTCTCCCCGGAGATTTTTCTCAAGAGTCTGTTTGTAGCTTTTGATTATAGAGCTTGCAAGAGCCGATGACGTGCTTTTGTCGCCTCCTGAAAAAAGCTGTGCTTTTTCCGTGTCCTTTGGAACAAGAGAAAAAAGCACCGATGCAATATGCTTGCACACCCCGCCTGTCTTCTCAAAAGCCGAGCAGTCGCAAAGCGTGCGGGAAACCTTTTCGTTTTCGCACCAAATGGTAACATTATATGTGTGGGCACCTTTAACCTTTGCCTCAATATATTCTTCTGATGAATTTATTCTTGTTTTTGAAACCCTTTTAACGCATCCGTTGTTAAAATAATTCATTCCCTTGTAAAAAACTGTTTCAAAACTGCAAAGATTATATATTTCCGAGTAGTTTATTTTCATTTTAAAGCTCCTTGGTAAAAAGGCTGTATATCTTGTCAAGCCTTATCTCTCTTTCGTATTCCTCCCTCAGGGCGGGACTTTCTTTTTTAAGCCCGTTCATATTTTTTATAATGGGAAGATTTGATGTCTTTTTTATAGTGTTTAAGATTTCCTGTCCTTTAGGCGAGAAATCAAGGATTTTTATATATCGGGGAAGAGTATCCCCCTCCCCTTTTCTTATGCCGAGATAAGATGAAAGGAGAATGCGTCTTATAGAGGACAGAGCGTATCTTTTTGATTTTGTAAAAGATAAAAGCTCATCTAAGGTTTTTGCCTTTTGTGACTCTTTCTTTATGCGGTTTTCAAGCCCCTCGGTCACTCCCTGAATTTTTGAAAGCTCCTCTGTTTTCATATTTATTATATTGGAAAGAACAGCCCTTGAAAAGCTTTCAAAATCGAAAACGGGGGCATTTTCAAAAATTTTATAAGTACCCTCAGGAACTTTTTCTGAAAGGGAGGATGTTCCCTCTTTGAGAATTAATTCTCTAAGATAAGACGCACTGAAAAAGCCTCCCTCTTCCTCTTTGGAATCGTGGGACGCACCCTTTCTTTTTATAATGCAGGGTTTAATCTCTGCCCCGAGAGAGTATATGCTCTTTAAGTATTCAACACCCAGAATGTTGTTTGGGGATGATAAAATTTCCGAGTTTATATCAGGCAGAATTTTTGAAAGTGCCTCCTGCCTTGCTCTTGGAAAAGAAATTCCCGTTTTCAAGGCTGATTTCACCTGTTCTTTAAATTCTGGGCTTTCGCACGCCAGATGCTTTGCAATAAGCGAAAGAGCATTTTCGTCGTCAGTTTCTGCTCCGAAAGAAAGAAATTTGACCTCAGGAATGGAGGAGAGAATTTTCACTGCAGATTTTGCAAAAAGCTCCGCACTCTGCACTGCATAAAGGGGAGAAAGCTCAAAAACGATGTCTGCACCATTAGAAATTGCAGCTTTGGCACGGAGGGTTTTTTCAAAAATTGCACCCTCGCCCCGCTGAACAAAATTTCCGCTCATAACCGCAATAATCCCGTCGCAGTTTGTTTTCTTTTTTGTTTCTTCTATGTGATAAAAATGTCCCATATGAAACGGGTTGTATTCACATATAATTCCTGCAAGAACCAAATTCTTCATCCTTCCGTTTTTGTTTATCAAAATATTATATCATAAAAATTCAAATTATAAAAGGTATTTTTTGAAAAAAATTTTGAGAAAGGCTCTTGCAAATAGGGGAAAAAAGGTGTATAATGTGGTGTTGGAAGATAATTTTGGCATTATAAATATACGGAGGTTTTAAAAATGAGCTTTTTAGACAAAATTAAAGAAAGAGCAAGAGCCGACAAAAAAACCATAATTCTCCCTGAATCAATGGATCCGAGAATTTATGAAGCGGCTGAAAAAATTCTGAAAGAGGATATTGCAAATGTTATTATCATAGGAACTCCCGAAGAGGTTGCGGAAAACTCAAAAGGCTATGATATCAAAGGGGCAACGATTATTGACCCGTTCACTTATGAAAAAACAGAAGAATATTTGAACCTTTTTGTTGAACTTAGAAAATCAAAAGGTCTTACATATGAAGAAGCAAAGAAAACCGCTCTCGGCGATTATATGTATTATGCCTGCCTTATGGTAAAAGCAGGGGATGCAGACGGCGTTGTTTCAGGTGCTTGCCACTCAACAGCAAACACTCTCCGCCCAAGTCTCCAGATTATCAAAACAAAGCCGGGCGTGAAGCTTGTTTCTGCTTTCTTTGTTATGGTTGTTCCTGACTGTGAATATGGTGCAGACGGAACATTTATTTTTGCAGACAGCGGACTTGAACAAAATCCTGACCCGGAAAGACTTGCTGCAATTGCAGCTTGCTCTGCAGAAAGCTTTGAACTTTTAGTTCAGGAAGAAGCAATGGTTGCTATGCTTTCACACTCAACAATGGGCAGTGCAAAGCATGCTGATGTTGATAAGGTTGTTGAGGCAACAAGAATTTGTAAGGAACAGAATCCGAACCTTAAGGTTGACGGCGAGCTTCAGCTTGATGCTGCAATCGTTCCGTCTATCGGAATGTCAAAAGCGCCTGACAGCTCTGTTGCAGGAAAAGCAAATGTTCTTGTATTCCCAGACCTTGATGCAGGAAACATCGGCTACAAGCTTGTTCAAAGACTTGCAAAGGCAGAAGCATATGGTCCTGTAACTCAGGGTATTGCAATGCCTATCAATGACTTATCAAGAGGTTGCAGTGCTGATGATATCGTTGGCGTTGTTGCTATCACCTGTGTTCAGGCTCAAGCACAGAAATAATTTTTAAGGAGATATAAAATGAATATTTTAGTTATCAATGCAGGAAGCTCATCTTTAAAATATCAGCTTATTGATATGGCCACAGAAGAGGTTCTTGCAAAAGGCTTATGCGAAAGAATAGGAATCGAAGGCTCAAAGCTTAACCACACTCCAAAGGGTGGGGAAAAGGTTGTTATCGAAAAGGAAATGAAGGACCATTCAGATGCTATCAAAATGGTGCTTGATGCTCTCACAGATGCATCTCACGGCGTTATCAAAAGCATGGATGAAATCGGAGCAGTGGGCCACAGGGTTGTTCATGGCGGAGAATTTTTCTCAAAATCTGCAGTTATTGACGAAAGCGTTAAGAATGCAGTTAGCCAGTGCGTGCCTCTTGCACCTCTTCATAACCCTGCAAACCTCATCGGTATTGATGCTTGTGAAAAGGCTATGCCGAATGTTAAGCAGGTTGCAGTTTTCGACACTGCATTCCATCAGACAATGCCTGCATCAGCTTATATGTATGCAGTTCCATATGAACTTTATGAAAAGCACAAAATCAGAAGATATGGTTTCCACGGCACATCTCATAAGTATGTAACAGGAGAATGTGCAAAGATGCTTGGCAAGGATGCAAGTGATATAAATATCATCACATTCCACCTTGGAAACGGCTCAAGTATCACAGCTGTAGAAAATGGTAAGTCAGTTGACACATCAATGGGATTCACTCCTCTTGCAGGTGTTGTTATGGGAACACGTTCAGGGGATATCGACCCTGCTATTGTTAAGTTTATTGCAGACGCAGAGGGCGTTTCTCTAGACGAGGTTGACAGCATTCTTAATAAAAAATCAGGTGTGTTTGGTATTTCAGGCCTCAGCTCTGACTTCAGAGATTTGGAAGCAGGGGAAGCAAAGGGCGATGAAAAATGTAAGCTCGCTCTTGATATGTTTGTTGAAAGCGTTAGAAAATATCTCGGAAGCTATCTTGTTAAGCTTGGAAAAGTTGATGCAATTGTGTTCACAGCAGGTATCGGTGAAAACACACCAATGATGAGAGAAGCTATCCTCAAAGGCACAGATTTTGCAGGCATTAAGGTTGACGCAGAGAAAAACAACGCTGCTATCCGCGGTGTTCAGGGCGAAATCTCAACTGCTGATTCAAAGGTTAAGGTTTTTGTTATCCCAACAAACGAAGAACTTATGATTGCAAAAGAAACTTTGGAATTAGTATAAGCATAAATTTTAGAATAAACATAAAGGGGCATATCTTAAAGGGAAGCGGAGTTAAGGAATCTTCCCTTTAAGCGAAAAACCTCTCAAATACTTAGATAAGTATATTTGAGAGGTTTTGTTATATGTTTGCTTTGCAAACTCGATATATTTGTTTTGAAACAAATTCGATATAATTTCTTGCAGAAATTTCGATATGATATAAATCCATTAAAAACGCATTGCGGTAGCAATATATCGTGCCGAAAGGCATATCAAGGGCAACGCACATATCGAAAATCCCGAAGGGATTTATATCGCTGCAGAGAGTCTTTTAAGACACTCTGCAAAGGAATGCCCCTTTTTTAAAAAAGGAGATAGAAAATGTTTAATTTTTCGGAAAATTATGATGTCCTCACTGATGAAGAATTGGTTGAACTTTCTTCTGCGGGGGATAAAAATGCAACCGAATATCTTCTTTCAAGGTATAAAAACGCTGTCCGTGCAAAGGCGAGAATGTATTTTCTTGCAGGAGCAGACAGAGACGATATTGTTCAGGAGGGTATGATAGGTCTTTTCAAGGCAATAAGGGATTTTGACATAACAAAGCAGGCATCTTTCAAAAGCTTTGCAGAGCTTTGTGTGAAAAGACAGATAATAACTGCGGTGAAAACTGCCACAAGAAAAAAACATCTTCCCCTGAACAGTTATATTTCTTTAAGCAAGCCCGCCTTTCTGGAGGAGGGAGAGGGTTCGTTTCTTGACTTTATTTCAGAGCTTGAAGAGATGGGACCTGAGGACCTTTTTATCAGCAAAGAAAATGCGAAGGATATGGGTATAAAAATAAAAGAGTCCCTTTCAAAGCTTGAAAGGGAAGTTCTTGATATGTATATGGAGGGAATGAGCTATCAGGAAATCGCAAAACAGATGAGGCGTCCCCCAAAATCTATCGACAATGCCCTGCAGAGAATAAAGAAAAAGCTTGAAAAAAACACCTCGGATTTTGATTAGGTTTTAACAAAAATTCGGTCAATTTAAATTACAATTTTTCTATTCTGTCAAGAAATATTTTTATGAGATTATGTAAACCAAATGAATTTTTTGCAGACAAGAAAACGGTTTACATAATACATAGAAAATTGCGGAAAGCTTGTATTTATAGTTATTAACAAAGTTATGCACTTTATCCACAGTTTACACATCAAAAAGAAAAAATAGCTGGTAAAAAGTGGCAAAAACTGTGGAAACCCGCAATGTTTCGTTCAAATATGCTGTGGGTAACTTAAAAACAGTTGGTTTACCATAATACGAAAAATTTTTTCTTATATGGGAAAGAGGGGCTTTAAAGCGGTGGAAGATAAAATGAAAGAATTATCCCTTAAAAATGAGCTTCGCAGGGAGCTTTTAAAGAGAAGAGGCGAAGTAAATAATTCCGAGGCAGAGAGGGCGGTTTTTGAAAAGATTATAAAGGAGGATGCCTTTTTAACTGCAGAGGTTATTTTTTGTTATGTCTCTTATGGGAGCGAAGTGGGGACAAGACTTTTGATAAGAGAAAGTTTAAGGCTTGGAAAAACTTTAGTTGTGCCAAAGTGTACTGATTATAATGGACATATGATAGGGATTGAAATAAAATCAGAAGATGACCTGAAAAAAGGGATGTTTGGAATATTTGAACCAGAGGGTGAGGAATTTGAAAGGGAAAAAATAGACCTTGCCATTGTGCCGGGGATTGCCTTTGATAAGGAGGGGTTTCGCCTTGGCTACGGAAAAGGATATTACGACAGATTTTTAAAAGGGTTAAAAGCGAAAACAATAGGCATCTGCCATAAGCATCTTTTGTTTGACAAGCTTCCACGCGGGAAATATGATATTCCGGTTGGCAAAGTGATTTCTTAAAAAACTATTGACAAAAAGGAAAAAGGGTGATATACTCATATAGTAAATTTTAATAGTTATGCGGGAGTGGCTCAGTGGTAGAGCGTCACCTTGCCAAGGTGAACGTCGCGAGTTCGAATCTCGTCTTCCGCTCCAAAAATAAAAGCACTCTTTTGAGTGCTTTTATTTTTGTTCTCTTCACTTATCACTTTTCACTACTCATATAATATTATCGATTGGCTTTTATTTGCTTATGTGATACAATGCAAATTGTATGATTTAGAAAGAAAGGGATGAGAAAATGAAAAAGCCTGTAAGACTTATACTTGCACACCTTATTGTTATAGTGCTTTCTTTTGTTCTTAATCTTTCGTTTATGACGCTTTTTAATAACACTGTCATTGGCTCGGTCTTAACAACAGTTTTATATATTGCTATTATATACACATCAGCATGGAACGAGGGCAGACGTGATTCTGTCAATGCAGGCCAGTCCCGTCCCAATATAAAAATGGCATTTATTTCTGCGGGTATTCTGACCTGTATCGGAATTTTACTTCTTATAATAAGAGTTGTTACTTATAAAATAAACCCGTGGCAATGGGGTCCTTTCGGGGATGGATATGAGATTATCCGCATAAGGTCAACGGCACTTATTATATGGGATGCTGTGTATAAAGGCTGGAACTGTTTCTTTATCGGCTTTATGAACGGGGGAGATTTTATATCATATATAATTCCTTTAGCATTTCCCTTTATTGTTTATCCACTTGGATATGTTGTGGGATTAACCCGAAAGAGTATTTCGGAAAAGCTTCTTCCAAAGTTATTATATAAAGAGAAAAAATAATACTTGAAAAATGCATCAGCAGGGTGTATAATGAGAATAATAAAATAAAAAGGTGGTAAATAAAATGGCTCAGGTAACAAAGGATACTATTATAATGGATGTTTTAAAGCTTGATGTGGAAACAGCTCCTTTCTTCCTTGAAATAGGAATGCATTGTCTTGGCTGTCCGTCAGCAAGCGGTGAGACTATCGAGCAGGCTTGTATGGTTCACGGAACAGATGCAGATGCTTTAGTTAAGAAAATCAATGATTTTCTTGCAAGCAAAGGAAAATAAAAAGGGGAATCCCGTTTGTAATAATAAGCCAATCTGCTGTTTTGTATTTTGGCGACGAACATCGGAAAAAGCCTCGGCAATCCACAAAGGATTGCCTTCTTTTTTTGCCTTGTTCATCATCCAAAATCCTTTGCATCGTACAGCCTTCTTATTACAACGGGATTCCCACAAGCGGTGGATTTACACCGCTAAATTTTTTCAGAATAATGTTGAAATATTATAAAAATAATGTATAATAAAATCTAAGGTAAGACTTAAAACAGTGTAAAAGCTGGGCGGTTATGCCATCATCTCTTTTTGAGAGGAGGTGATAGCTATGGATAATGAATACATAATTTGTTTTATGATTATTCTGTTACTTTTAGTAATTTCCATAAAAAAATAACGCCCACCGCCAAGTAGTGCGTTATTTTAAATAATATACTATTTTTGGCATAACTGTTTGAGGTCTTGCCTTTTTCTATTTTCATTATATATAATAAATTCTGTTTTGTCAACCGATTTTTTAAAATAAATCCTATAACTCGATTTTCTGTGGAACGGACTTTTCGTTGAAATCTCAAAGAGAAATTGAATTGTAAAGGCATTTTTATATGCATAATTGGTTGTGTTGCAAAGTTCCAAACATTATAAACAATATTAGAGGTTTTATAATTCCTTCCGTTATCTTTTATAATTTCAGTTCCGGAGTTATATAATTACTGTCCTACCCTTTTATAAACAGTTACCGATGTTTTATAGAAGATGTCCGTTCTTTTATAAAAACTGTTAGAAATGCCGATTTGACAGTATTTGCATACTTTTATATAATATAAGTATCGAAAAAGGGGGTGTATAGGTATGCACTTGAGCAAATTAATGGAAAAATATCCCAAAATAGATAAAAGACTAAAAGATTTAAAAAGAGAATTAAAATCCTTGTCAAAAGAAGACTTGGCGTGGGTGTTAAAGGGATTTTTACCACCCGAGAAAAAGGAAAAGCCAACCCGACCGTTAACTGATTATGAAATCTTTATAAACAAGTATGGTTTAAAACCTGCTTGCCCTTACTGTAAAAGCCGATTATATCAGCCACACGGGTTAGACGATTATGGAAAACCCCGATATAAGTGCAGAAATTGCGGGAAAACTTATACCATAATGACAGATAC
>JAZSOT010000037.1:0-5394 GCA_045537065.1 Clostridia bacterium | reverse complement strand
GCTGCATCCCAAATTTGTTTTTCAAAACCTATATTTGCACTATTCTTATCAGCCATTTTAATACCTCATTTTATATAATTTTTATTTCTCCACAAACTCCATAATATCATCTGCCTGACATCCGAGTGCCTTACATATCTTGCCGATTGTTTGGGTTGTGATATCCTCATTATTACGAAGCTTCATCATGGCGTGGCTTGTAAGTCCTGCTGCTTCTTTTAAGTCTTTTTTCTTCATGCCTCTGTCAATCAGAAGGTGCCACAATTTATTATAAGTAACTGCCATTTGTTTCTCATCCTTTCGAACGATAAAATTTTACAATTATACACTTTATATTATAGCAGAACGGTGTCGGAAAGTCAACATTTTTGACGAAAACCCGCCACCGAAATTAGCATAAAAAATCACCAAGCAGTCATCTTTCGATAACCGCTTGGTTTAGAATCGGTTTTAATCTGTTACAGCTTGCATAGTTGTAGATAAAGTCGTCGGTAAGCATATAGTCGAGGAGCCATTGTTTTGGCACGATATTTACCCTCTCGTTGAGTGGTACGGCTTTAATTCGACCATCCAATACCCACTTATAGACGAACTTTCGGGCACGGCCTGTTATCTTTGCTATATCGTCATAAATCAAGGCATCGGCTATTTTCATAGGGATGCCTTTACATCAAACTGAAAGAAGCTATATACTCAGCATCTGTTTCGAACTTTGGATCATTTTGTTCAAAGACAATTTTCAAATTATTTTCTTTAGCAGTTAGGTCAAAGTGGCAAAGTGCAATTCCTATATCAATCATTTGCATATCGAGTTTCTCAGTACGAGCAAAGCCCTTACTGCGTTTGAGATAAAAGTGAACTGCATTATCGGTCACTACAACTCGCCAGGGTTGCTTATTTACTGCAGACGGAGCAAGTCGAACCATTTCCAAGGCATCAAGCCATTTGCCTGCATTTTCTTTAGATAAAGGCGTATCAAATGAGCCATCAAAGAATAACTCTTCAAAAGGCATACGCTCATCAGCTTTAACTCCTTTTCGCATCATACTCTCGCGCAAGGACATCTTTTTCGCAGGGTATCCAAGAGCACTTGCACAAGGCATAAATTCGTCGCCATCCAGTTCCATAGCTTCTTCATAAGCAGAACGGTTCATAGTTCCGCCAAGCCAGACGGTTCCGATTCCGATAGACTGTGCATATAATACGAACATTTCAAAGGAATATCCAAATGCCACACTCGCATTTTCCGTGCATTTGATTTTACCGCCTACATATAAATTTGTACCCACCACAACAGGACAGGTAAGCCCGTATTCCTTTGCGTTCATAAGCTTGAAATCAACAGGAATTTTATATGGATTTTCTATTGTCTGTGCAAAGGCTGTCAGTTTCTCTATATCGTTTTTGTCAAGTTCTCTGCCATCATATGTCCTGACACTTCTTCTGTTTCTGATATGTTCTGTAATATTATTCATAACGCCCTCCCGATTAGTTATTTCTCTGTTCATGTGGTCATAAATCAATACTTATACTTTGGTGAACTTACCCTTATCGCTCGGTTATTTTTATCTATTTCAATACAAAGGTAGTTGCCATATGTAACTCCGTTTTTAGCAAGAATTCTCGCAGTTTGTAAAATCGCATTAAAATGTTCTCCGCCTCTTAAGTGTTGCAAAAGTTGAACATCTAAATCTTCCATGTAGTAGTTGTTTTTGGTATCTTCGTTATTGTTACCAAGCGGATCAGCACCGTGGAGAACGAGATACTCCGTCATTGGTGCATCAGCCTCCATTACAGCATAACCAAGTGGCGTTACAATATCGCATTCTGCGTTAAAATCAAATCCGTTTTCATAAAACCAAGAAAGCGTTTCTAATAATTCTGGATCTCGCCCAAACAAATCCTCACACAGTTCTGCATTAAATGAATCTTCATCCAACGCTGAGTAAATTTTCTCGTAATATAAACTTAGAAATTTTGCAACTGCATACTTTTCTGTTACAATATTTTCTTCGTATTCTTTTTTTATTTTTTCAAAATATTCTCTGTGATTCATTTCTCCACCTCATATTCTTACAAGACACTTTATTGTGCCATTTTTCTTCTGCACCATGATTTTTCTTCACACTTGGGACATCTAAGGTGTCTTGTTGTCAAAGTGTGCACGCCCAGAATATACGCCTTGAAAGTTGGTTTGAATGTATGTCCGCATTTTCTGCATTCGTAAACACCTGTTTCATAGTCAACCTTGGCGGCATAGAAAATTGCAACCAGAACTAAAACCGTAGAAACTGCCGTAAGTGTGATTGCAATTGCAGTATTTATGATTTCCTCTTCTGCAAGAATGGCACTTATAACAAGCAAAGCGGTACTGATCACAACACCTATAACTGATAATATTATTTTTCTTTTATTGCTCATTTTTCTACCTCATAATCCCAATCGATAATTCCGCCGAACTCTTTTACATTGGTGTATCCGAGTTTGGCAAGGCTTTCAGATGCGATTTTACTTCTTCTGCCTGAACGGCAATATACAAGGATAAGTTTATCCTTATCAGATAACATTTCTTCTGCCTGGTTTTCAATTTCTGTATATGGAATCAGGATAGCTCCAGGGATATGTCCCTCGTCAAACTCGTCCAGTTCTCTTGTGTCTAACACGATATGTTCCTCGCCTGAATCCATTATCTTTTTCGCCTCTTGGGGCGTAATCTGTTCATACATCGCTTTTTCTCCTTTTTCAGCTATTATTATGGATGTGGGTCCGTCCGCTCCGCCGATAATTCCTATACTTGTAGCATCTCCGCAAGCGGTAAGGAAGATGCAAAGCACAGCAACTAAAATACATAATAATTTTTTCATAAGAGTCACCTTTAATTCTCATATTCTATCAAAGAAAACTCCATATGAATTCCAGCGTCTTCCTTTTGACACAAGTATGAACAATCATTAGGATTAAATTTTTCATGGCTTAACAATATTTCCAGCTGGTAATACTCGTTTGTTTTAATATACAGATACCCTTCCTTACATTTTAAACGCAAACCAACAAGATTTTTATTTTGTGTGAATTCACTTATTTCGGTTATTTCGGATAACGGAAACTTGCGAACATAATCTCTCATCAATCCTGCAGAACACTCAATTAGTCCGATGCTATATTTTTTAATATTACTTTCATCAGGGAAGATGCAGTAAACACCATCTTTACAAATCAGAGTCAATACTTCTTCTTCATATTCCACAACGTGCGAAGCATACGTATTCCCCTTTATTTTGCATATTCCGATTATTTCAAGTTCTTTGATATTATTAGTTTCAATAGCTCTTATCTCGAAAAGACCGTTTCTTTTTCTGTCGCCTATATCATAAGTCGAAAACATCACTCTGTATCCATTATCAAATTCAAGATAGCAAGTTATTGAGTCTAAATATTTTATTCTTTTAAGTTTAGAACCTAAAATTTTATCAAACTGTTCGCTGATATCCGAAAGTACATCTTCATTTTTATGCACAAAAAGAGGATTTACTACCATATCCATATAGCGGCTTATTACAAGCGGATAATCGCCGAACCACATAACAAGATTATTGCTAAATTCAGTTGTGTTCTTTATTGTTTTTAAGCTTGACATATCGCCGGAATAGGATACTTTGGTTACAATTTCTCCAATACATTTATGAAAACTGTCTATATCTTTATAATTTTCTCCTGCTTCAAACGCTTTTGCCATTGCATAATATGCTTCTAAAGTATTTGCCATATTATAATCGCAGTCAGGTCCCCAAGCACCTGGAATTTTCCACTCCAAACTTCCGATAACGCCCGCAAACTCATCGTCCTCATCAGAAGATTTATATTCAAGAGGAGCACCAGCATCGAATAAAACTTTGGTAGCGTCTAAAACATATTTATCATAAGAAGACCAACAAAGTGCACTTAAGACCAAACCGCCATTTGCACCCTCGTTTGCCAAAACATCATAACCATTTGACAAAAAATGTTTTATCACTTCCGGTATTAACGCTCCATTTTTATAAAAGAAATTCTCATGAAGAAGTTCAGTTAATATTGTTTCTTCATATTTTTTGTCATAAATATTTATGTCTTCAATTTTCTCTAGTTCCTTATCAAAGAGAACCCAATTAATTTCTTCTTGTCTTAAAATCTTGCTCAAATTATTAATTGTGTTTTGCATATACATCCCTCCATATATACAAATATATCATCTTTGCTGTCCGTTAAAACGGACTCTTTCTATATTTCAAGTTCAAATAACCCATGTGTATTGCAGTAATAATACATTTTTCCGCCCCGCATTTGTGGAAAGCGTAGTTCTCCCCCTTGCTCGGGATAGAGCCTTATGTTGAGCACTCTGTCAAAGCGAACATAAGAAATAAATGAAATATAGTGTTCCTTTGTCATAGGATGCGAAAATGTGATATAAAAATCATCTTCCATCTTTTCAATATTTAATTTATGTGCTTCATCAGCCTCTTTTGCCACGAGAGACGAAAGTTTTTTCCCACAGCACACAATTTCAGCATTTCCTGTACTTGTGAGTATATTTCCACACTTTTCGCAAACATAAAATTTTGTATTCTTCATATTTTGAGCCTCCGGTTTTATTTTTGTTGTATTTTAAATACCCCAAATCAACGATGCAACATTATAGCTAGTCACTATCAACAAGAATAATCCTAACAGCAAAAAATAAACTGCTGTGTTTTTTTGTTGTTTATCCTTATATTCTTTTGATGTTATAAACATTGTAGTTGACAAGCAAACAAATGTTATCGGCATTGTAATATCTGTCGAAAGAGCCTTCGTTAAGCCCAAAATTGCAAATGCTACTGTTAATGCCGAGAAAAATAATTTTAGATTTTTCATATACCATCCCTCCAAATTCTTGCTTATCGCTCAGTTTACTCTATCATATTTCTCTGCCCACATCAATGCTTGGTGAAATTGCCAAAGTTGAAATCCGTGAGCCCAAAAGTAAAAAGGGAGCGTTTTTTCTCTTGGCTGGACAAATAAGCCTGTCAAATGATACAATTATAAAAAACAGAAAGGAGGATACAGGTGAGCGAAAATAAAATTGCCGAGCTTCATGACAAGGCCAGAGCCCTTACAAGTGAACCGGGCGTTTATCTTATGCACGATAAAAGCGGAAATATAATCTACGTTGGAAAAGCCAAAAACCTCAAAAACCGCGTTTCGAGCTATTTCAGGTCTGTTCATAAGCATACGCCGAAGGTATATGCCATGGTGTGTCAGGTCGATTATTTTGAGACGATAATCACTTCCAGCGAATTTGAAGCGCTCATGCTCGAATGCAGTCTGATAAAGCGCCATACGCCTAAGTATAATATCCTCCTTAAAGACGATAAG
>JAZSOT010000091.1:0-1836 GCA_045537065.1 Clostridia bacterium | reverse complement strand
CTTCCTCGCTTTCAAAATATTCCTGCATTATCGGAAGTAAGCACCGTGCAATTCTTTCAATCGCATAATCGGGAATTTCCATGCCGCTGTTTGATTTTTCTGACGTCAAATTGGTTTTGCGCTCCTTTCATAGAAAAAGGAAAAAATTCTATGAAATATCGATCACAAAAATCCTCATCTATTAAACCATTTTAATTTATTTGTCAAATAATCCTGAGCAGTTGAAAACACCTGATTTTCTGCAACTTAAAATTTCGCCCGTAATGGGCATTATACGCAAAAGTAGGGTTACAGGTCAAACTATACGTACCCCTCAATTACCGCACTTTCAATCCCTTATGTATCAACGATTCCAGAGCCTACTTTTCCTACGTTTTTCAAACTATTAAAAGGAGTTTTTTATTTATGATTAATAACATTATTTCTTGTGAATTTAATATCGATACCGCCTGCGTTGAAGTCAAACTCGCCGACGGTTCTATGGTGTCAATCGACTACGATGCAGTTGAAAACGAATATGCAGACAATATGTACGAAACATCAGAACAGCTAAAAAATAGCCCGTTACCTTCTTATGGATGACAAAACCTACCGCAAGACCTTAAGTCAGCTTCGTGCCTATATACGCATCATAGAAAATAATCTTCGCGAGAAGGATTATACCTTCGATTACGAAAAACAGCCCTCCAAGGCAATGTTCAAATATCGTAATGCCTTTGTCCGTAACGACGGTGAACGCTACAGGGAGTTTTTGAATAAGGTTTCCGTAGGTGAAGCGAAGTTGAACACTGCAACAATAACACCTTATGAGCTTGTGGAGCCTTATCTGAATACTGCTTGGTACAACGGTGGTAACAGCTCATTTATGAAAGTGCTTACAGAGAATGCGAAGAATAGTCTCAATGCCACATGGAAAGCACTGCCTGATTTCTGCTGTGAAGGCAATTCTCTCGCAATTATTGATACCTCCGGTTAATTAATACTATTTTCCCACAAAAGTTTCATATGTAAATCTTGCACCGAGCCTGAATCCTGATATAAAGCTGTCAGTGTTACTTGTTGTTGAAAATTCAATATAAGCACTGACATAACTTTGAAACAATTCCTTATCTTCACCGGTCAGCCTTGCTGTAAGCTGTTCTTCTTTCTCTGCGAGATTGCTCGGTTTCTTTTTGAGTTTAGGTGTTAATTCGGAATTAACCTCTTGTGGCTCAATGTTACCGTAATAAAAATCTTCAATAAATGTTGACATTATTTCATCTCCTCATTTATACTATGAAGAGGTGCTTTTGGTATAAAAAGAATGTGTATGATGGTGCCGTGAAAAATATGTTTTAGGTAATCCGTTATAATCATTCATAACGACGGATAATTTTTTAAGAAGCGTTATTGTTGAAAACATCTGTGAAGATAAAGCAAGTTACGATGCTACAGGCAAAAAAATCAGACCACCCAAAGACAAAACACGCGAAGCTTTGATAAAAGAAAACGGTTCACTTTTCGAAACAGTTAAAATTTTCGCTCAAAAAGATGAAACTTTATTAGCAGAGTATCGACAAATTGTTGCGGACAAATTGTTGCGGACAAATATAAAACTTTACAAATAAGTGACAATGAACTTGATGATAAAATATATAAATCAAGACATAAATCACCCTAACCTTTAAAAGTTATGAAGAAATATTTTCATTACAATTAGTGAAAAGCAAAAGCAGAGCCAGTAAGAATAAAATCTTACTGGCTTTTGTGCGCTTTGCACGGCCGATCGTGAAAAATGGCTCAAAAATTTCGTGCGCTATAGCACGTTGACTTAAGTTACTGCTGGAGTTATGATCA
>JAZSOT010000064.1:0-2858 GCA_045537065.1 Clostridia bacterium | reverse complement strand
CGACATTTTTCAGCCATTTCCTGCCATTGTGAAAAACGTTCTAACATTGAAACATAGGTAGCACCTGTGTTTTTATTAAGACGGATGCAAATTTCATCATCCAATTTATCAATTTTCAGACCATAAAGGTCTTCCATAGCAAAGAGAGTGTGCATAACACCGATGTAACTGTCGATATCAGGTATCTCAAGAGCTTTTTCGGATACATCAAATATGTCTGCAAGTTTTTTTATTAAATCCGCTTTTGGACCCCTTGAACCTGATTCATATTGTGCCATACGCACATCTGCAGTGCTTTCGGAAAATCCTACAAAAATGCCAAGTTGTTTTTGTGTTATTCCTTGAAGATTTCTGAAAAATCGTATTCTTTCACCGATAGCCATATATATACCCCTTTCTGTTATTAATATGATTATAGCATATTAATTTAATAACTGTCAACTATGATAAACATAATAGGTTAATAAATAAAAACTCTTGACTTAAGTGACAAATGTTATTATAATATAAATGTAGAGTAAATAAAAAACGTTAAGTGTGAAAATTAAAATGCGAATGTGATAAGAGATAACCCGTAATATCTCGGATGACGACTTAACCGAAAAATCTAAAAGAAAGGGGAGACGCAAAATGTCTGAAAAATTATTTATGACTGCAGCGGACATTTCAGAATTATTAGGTGTGTCAAAAACATCCGCATATGCAATTATCAGAAAACTTAACGAAGAATTAATGGCGCAAGGATATATTGTGCTCAGAGGAAAAGTCAACAGTCAGTATTTTTACGAAAAAACTTGCTATAACTACAACAAATAGGAGATGATCTGAATGTCGGTTTATAAAGACAAAAAAACCGGAACATGGAAAGTTTGTTATCGTTATACAGATTGGCAAGGAAAAGTACACCAAAGCACAAAAAGAGGGTTTTCAACGAAAAAATCGGCTTTGGAATGGGAAAGAGATTTTTGTAATAAAAATGAAGGCAATCTGAATATGACTTTCGCAGATTTCGTTGAAATCTACCTTGTAGAGAGAGAACCTCGTTTAAAGGAAAATACATTTTATACCAAAGAACAGATTATAAGAACGAAAATATTACCGTTTTTCGGTAATAAGAAAATAAGTGAGATAAAACCAAAAGATGTTATTGCATGGCAGAACGAATTAATAAAAAGTGTTACTAAAAAAGGTGAACCGTATTCTGTTGTATATTTAAAAACCATACATAATCAATTAAGTGCCATTTTTAATCACGCAGTTAAATATTATAATTTAAAAGAAAACCCTGCTGCCATCGCCGGAAGTATGGGTAAATCAAAAGGCAAGGAAATGCTTATATGGACACCTGAGGAATATAAAGATTTTTCATTTGCAATTATGGATAATCCGGTTTCTTTTTATGCTTTTGAAATGCTCTATTGGACAGGAATAAGACTCGGGGAATTGTTAGCCCTTACCCCTGAGGCTTTTGATTTCGAAAAAGGTACAGTTACAATTGATAAATCTTATCAACGCCTGAAACGTAGAGATGTTGTTACCACTCCAAAATCAGATGGAAGTATTCGCGTAATTGTAATGCCTGATTTTCTTAGAGATGAAATGAAAGAATATATAGAAAAACTTTATAAAATAGGAAAAGATGAAAGACTTTTTCTCGTTTCTAAAAGTCAGATGCATCGTGAGATGAGCAGAGGTTGTGAAGAAGCCGGTTTGAAAAGAATAAGAATTCATGATTTAAGACACTCTCATGTTTCTCTTTTGATACATCTGGGATATTCAGCAGTAGCAATAGGAAAAAGAATGGGGCACGAAAGCGAAAAAATCACTTATATGTACGCACATCTTTTTCCGTCGGAACAAAAAGATATGGGTAATAAACTTAATAAATTAAGAGAGGAAACTGCATAAATGTCAGCAAAAAATTTAGATAAACATAACAGATTCAGAAACATAACCGTAGGGTTCAGAGTTTCTCCTGAGGAAAACAAAACCATAAATAAAGCTGTAGCTTTGTCAGGTTTATCTAAACAGGAGTTTTGTTATCGTCGCTGTATCGGACTTGATGTTGTGGTGCAGGGGAATCCAAGAGTTTATAAAGCTCTGAAAATAGAAATGGGATTAATTCTTGATGAACTCAGACGCATCAAATCTTGTTCAGAAATCAGTGATGATTTTCTTGCAATTTTAAATTTAGTAAGCAAGACTGTTAACGAAATGAATAACGAACAATAATCCAAAATTTACCAGCCCTGCATCAAAAATCGATGCAGGGCTGGTTGTTGGTAATTAAATTTTATTATTCAATATGTAATTAGCGACTGTCACATCATTTCTCCAATGTGACAGATGGAATACTGAAACTGCCATTACTGCGAGTCTGTCGTATGACAAAGGTAAACCGTTTTTTATGGCAAGTTCTTTATTCTTACCACGCACAAAATATTTGCCTGTGATTTCATTTTTATCAAAAGGTTTCGGTTTTTTAGTGGTTTTGTCAATGTTGTATTTATTCCATCTTCTGATAATTTCCTCTTCAAGCGTTTTCCGATATTCAGGTTCTGTCTCAATTTTTTCAAGATAAAAGTTGTACGCCCTGAATGCTTGTTCAGCTCTCATTGAGTGATAGTCAATCTGATTTTTCATTTCTTCTGTGGTAAAAACTTTGTTTTCTGTTCCGTCAAAATATGAGCTGACGAAATCCACATCATCAGGCAGTATTCTTTGTAAAGTCATCTTTCCACCCTTACCCTGCCTCACTCTGACACAAGGGTATCCTGATTCGTCGACCACAAAATTGTTACCACGAAGATTTTTCAGTTCGTCTCTTCTTATTCCGACACGGGTCTGAAATCCCACAC
>JAZSOT010000062.1:0-2944 GCA_045537065.1 Clostridia bacterium | reverse complement strand
TGGAGGGATATACACAAGAAGAAATCGCAGAACAGCTTGGTTACAAAAACCATAGCGGAGTTCAAAAACGAATAACAAAGATAGGCTTAGCTTATCAGAAATTCACCAAAGTTGATTTAGGCTTTGATGAAGAAAACTAATACATCTATTGATGATAAATCGGTAGGTGTATTTTTTATACTCAAAATTAAATTTACAGGAGGAATTTTACTATGAAGAAAATTCAGAATTTGCAAAAAAAAATAACAATCGAAAAATCAATGGAGGGTAACCGCTACAGAGTGCTTACCTACAACGGAGTAAAGTACAAAGAACCATATTTTACAGGACAAGAACTTGGCTGGGTTACAGATGTACTATGGGATGAGCAAACAAAGACATATATTTTGCTTATCATAACTGTCGGTGGATATAAGTTGTGGCTGACAATCAATAAAAAGGTTGCTAAATATTTTGATCCTATGAAATTAGAGAAAAATGCACCCGTATATTTCTGCATCTATCAATGTAGAAAATTCAAAAAAGATAGAGTCCCATATAACATATACGAAATATGGTATGCACCCGAAGAACTTGAAGGTTATAAGAAACCTGAACCGGTTCAGGAAGACTAAAGTATGTCCGGTACTGTAACGAGCAGGGAACTTGTGTACCACAAATTCCGAAAAAGGCGGGACTTCCTTACGGAAATCCTGCCTTTACCCTTTGGGGAGTTCCCCAATCCCCCCCTAAAAATTTATATCAGGAGTGATAATTTTGAAAGAACGAAAAGCACAGTTAAAAACGCGAGTTACCGAAAAGGAAAAGCTTCGCATAGAGAACAAAGCCAAGAAATGCGGCTTACCGGTTTCTGAATATTTGAGAAAGAGAGCTTTGGGATATTCCCCCAAGGCTCTTTTACCTGAAAGCTTTTATGAACTTACAGAAAAGCTCGGTGCTTTATATGAAGCTCTTGGGAGGCTGAACAGTACCGAACTTCAAAAAGCAGTGTTGAAGCTTATTGATGATGTTTATGCAAAGCTTTTAACAACGGATAAAAGTAATAAAGAAAGCGAGGTTGATGACTAAATGGCAACCACGGGATTTTGGCCTGTCAAAGGCTCATTAAAAGATGTTGTAAAATATGCAGAAAACCCTGACAAGACCACTAATCCAAAATATCTTGATGATGACTTGGCAGCGGCGCTTAAATATGTATCAAATGATGATAAAACAGATATGCAATTATTTGTCGGAGCAATCAACTGCCCACCCGTAAGAGCCTATGAACAAATGATGGTAACAAAACGGCGATACGGAAAAACGGGCGGTAATGTAGCATATCACGGTTATCAGAGTTTTAGGTCAGGTGAAGTTACACCTAAAGAAGCTTTTGAGATAGGGCTTGAAACTGCAAGGCGTATGTGGGGCAAAGATTATGAGATTGTTGTTACTACGCATTTAAACACAGATAATCTCCATAACCATTTCGTCATAAATTCTGTTTCATTCAACACGGGGCTTAAATTTGAAAACCACATTTCAGACCATAGGCGATTAAGAGAAATATCCGATGCGGTTTGTAAGGAATATGGGAAATCGGTTATTGAGAGTTCAAAATTTTACAATGCAGACAGAAATGCTTATTGGATACATAAGCGTGGAGGAAAAACTCATAGGGATATTCTTCGGGAAGATGTTGATTTGGCGATAAAACAAGCCGGAAATCTTTTGGAGTTTGAACGAATAATGTGCAACTTCGGATACACATTTAACCGTAATATTATGACGGAGCATCCGTCAGTTATTACAAAAGGTTGGAAAAGAGCTGTTCGTATTGACAGTTTAGGCAAAGATTATGCAAGAGAAAGAATCATAAGACGAATTGCCGACAATAAAATTTTTGGGAGTTCATTTGGTAAAAGTGAGCGTGTTCAAAGAACAAAACCGAAGCACACTCCGCTTATGGAGCTTGAATATCAACTGCGGCGTGTTAAATATATGGATACTGTTGAAGCTCTGTTTTATTTACTGTTGGAACTCTTAAAGCCAAGCACTCCAAAACCCAACTACACACCGCCGTTATCTCCTGTATTGAGGCAGGAATTAAGAAAATTTGAACAATATCAAAAACAGTTCAGGCTCTTGCACGATGAACAAATCAACACCGTGCCGGAGCTTGAAGCATTTATAGGCAAATTATCAATGCAGATATCCGAGCTTGAAGAAGAACGCTCAAAGACCGATAACAAACGCAGACGAGCTAAAACCGATGATGATAAGGAAATGTATTTAGCAGAAATCAGAGGTATATCCGCACAAATAAAGCCTATACGGGATAAGCTCAAAATCGCAAAAGCGACTTTGGAAACAATTCCGAAAATTGAAAAACTCTTTGATATTGAACGAGAAATGGAAAGAAAAGTTATACAGAAAGAAAGGAGCAAAGAACGATGAAAAATATGCAAAAATTTGATGTAACAAAATTAAAGGAATTTGAGAACCATCCTTACAAGGTAAAGCACGATGATGAAATGGAACTGCTGATTGATAGCATAAAAGAACATGGAATTTTATCTCCAATCATCGCAAGACCGCTTGAAAATGGTGAATACGAAATAATCTCAGGACACAGAAGATTGTTTGCAAGTAAACGGGCAGGACTTACGGAAATACCTGCTCTTGTTGTTGAAATGGACAGAGACAACGCCGCAATAGCACTTGTTGACAGTAATCTTCATAGAGATAACATTTCGCCAAGCGAAAAAGCCTTCGCTTACAAATTAAAGATGGAAGCTATGAGCAGACAAGGTCATAGGACAGATTTAACTTCGGGACAACTTGTCCCGAAGTCGGATGACAACAGACCATCTGCTGAAATTGGTGAGCCATACGGTGAGAGCTATAAAACCGTACAACGCTACATACGCCTTACATATCTGCATCCGAAGCTTTTGGCATATGT
>JAZSOT010000049.1:0-61289 GCA_045537065.1 Clostridia bacterium | reverse complement strand
AGCCCTGTTGTTTGCGTTATGGGTCACGTTGACCACGGTAAGACATCACTTCTTGACGCTATTAAGAATACCTCTGTTACAGAAACAGAAGCAGGTGGTATTACACAGCACTTAGGTGCATACAGAGTACAGATTAACGGTCAGGATATTACCTTCCTTGACACACCTGGTCACGCTGCGTTTACGGCAATGCGTGCAAGAGGTGCAATGGCTACTGATATTGCAATCCTTGTTGTTGCTGCAGACGACGGTATTATGCCACAGACAATCGAAGCAATAAATCACGCAAGAGCTGCTGAAGTTTCTATTATCGTTGCAATTAACAAAATTGATAAAGACGGAGCAAATCCAGACAGAGTTAGACAAGAGCTTACAGAACACGGTCTTGTTCCGGAAGAATGGGGCGGTGACACAATTTGTGTTGAAGTTTCTGCAAAGAAAAACCAGAACATTGATAAACTCCTTGAAATGGTACTTTTAGTTGCAGAAATGAAAGAGCTTAAGGCTAATCCAAACAGACTTGCAAAAGGTACAGTTATTGAAGCCCAGCTTGACAAGGGCAGAGGTCCTGTTGCAACCCTTCTCGTTCAAAATGGTACACTTAAAACAGGTGATATCATTGTTGCCGGAACTGCAGTGGGCAGAGTTCGTGCTATGAATGATGATAAAGGCAAACTAATTAAAAAAGCCGGCCCCTCCATTCCCGTCGAGGTTCTTGGTTTATCTGAGGTTCCTGAAGGCGGAGATGTGTTCTATGCCGTTGAGGATGAAAGAAAAGCCCGTGATGTTGTTGAAGCACGCAAATTCAAGATTAAGCAGGAAGCACAAAAAGCAAGTCAGAAAGTTTCTCTTGATAATCTTTTTGAACACATTGAATCAGGAAAAATGAAAAACCTTAATATTATTGTTAAGGCAGATGTTCAAGGCTCAGTTGAAGCTGTCAGACAGTCATTAGAAAGAATTTCTAACGAAGAAGTCAGAGTTAACGTTATACACGGAGCTGTTGGTGCGGTTACAGAATCTGACGTTATGCTTGCAAGTGCATCAGAGGCTATTATAGTTGGATTTAACGTAAGACCAACTCCCGGTGCAACAGTTTCTGCTTCAGCATCAGAAGTTGATATTCGTCTTTACAGAGTTATTTACGATGCTATTGAAGATATTGAAGCTGCTATGAAAGGTATGCTTGCTCCAAAATATAAAGAAGCAATTACCGGTCATCTTGAAATCAGAAACATCTTTAAGGTTTCAGGTATTGGTACTATTGGTGGTGCATATGTTACTGATGGTAAAATCCAGAGAGGCAGCCTCATAAGAGTTGTCCGTGACGGTATCGTAATCCACGAAGGCGAACTTGCATCTCTTAAGAGATTTAAAGATGACGTTAAAGAAGTTGCCGCAGGTTATGAATGCGGTATGAGCGTTGAAAAGTTTAATGATATAAAAGAAGGCGACGTTATAGAAGCATATATTATGGAACAGATTATGCCGTAAGCCATATCTTTTAATCAGGAAAGGATACAGGTGATATAATGCCTGCATATAAGAGAATAGACAGAATATCCGAAGAAATAAGAAAAGAACTTTGCAATATAATCAGAGAACTTAAAGACCCGGGCCTCTCTCAGATGGTTTCTGTAACAAAGGTAGATGTTACAAAGGATTTAAGCATAGCAAAAGCTTATGTCAGCGTTTTTGCTGATGAAGAAAAACAAAACGAAGCATTAAAAGCTTTAAAAAGAGCTGCAGGTTTTATCAGAAAAGAGGTTGCTCACAGAGTTAATCTAAGAGCCGTTCCCGAATTTACTTTTATACTTGATGATTCTATTGCATATGGTTCACACATAGATGAATTATTAAAAAATCTATAAATACGGAGGTTAAATTATGCTTGAAAAAATTAAAAATCAAATTTTAAATTCCGAAAAAATAGCTATATTTAACCACGAAAATCCGGACGGAGACGCCTTTGGAAGTGCATATGCCCTAAAGCTTGCACTTTGCAAATTAGGCAAAAAAGCAGAAGTTTTTTTAAGGGAGCAGGACTATACTGCTCCCCCATTTTCTTCTGTTTCCGGAACTGAAATTTCAAATCTCACAATAGATGAATGCGATTTAAAAATTGCCGTTGATTCAAGCGATATTGACAGAATTGGCTGTTTTAAAGAAGTTTTCAGCGGCAACACTATTGCAATAGATCATCATATTACTCATATCTCCTATGCAGAAACAACATTGGTTGAACCTGATGCATCAGCTACCGGAGAAATAATATATGAGCTTATAAAGTATATGAATATTGAAATAACCAAAGAAATCGCTCATAACCTCTATATTTCAATAGCATCAGATACAGGAAGCTTTAAATACTCCTCCACCACTCCAAAAACCCATGAAATTGTTGCAGATTTAATGAAAACAGGAATTAATGTTGGTTTAATTTCTAAACAGCTTTTTGATACAAACAGCTTTGAATATTACAAAATGCTTCAACTTGCAATAGGAAAAGTTGAAATATTCGGTAATGGAAAAATTGCTATACTTTGCCTTGATAAAGAGTTTGAAATAAGCGGACTTGAAGAAAAGGATGCCGGTGCAATTGTTACTATGCCCGGGAAAATTCAGGGGGTAGAAATAAGTGCTTATATAAGACCAAGAGATGACAAATTTAAGGTTTCTCTAAGAACCTCTTCTGAAACAGATGTTTCAAAAATTGCATCCGAGTTTGGGGGCGGCGGTCATATAAAAGCAGCAGGATTTTCTGTTTCTGCAAAAACAATTGAAGATGCAAAAAAAATAACTTTAGATGCCCTATTAAAAGCAATCTGATATTCTTAAAAAGGCGGTGAAAATATGGACGGTGTAATAAACATTAACAAATCAGCAGGAATGACTTCATTTGATGTTATAGCCTCTTTAAGAAAAATTCTTAATATGAAAAAAATCGGACACACCGGTACACTTGACCCTGATGCAACAGGTGTCCTGCCTATATGTATCGGTAAAGGAACAAAGCTTGTTGAATTACTGACCGCAAATGATAAACAATATATTGCAGAGGTTAAGCTTGGAATTACCACAGATACCCAGGATACAAGCGGAAACTTAATAAACCAAAGAGAAGTTTGCGTTTCAAAAGATGATTTGTCTTTCGCAATTTCCGAATTCATCGGAGAAATAGAACAAATCCCCCCTATGTATAGCGCAATAAAGGTAAACGGAGAAAGATTATATAAGCTTGCAAGAGAAGGTATAACAATCGAGAGAGAACCCAGAAAAGTTTTTATTTCTGATATAAAGCTAAATTCATTCAAAATAGGAGATAACACATTTTCAATAACCGTTGATTGTTCAAAGGGAACATATATCAGAACCCTATCAAATGATATTGGTGAAAAGCTTGGATGCGGGGCTGCAATGTCAGCCTTAAAAAGAACAAAATCAGGCAGATTTAATATTGACGATAGCTTTACTCTTGATGAAATAAAAGAAATGGTATCTCAAAATGATTTCTCGTTTATCTGTCCCGTAAGTGAAATTATGACAGAATATGAAAAGATTACACTGGCAGAAAATAATTCAAAAAATTTGATATATGGCATTCCATTTAATGTTACATATCTTGAAAATGATAAAATTTATCGTTTATTTAACGAAAAAAAGCAATTCTTAGCTATAGGTAAAAAGACTCCTGAAAGAATTGTCATATTAAAAACTTTCTATTAAATTTACAGAGGAAATTAAGTTGCAAGTATTTTATGAGAAAAATTTATTAAATTTAAATATTAATAATTCAGCTGTTGCTTTAGGCTCATTTGAATCACTTCACATCGGTCATATGGATATTATAGAAAGAACCGTGAAATGTGCTGAAAAACATAACATTAAAAGCATTGTAACCATATTTAAAGAGCCAATTTTAAAATCGAGAAACACAGCTTGTGAAGCTTTTGAAACCAGACTTAAGATTTTAGAAAATGCAAAAGTTGATTATGTTGTAGTTTTTGAATTCAGCAAAGATTTTAAAGCACTTTCACCAGAAGAATTTTTTTATAAAATTCTTGTTGATAAGCTAAAAGCCTCCCATCTTTTTGTGGGGTTTAATTACCATTTTGGCAATATGGCAAAAGGAGATACAAATGTTCTCAAAGAACTTAGTGATAGTTCAGGCATTGAATTAAGTGTAACCCCGCCTGTGAAAACCGACAGAATAATTTCAAGCACGTATATATATGATTTAATAATTTCAGGAGATATAAAAAAGCTTAACTCAGCTCTTGGCAGACCCTACTCTATCTCCGGCAAAGTAACAAGAGGCAGACAGATAGGATGTTCTATGGGTTTTCCAACAGCAAACATTGAATATCCAGAAGAAAAAGCAATTATTAAAGAAGGCGTTTACTTTGGGAAATGCATTATAGACAAAACAGAATATTATTCTATAATAAATGTTGGTTCTCAACCAACTGTCACCAGGGACAACACCCCAAGAATAGAAGCTTATATACTCGATTTTAAAGGCGACATATACGGAATGGAAATAACACTTGATTTCTATGAAAAAATTCGCGAAATACAGAAATTTAATAACATTGACGAATTAAAAGAACAATTAAATTCTGATATGCTATTCTGCAAAAAAATAATACAAAAAAATGAGGGTTAGCCCTCATTTTTTATTTTTTCAAAATATTTTTTGAAGAATTCCTCATCTACAGTATCAACAACGTCATAATAATTAACTATCTCAGGAATAACCGCTTTGTTTTTAACCATATCCCCTATAAAAGTAATCAAACCATCATAAAAACCATCAATATTCAGTATTATAATTGGTGTGTTCATCTGTTCAAGATATTTGAGTGTAAGTACCTGAAAAAATTCATCCATAGTTCCTATTCCACCGGGAGCAATTATGAACATATCAGCATGCTTTTCCATAAGCATTTTTCGCTCATCCATAGTGTCAACCAGAACGGTGTTATCGCATTCAAATATAGGTTCAAACTCTCTTATAAAATACGGGGAAATCCCCATAACATATCCATCATTTTCCTGAACACCTCTTGCAACTGCTCCCATACAGCCTGATGCTCCTGCACCATACACGAGAGAAAAATCATTGTCAGCAATAATTTTTCCAAGCTTTTCAACTTCTTTTATGTATTTATCATCAAGTTTAGAAGATGCTCCACCATACACACATGCAAAAAATTTCTTAGCCATAAAACTGCCTCCTTGTTTTAATCAACATAAATTTTTGTAATATCAATTTTATCGTACTTTACTTCTTCCTTGCCTGTTCTTATATCATAATCCGCACCGCAACAACATATTATTTTAACCGCATATGCAAAAAGCTTTTCGTTATACACTTTTATTATCTTTCTGTCACAATTCTGGCAAACAAGCAAATTTTCACTGTTATAAATAGGTCTTAGCGGGTAATTTTTATTTATAGTTTCAGGCATTTTATGTTTATAAAAGATACTTCTCCCATAGTTCATTCCCTCTTCGCCATTATCCTTTAAACAATAAAAATCAATATACCTGTAGTTTTTAAGAAAAACCTCTGCAACTAGTTCTTTCTCCGGAAGAATAAATATTTTCCCACCCTCTGTATCTGTGTTAAAATTATCAGTAAAGTTTACCTTCATAGTTTCACCTTTTTATAAAGGCGACAACTTTCGTTGCCGCCTTTTAATAGTTTACGCTTTTTCAATTGAAATTAAAACTTTTTCTCCGTTAATATTCCATTCTTTCATATCACAAACAGTTTTCTTCTCAATTGATTTTGCAAGTGTTAATCCGGATATTTCTCCCGAATTATTTGACATTATAGCTACAATTTTTTCGTTTGATTCAAAATATACATTAATATTGTCAAGCACTTCTAGTCCTGATTCCTTACGCATTGTCTGAATTTTGCTTACTATTTCACGAACAAAACCCTCTTCAATGAGCTTTGGAGTCAAATTAATGTCAAGAACAACTGTGCATCCTGCTTCCTGAGTTGAAACAAATCCATCCTTTTTCAATGTTTCAATTAAAACGTCTTCCTTTTCAATAACAACATCTGTATCACATATATTAAGCTTTAATCCCTCTGCAGAATTAATACTTTCAAGAACAAAAGATGCATCCATATTATTAACTTCTTCAAAGATAGCCTTAACAATTTTTCCGTATTTAGGTCCCATTGTCTTAAGCTGTGGCTTAAAGTTATAACTGATAAATGCTGATGCATCGTCAGTAATTTCTATTTCCTTAACATTAAGCTCATCAAGAACAATTTCCTTATATGTGTCATTGATATCAAAATCTGCCTGAACATAAATTTTTGCAATAGGCTGTCTGTTTTTAACATTTGCAGCATTTCTTGCAGATCGGCCTAAAATAACAACCTTTCTTGCAGCGTCCATTTCCTTTTCAATTTCAGGATAATCAAATTCAGTATTAGCTACAGGATAATCGCAAAGATGAACACTTTCTTTTGCACTCTTATCAACAGAAATAACAAGGTTCTGATAAATCTGTTCTGTCATAAATGGTATAAACGGTGCACAAACTTTTGAGAACTCAACTAAAACTGTATAAAGAGTCATATAAGCTGTAATCTTATCATCTGTAAGCTCGCTGCCCCAGAAACGCTCTCTTGAACGTCTTACATACCAGTTACTGAGTTCATCAGTGAATTCCTGAATTTCCCTTGTTGCCTCAGTTATTTTATAATTTTCAAGAAGTGAGTCAACATTTCTTATTACTGAATTAAGCTTTGATAAAATCCATTTATCAAGAAGTGTTAGCTTATTTTTATCTAATGAATATTTTGTTGGGTCAAACTGATCAATTTCTGCATACAAAACATAGAATGCATATGTGTTCCAAAGTGTTCCAAGGAATTTTCTCTGAGATTCAGAAACAGCCTCATCAAAAAATCTGTTTGGAAGCCATGGTGCACTATTTGAATAGAAATACCATCTCGCAGCATCAGAGCCCTGTTTGTTAAGAACATCCCAAGGGTCAACAACATTACCCTTATGTTTGCTCATTTTCTGTCCGTTCTTATCCTGAACATGACCTAAAACAACAACATTCTTATATGGTGATTTATCAAAAAGAAGTGTTGAAATAGCAATAAGAGTATAGAACCACCCTCTTGTCTGGTCAATTGCTTCACTGATAAAGTCAGCAGGGAAGTTCTGTTCAAATAGTTCCTTATTTTCAAATGGATAGTGCCACTGAGCAAAAGGCATTGACCCTGAGTCAAACCAACAGTCAATAACATCAGGAACTCTCTTCATTTCCTTTCCGCACTTTTCACACTTTAAGTGAATTTCGTCAACATAAGGCTTATGAAGTTCTATATCGTCAGGCACATTAATTCCCTTATTTTTAAGTTCTTCAATAGAACCAATACATTCATGATGTCCGCATTCACATTCCCATATAGGAAGCGGTGTTCCCCAATATCTGGAACGTGAAAGTCCCCAGTCAATAACATTTTCAAGGAAGTTACCAAATCTTCCGTTTTTAATGTTATCTGGCATCCAGTTAACAGTGTTATTATTCTTAAGAAGTCTATCACGGACTTCTGTCATTTTTATAAACCAGGTATCGCAAGCATAATATAAGAGCGGAGTATCACATCTCCAGCAGAAAGGATAGCTATGCTCAAAGTTAATAACATCAAAGAGCTGTCCTCTTTCATTAAGCTCTTTTATAACGAGCTTGTCAACATCCTTAACAAACATTCCTTTCCAAGGTGTAACCGCATCAACCATTTTACCCTGAGGGTTAACAAGATTTACATATGGAAGATTATAGTCCTTTCCAACCCTTGCATCATCTTCACCAAAAGCGGGTGCAATATGAACAACACCTGTTCCGTCTTCCATTGTAACATAATTATCGCATACAACATAATATGCCTTGCCATCAGGATTTGCAAATGAGTAAAGTGGCTCGTATTCTGTGCCAACAAGGTCACGTCCAACATATTCTTCAATAATTTCATACTCTTCTTTGATAACTTTTTCAAGAAGGGCTTTTGCAAGAATATACTTTTCATCCCCTGATTTGATTTTCACATATACTTCTGATGGGTTAACACAAAGTGCAACGTTGGAAGGAAGTGTCCATGGAGTTGTTGTCCATGCAAGAATATACTCTTTTTCCTTACCTTTTAAGATAAACTTTGCTATCAATGAAGCTTCTTTAACATCCTTATACCCCTGTGCAACCTCGTGGCTTGAAAGGGATGTTCCGCAACGGGGACAATATGGCATAATCTTATGACCTTTATACAAAAGGTCTTTATCCCATATCTCCTTTAATGCCCACCAAACAGATTCAATATAATCATTGTGATAGGTTACATAAGGATTTTCCATATCAGCCCAGTAGCCAACACGGTCGCTCATTTCCTCCCATTCACTCTGATATGTGAATACGCTGTTTTTACATTTCTTAACAAATTCTTCAATACCATAGTCCTCTATCTGCGGCTTACCACTGATACCAAGAACCTTTTCAACCTCAAGCTCAACAGGAAGACCATGAGTATCCCAACCTGCTTTTCTTAAAACCTTGTATCCTTTCATTGTACGATATCTTGGAATAAGGTCTTTTATAACTCTTGTTAAAACGTGCCCAATATGAGGCTTCCCGTTTGCTGTTGGAGGACCGTCAAAAAATGTATAAATTTCTGCATCCTCACGATTTTCAATACTCTTTTTAAAGATATTATTCTCTTTCCAAAAATCCACAACCTGTTTTTCTCTTTCAACAAAAGATAAATCAGTTGAAACCTTTTTGTACATACTCTCATGCCTTTCCGCCTGTAAAATTTTATATTATATAACTATACCTAAAATACATCTTCAGGCAATTGATGCATTTTATGCATATAAAACTGCAAAATTACATACATTTAATATTTTACTAAATTTTTTCTTGTTTGTAAAGTATTTTACATAAAATATCTTTATAAAATTTAACAAAATTAATTAATTCGGGAATAAATTTGTAAATAAAATATTAAATTTACATTAATATGTTAAAAAGTCATTGAAAAAAACTTAAAAAAATGATATACTACAAAAGCATGTTAATTTAAAATCAAGATAAACTTTTATATATGGAGGCAAAACTTATGTTATGTGCGAAATGCGGAAAAAATCTTGCAGTCGTATATGTTACAAAGCTTGACCAAGCCGGAAATCAAGAAAACGTCGGATATTGCCTGAGCTGTGCAAAAGAGCTTAACTTAGGACCGATAAATGATATAATATCCAAAATGGGAATAAATGCAGAAGAGATGGATATGCTTAACAGCGATATGCAAAATATGCTTGAAGAAATGGGTATGCCTGCAGACTTTGACCCCACAAACCCCGATTCTATGAAAGAAATTATGGAATCACTAGGAGCAGACCTGGATGAGGACGAATCAAATCAGGCAAAAAATAATCCATTTTCCTTCTTCAAAAGCTTTACAAATTCATTAGGCAACAAGGAGCAAGCAAAACAAGACAGCAAAAAGGGTAAAACTTCATCTTCAAAAGCCCCAAAAAAGGACAACTCCCGTAAATTCTTAAATATGTACGGAACAAACCTTACACAAAAGGCCCAGGATGGCTTAATAGATGTTGTTGTTGGCAGAGAAACAGAGATGACAAGGGTTACACAAATACTTAACAGAAGAACTAAAAACAATCCTTGTTTAATAGGCGAGCCCGGAGTTGGAAAAACTGCGATTGCCGAAGGACTTGCACTTAAAATAATTAAAGGCGATGTGCCCGCCAAACTTTTAAACTATGAAATTTATCTTCTTGATATGGCATCAATGGTTGCGGGAACTCAGTTCCGCGGTCAGTTTGAATCAAGACTTAAAAACCTAATTGCTGAAGTTAAGGCTTTAGGAAATATAATATTAGTTATTGATGAAGTTCATACCATTACAAAAGCAGGCGATGCTGACGGTGCTATGAATGCTGGAAACATTTTAAAGCCGGCTTTATCAAAAGGTGAAATACAGATTATAGGTGCCACTACCCTTGAAGAATACAGAAAGTATATCGAAAAAGATTCTGCTTTGGAACGCCGTTTTCAAACAGTTTTGGTTGAAGAGCCATCAGTTGAAGAAACCATTGAAATTTTAAAGGGAATCAAAAGCTATTATGAGGATTATCACAAAGTTAAAATAACCGATGACATAATCCGCACAGCAACTGTTCTGTCAGAAAGATATATAACCGAAAGATTTCTTCCCGACAAAGCCATAGATGTTATTGACGAGGCAGCATCAAGAGTTAATCTTGAAAACACAGTTCTTATTGATATTGAAAAACTAAAGACAGATTTACTTGATATAGAAAACGAACAAAACGAAATTCTTTCCATAGAGCCAAAGGACGAAGAAGAATCAACAGAAAATTACAGAAAGATTGCTGCTTTAAAAAGTGAAGAATGCCGAATAAAAGCTGAAATAGAAGACCTTGAATCAACTATTAAAGACACATATTTAAAACCTGAGGATTTAGCGGCAGTTATAGAAAGCTGGACAAAAATTCCTGTGAAAAATATAACAGAATATGAAACAAATCGTCTTATAAACCTTGAAGAAAGACTTCATTCAAGAATTATTGGTCAAAACGAAGCTGTTTCCTCTGTTGCAAGAGCAATAAGAAGAAAGCGTGCAGGAATTAACCTTAAAAGAAGACCGGTTTCTTTTATTTTTGTTGGTCCAACCGGTGTTGGTAAAACAGAACTTGTAAAACAAATTGCAAGAGAAGTTTTTGACAGTGAAGAAGCACTAATCCGTCTTGATATGTCTGAATTTATGGAAAAACACTCTGCAGCAAAGCTCATAGGCTCTCCCCCAGGATATGTGGGGTATGATGATGCAGGTCAGCTCACAGAAAAAATAAGACGTCACCCATACTCTGTTATTTTGTTTGATGAAATTGAAAAAGCACACCCTGACATATTTAATATGCTACTTCAAATCTTGGATGACGGAAGAATTACAGACAGTCATGGAAAAACAGTTTCCTTTGAAAATACAATAATTATTATGACATCAAATGCAGGAAGCAATTCATCAAGTTCAATATCCGGTTTTTCAGTTGATGATTCAAAAACAAATTCTATAAAAACCGAAAGAGCATTAAAGCAGCTTTTCAGACCTGAATTTTTAAACAGAATTGATGAGATTATAACTTTTACAGAGCTTAAAAAAGAAGAACTTCTTGAAATTATTACTCTTATGACAAAGGACCTAAACGAAGGACTCCTTGAAAAGGGAATTTCAATGTCTCTTGATAAAAAAGCAAAAGAGCTCATATACGAGAAATCATACAAAAGAGAATACGGTGCAAGACCAATGCGAAGATATATCGAAAAACATATTGAGGACAAACTTGCGCTTATGCTTATTGAGGGTGAACTTTTAAGCGGAAATGAAATTATAGTCAGTGCAGAAAACGAAGATATTACAGTTAAAATAAAATAAAGGTCCATATGGACCTTTATTTTATTTTAACCCAATAACTTTTTGCTGCCTGTTCTGTTTTATTGTTTCCGTACTCATAATACTTTTTATTCTTTATTTTATCGGGAAGGTATTGCTGTTTAACATAATGGTCAGGATAATCGTGAGGATATAGATAATTTTGTCCTTTCTGCACATCCCCTTCTCCATCATAATGCTTATTCTGAAGCTGTCTCGGAATTTCTCCTGTGTCCATAGTTTCTATATCATATAAAGCATTGTTTATAGCCATATAAGCAGAGTTTGATTTTGGTGCTGTGGCAAGCATAATAGCAGCAGTTGCAAGAGGTATTCTAGCTTCCGGCATTCCAAGCATCAATGCACTGTCAACTGCCGCTTTTACAATGGTAATTGCCATTGGATATGCAAGTCCCACATCCTCTGCTGCAATAACCATAAGTCTTCTGCAGGCAGAGGCTAAATCATCAGCTGCTAAAAGCCTTGCTAGATAATGAACTGCCCCATCCGGGTCAGAGCCCCTTATTGATTTTTGCAATGCACTCATACAATCATACCGACTGTCCCCACTGTTATCAAATTTAAATGCTTTTTGTTGAGTGCAGTGTTCTGCAATATCCTTTGTCAGATTAATCTTTAAATCTTTATCAGGCACAACATACATAAGGGAAAGTTCAAGTATATTTATTGCCTTTCTTACATCCCCGTTTGCCATTTCTGCTATATGTTCAAGAAAATCATCATCTGCAATAACTTCATTGGACGGAAAATCCTCTTTTACAGTATTAACAGCATTAATTAGAGCTGTTTTAATTTCTCTTTGCGGAACAGCCTTAAACTCAAAAACAGTGCTTCTGCTTAAAATCGCATTATAAACATAAAAATACGGATTTTCAGTTGTTGATGCAATAAGGGTAATCTTTCCGTTTTCAGTATATTCAAGCAATGATTGTTGTTGTTTTTTATTAAAATTCTGGATTTCATCGAGATATAAGAGAATACCATTAGAATTAGAAATTTCTTCCGACTGAGCGCAAACTTCCCTCACATCGGCAACAGACGCAGTTGTCGCATTAAGCTTATACAAATTTTTATTACTTGCTTTAGCCAAAATATTTGCAACTGTTGTTTTCCCCGTTCCGCTCGGTCCGTAAAAAATCAAATTGGAAAACTTGCCTGTTTTTGCCATAACAGAAAGAACCTTATTGTCACCAATAAGATGCTTTTGTCCCACAACATCTTCAATATTTTCAGGTCTTAGTCTATCTGCAAGTGGCCTTGATGTATCCATCCTTATTCTCCTTAGGTTATTTACAAATTATTATATTTGTATTATAATTGTAATTATAATATAACTTAATAAAATTTGCAATATTTTTTAGCTATTTTACGAAAGGATTAATCATATATGAAAGAGACATTAAATGATAAAAAAAAGAGAGCTGAAATAATAGTTGATTTATTAAAAAAAGCTTATCCCGACTCTGATTGTACTTTAAATTACAAAGATCCCCTCCAGCTTTTAATCGCAACTCAGCTTGCTGCTCAATGCACAGATGCAAGGGTTAATATGGTTACTCCCAGACTTTTTGAAAAATATCCTGATGTTTATACTTTTGCAGTGGCTGACGAGCTTGAACTGAGAGAATATATCCGTTCAACAGGTTTTTACAAAAATAAGGCAAAAAATATTATTGGCTGTTGCCAAAAAATAATATCTGATTTTGATGGTAAAGTACCTGATACTATGGAGAAGCTTCTTTCTCTCCCTGGAGTTGGAAGAAAAACAGCTAATCTTGTTTTGGGAGATATATTTAAAAAGCCCGGTATAGTTGTTGACACTCATGCAACAAGGCTTTCAAACAGGATGGGATTAACAAAAGAAAAAGACCCATATAAAATCGAACTTGACCTTATAAAAATTATCCCAAAAGAAGAACAAACCGATTTTTGCCACAGACTGGTTGACCACGGAAGAGCCTGCTGCAGTGCAAGAAAGCCTGAATGCGACAAATGTCCGATTTCCGCTTTCTGTCCGAAACTTATTTAACAAAACTATATATTAAAATAGCAAGCCACACAAAACCGACAAATCCAAAAGCAGAATAAACATTTGCAACTAATGAAGAAAAACTTAAAGAAGCGAAAGGTGCAGACAGTAAACACAAAACTGCTGCCAACCATATCCGATCGCTTCTTTTTTTTGTGTTAAATGCAGACAGCACTCCAAAGCCTGATGAAACAGCAGTTGTGCATATAGCCATAAATAAAACTGAAAAATATGCATATCTGGAAACATACCCAAGCTTAATTGCAATATCATACATAGGAAATTCTGACTCAAGTACTTTTCCAAAATATAAATTGATTGTAAGCCACACAAAGAATATTAAAACCCCCAGCAATCCTCCACTTACAATTGCACTGATTTTTATTTGCCTTTCCGTTGTCTCTTTTGACAAAGGTACAAGAACTGCTCCTGCATTTATCGTGTTATAGCTGACATAACATAGAGCTGACAGCAAAAAATTGTTTTTTACCTCCTTAATAACAGAAATAGTTGGCACAGATGAATTTAGAAGAGAAAATAAACATATTAAAATTATCCCAGCAATCATCAATGGAACTAAAACCACATTCAGCCATACAATTCCTTTTTCTCCAAAAACCAAGACTAAAAATACAACTATTGTAAGTAAAATTATTCCGCAACTTTTATCTGTGCCAAACTCCATAGACCAAAGTGAACCGCCTGCAGAAAGCATAACAAAAAAACCTGCAAACATATATAAAAACATAAACGCCTTTATATAATATCCCAGTCTTCCTGAAACATTGTCCGTAAAATCATAAAAATTATTGCATCCTGTTTTCTTTGCTTTTAATAAAATAACGTATGCAACAAAAGAAAACAAAGCCCCCGCAACGATAATTCCTGTTATATCGTGGTTATTTTTCAAATTAAAAAACTCCAGAATTTCACGGCCTGAAGCAAATCCCGCTCCTATTACAAGTCCAATATAAACAAAAATAATTTTAAAGATATTTCTCATAAAAAATCCTGCCCTTTAACTTAGGAATATTTAAATTATATTCAATATTCCAAAACTAAATGACAGGTCATTTTTATAATTCAGGTAATGCATAAAGAACACTTTTAAATTCTGCGAGGTTTTTTGATTTTTTAAGTGCCTTATTTATTTTTTTCTCTTCCGGATAATTCTCAATCATATGCACCCATATCTCCTTAAGCTTATGAAGGGTGAATGTATCCGAATTTAATACAACCATATAATTTTCCATAAGCTTTTCTGAAAACTTTATAAGTTCATCTGTAGAAATAGGGTTTCCCCCTTTTATATGCCTGAATATAGCAGGATTTTTAACTGCTCCTCTCCCTATCATAACACCGCATATATCCGGAAATTCCTTGCATATCCGTTCATAATCAGCCAAAGAATATATATTTCCGTTATAACAAACTTTATTCTTTGATTTTTCGAAAGCCCTTTTAAATACATCCATATCAGGCATTCCCTTATAATAGTCTTCCCTTGCTCTTGGATGAATTATAAGCATAGATAGTGGAAATTCATTATAGATACCTATTAAACTATCCATTTCATCCCCAGAATAAAACCCTGTTCTTGTTTTAACGGATAATTTTATATCCTCTTTGCTGAATAGCTCTTCAAGAAAGCTTTTAAGCACATCAGGATTTTTCAAAAAGCCTGCTCCCCTGCCCTTTTTGACAACAGTTGATGAGGGACATCCAAAATTAAGGTTTATTTCATTATAGCCAAGTTCCTTAATCTTATCCGATATAAGAAAAAATGAATCAGAGCGATTTGTCAGCACCTGAACCTTTAGTTTATCAACCTTATTATTTTCAGGCAAAATATCCCTTATTATCTTATTTGAAACTCTATCCAAGTCACTTGGACTTATAAAAGGGGCATAATATTCATCACAACCCTCAAACATTTCACTGTGAGTATTTCTATATGTATATGTTGTTATCCCTTCTAAAGGAGCAAAATAAAGTCTTTTATCCATATTTTCAAGCATAATTATTAAAATATTCTGAAAGAGTTTTAATTGATGTATCAGTAGCAGATTTTACAAACTCAGGAAAGCTAATATGAGAGTTATAATCAGCACTGTCGGATATAGCTCTTATAACAATAAAAGGAACATTATTCATCGCACAAACGTGTCCGATACTAGCACCCTCCATTTCACAGCAAACAGCACCAAACTCATCCTTGATTCTGTTTTTTACATCAGGTGAATTTATAAACTGGTCTCCTGATGCAATTGGTCCCACAACAAAGTTTAAATCAAGCTTAGTGAGGACACTTTTAAATTTTTCAAGCAATCCCTCATCTGCTTTCACTTTAACCCTGTCTATGCCCGAAATATAGCCTTTTGGTTCACCAAGAGGTGATGTATCCATATCGTGTTCAACAGTACAGCAAGAAAGTGCTATTTCTCCAATTTTAAGACCGTCTGCAATACCACCGCCTACACCTGTATTAATAATATAATCAGGAGAATATTTTAAAATCATAATTTCAGTACAAACCGCTGCATTAACCTTTCCGACTCCTGATACCGCCGCAACAATTTCCTTACCGAAAAAAAGTCCTCTCACAAAGTTAATACCGCTGATTTTTTCTTCTTTCTTATCAGTCATTAAACCATATATCTGTTCTATCTCAACAGTCATTGCACCAATAATCCCAATCATTTTAAATCTCCTTTTTATGTATGTTTTATAACACAGGTATTTTGTCAGATATTATTTTAACATAAATTATAGTAATAGTCAATTTTAGAATATAAAATTATTTATATGTAAAAAATGCGTAAACTCCAAATTTGGATTTACGCATTTTAGCATTTCATAATAAATTAAAAAATTATAGACAAGGACCTGCACTTACAAGTGCTTTGCCTGCTTCATTTCCTGTATATTTATCAAAATTCTTAATAAAACGTGCAGCAAGGTCTTTAGCCTTTTCATCCCATTCAGATGCATTTTCATATGTATCACGAGGATCTAATATTCCTGAATCAACTCCAGGAAGTGCCGTTGGAACTGCAAGATTAAAGTAAGGAATTTCTTTTGTTTCAGCCTTTAAGATTGAACCATCCAAAATAGCGTCAATAATACCTCTTGTATCCTTAATCGAGATACGTTTGCCTGTGCCATTCCATCCTGTGTTAACAAGATATGCTTTTGCACCGCTCTTTTCCATCTTCTTAACAAGTTCTTCAGCATATTTTGTTGGATGAAGTTCCAAGAATGCCTGACCAAAGCATGCAGAGAATGTTGGTGTTGGTTCTGTAATACCGCGTTCTGTTCCTGCAAGCTTTGATGTGAACCCTGATAAGAAATAATATTTAGCCTGCTCAGGTGTTAAAATTGAAACAGGAGGAAGAACACCAAAAGCATCTGCTGAAAGGAAAATAACATTTTTAGCATCCGGTGCTGCAGATACAGGACGAACAATTTTTTCAATATGGTCTATTGGATATGAAACACGTGTGTTTTCTGTTACAGAATCATCTGCAAAGTCTAAAACTCCGTTTTCATCAACAGTAACGTTTTCCAAAAGAGCATTACGCTTGATAGCTTTGTAAATATCAGGTTCTGACTCTTTATCAAGATTAATAACCTTGGCATAGCAACCGCCTTCAAAGTTAAACACACCCTTATCGTCCCAACCATGTTCATCATCACCGATTAAAAGTCTTTTTGGATCTGTTGAAAGTGTTGTTTTACCTGTTCCGGAAAGTCCAAAGAACAACGCTGTATTTTCACCATTCATATCGGTGTTTGCACTACAGTGCATTGATGCCATTCCGTTAAGCGGCAAGAAGTAGTTCATCATTGAGAACATACCTTTTTTCATTTCGCCGCCATACCAAGTATTTAAAATAACCTGTTCACGTGAAGTAATATTAAACACTGCGGCAGTTTCTGAATTGAGACCTAATTCTTTATAGTTTTCAACCTTTGCTTTTGATGCATTGTAGCATACAAAATCAGGTTCAAATTTTTCAAGTTCTTCTTCTGTTGGATTGATGAACATATTTTTAACAAAGTGAGCCTGCCAAGCAACTTCCATAATGAATCTGATTGACATTCTTGAATCTTCGTTAGCACCGCAGAATACATCAACAACATAAAGTTTCTTACCAGAAAGTTGTTTAACAGCTAAATCCTTAAGAACTTTCCATGATTCTTCACTACAGGGGTGGTTATCGTTTTTAAACTCATCTGATGTCCACCAAACTGTGTCTTTTGAATTTTCATCCATAACAATAAACTTGTCCTTAGGTGAACGACCTGTGTAGATACCTGTCATAACATTAACCGCGCCAAGTTCAGTTTCCTGACCTCTTTCAAAGCCCTCTAGTGAGGGGTCTGTTTCTGCGGCAAATAATTCTTCGTATGAAGGATTGTGAATAATTTCTTTCGCGTTAATAATACCATATTTGCTTAAATCAAGTGTAGCCATAATAAGCTCCTTTCAAAAATTAAAATAAAATTATAATAAGCTGGGCTGCAAATACAACCGCAACAAGTGCAATAGGATAAGTAGCAGCATATGCTGCAGCAACATCCTCTGTTCCTGCAACATGAATAAGTGTTCCTAATGCCGGTGTGCTTGTCATACCGCCGGTAATAGAACCAAGTATATTTAATATACTTATTTTAAGAACATATTTTGCAAAAACAAATCCAACTATCATTGGCAGGATTGTCATTATTACTCCATATACAAAATAGTCTATTTTAAATTCCTGAACAAATCTTGCACCACCGGAAATCCCTGCTCCTACAAGAAATAATACAAGTCCTAATTCTCTGAACACTTTAAGCGTTGTTACAGAAGGCATAATGTTCACTTTGCCTATTTTGCCAAAATGTCCAAAAACAAGTGAGGCTAAAAGGCATCCGCCTGTTGTTGTCAGAGAAAATGTTGTTCCGTCAAGACCTTTGCCTGAAAGAGGAATCTTTATCATACCAATAAAAATTCCGATTACTGCAGCAATAGCAAATGGTGCAATACCAAAATCATCAAGCTCAATTAGTTTGCCTGTTGACTTTTTATATACTGTTGCTGTATCAGCAGCAACAAGTTTTTCACGTTCTTCATCCATATTTACTTTTAAAATCTTTGGAATTAACTGAACGAAAAGAACAACACCTATAACACCAAATATGTACGCAATACCATATCCTACTGAAACAAGTTGTTCAAGTTCTGGGGTTGCAACTGATGCCTTGGCAGCAGAAAAAGCAGGTGTAGATGTTAATGCCCCGGCGAACAAGCCCGACACAATTGCAGAAAGTCTTTCCATATCGGTTTCGCCCATTAACTTACCCACATATACACAACCAACTGCAACAAGGGCCCCCGTTATAATAATAACAAGACCTAACAATACATATGATGTAAAGTTTTTCTTCATATTGCTGAAAAATTTGGGGCCGGCAATAAAACCGACTGATGATACAAAAAGAATAAGTCCCAGATTTTCAACAATTTTCAATGCATTTGTTGTGTAATTTGGAAGTGCATCTTCTAAATGACCATAAAACAAACATCCGAAAACCAAAGCTACAATAAATACACCGGCTGAGCCTAAAGATACGCCTTTGACTGTTATTCTGCCCAATGCATAACCAACTGCTAAAATTGCCATTATACAAAACACTAGGAATGTTATGCCCGTAATTGGCACAACTCCGCCAAATAAATTCATATCAAAAAACTCTCCTCTTATCTTTTTCTTGTGTAGTCAGGTAATAGCTTAGGTGAAACTGTTTTTGTTTCTATACCTGCATCTTTAATTTCTTTTTCAAACTTCTCAATATGTGAAAGTGAGAGCTTTCCTACCTTAACATCCTTAGCCTTAGAAGCTGCATTTTTACCTGCACTTCTGCCGAATACAATAATATCAAGAAGTGAGTTGCCCATAAGTCTGTTTTTACCGTGGATTCCGCCAACTGCCTCACCCGCAACAAACAGGTTTTCAATATTTGTTGTCATGCAGTTTTCTTCAATATCAAGTCCGCCATTCTGATAGTGAAGTGTCGGATAAACAAGAATGGGTTCCTTGCGAATATCAATACCATATTTATCAAACATTCTCCACATAGCAGGAATCCTCTTCATAATAGTACCTTCACCGCCGATTTTTTCAATCATTGGAGTATCAAGCCACACGCCTTTACCGTTTCCTGTATCCACACCGTTATCCCTTTCAGAACATTCACGAATAATAGATGCTGCAGAAACGTCGCGGGTTTCTAGCGGATGCATAAATACTTCGCCGTTTTCGTTTACAAGCTTTGCTCCGAGTGAACGAACTTTTTCAGTAACCAACGCACCAAAAATCTGTTCAGGAAAAGCAACCCCTGTTGGGTGATACTGAAGTGTTTCTGCATAAAGAAGTTTTGCTCCTGCACGGTAGCCAAGAACAAGTCCATCTGCAGTTGCACCATAATGATTTGATGTTGGAAATCCTTGATAGTGCATACGACCTGCACCGCCTGTTGCAATAATAACTGTTTTTGCCTTTGCAACAAGAAGTTCATTTGTTTCCATATTCATAAGTACAGCACCTGCTGCCTTGCCGTTTTCATCAAGAATAAGCTCAATTACAGAAGTGAAATCAACAACAGGAATATTGCGATTTAAAACTTCATCTCGAAGAGTTCTCATAATTTCTGCTCCGGAATAGTCTTTTGCCGCATGCATCCTCTTTCTTGAAGTTCCTCCGCCATGAGTTGTTACCATTGTTCCGTCAGTTTCTTTATCAAATTCAACGCCTAAATTACTGAGCCATAAAATAGCCTCAGGTGCATCACAAACAAGTTTTGATAAAAGCTCTCTTTTTGCAGCGAAATGTCCGCCACCAAAAGCATCTACAAAATGAATTGCAGGGGAATCATTTGGCTTATCTGCCGCCTGAATACCGCCCTCTGCCATCATTGTGTTTGCATCGCCCATTCTTAGCTTTGTTACAATCATAACATCGGCACCTGCTTCGTGAGCCTCGATTGCCGCAGATGTTCCAGCACCGCCGCCGCCGATAATAAGAACCTCTGTTTCATAATCAGGTTTTTCAAGGTTTACACTATCTTTTGTTATACGGCTGTGTGCCTGAAGAATTTCAGCAAGCTCCTTCGGAACCTTTTCACCTTTATTTGGACCGATTTTTAAAATATCAAATTCGTCCTGTTTATAATCTGGATGAAAAGCTGCAAGCAAATCTTCTTTCTGCTTTGCAGTCATACGATCCGGCTCTAATGCAATATTTTTTTCTCTTGCTGCTTCAACTTTGGCAATTGACTTTTGAAATTTTTCCGAATACATATTCTTTCCCTCCTTATTTCTCGATTTCCCTGGTGTTATAAAGCTCTTTCATTTCCTCAATAGGTTTCTGCATAAGAGCTTCTATAAGTTCTTTAAAATCACCGTTTTCAATTTCTTTAACACGGTTTTCAAGATGGCCGCATCCCGGAGCTAAATATTTTCCGTTAATTCTTCTTGCAAGCATAGCAACCTGAGGATGTGAAATTCCCGCAGGACATCTTGAAGAACATACACCGCACATTACACAGTCAAATGATTCCTCTGCGCATTTTTCAAACTCACCACGCTGAGCATAAGCGATATACTGCATAACATTAAGTTCCTGAGTACAGCTCTTTGTGCATGCATTACAACCGATACAAGCATAAATTTCAGGATATAGCTGCATCATAACAGACTCATTTACCGGAATATTTTCTATATCATAGCCTTCCTTAACAAGAGGGAAAAACGGCAATGTTGCGATATACATATTATCCTCAACTTTAGTCTGACAAGCAAGACAAGTTTTAAGCTCCTTGTCACCTTTTATGCGGTAAATAGTTGCACAGGCACCGCAAAACCCGTTACGGCAACCACAACCGCGAACAAGCTGATATCCGGCATATTCCATAGCGGTCATAATTGTTAAATTTTCGGGCACTTCATATTTTTTACCAAAAAGAAATATATTAACTAATTTTTCCATGTTACTTCTCCTTTAATACTCATCCGGAAGTTCATCAAGTTCATCGCATCTAAACACCGGACCGTCTTTACACACATATTTCGCGCCAACATTACATCTTCCGCATTTACCAACTCCACACTTCATTCTAAGCTCAAGTGTTGTGTAAATCTGAGTTTTGTCAAAGCCTAGTTCACAAAGTCCCTCAAGGGTAAACTTAATCATAATCGGTGGTCCGCAAAGAACCGCTGTTTTGTTTGTATCAAAATCAAGTTCCTTTACATAGTTTGGAACAAATCCCACATGACCGTCCCATCCATCCTGAGGATTATCAATTGTCAAATGAACCTTAACACCTGCATCATTAGACCATTCATCAATAATTTCCTTATAATCAAGCAAATCATCCTTGCTTCTTGAGCCATAAACAATATCAATATCGCCGTAGCGGTCACGATAATGTCTGCAGTAATTTATAACCGAGCGAAGCGGTGCAAGACCAACACCACCGGCAATAAACAAAAGGTTTTTACCGGCAAAAACATCATCAACAGGAAACGGCTTTCCGTAAGGACCTCTGATTGTTATTTGCTGACCAACCTCTGCCTGATGTAGCCAATCTGTTACGCATCCGCATTTTTTAATAGAAAACTCCATATACTCTTCGTTTGTTGGAGAAGAAGTAATAGAAAACATCGCTTCGCCGACTCCGGGAACGGAAAGCATAGCACACTGTCCCGGGTGGTGATTAAACGCCTTTTTGCCGTCAGGTGTAACAACTCTAAAAGTTTTAATATCCGGTGTATCAATTCGGACATCTGTTATAACACCAACTTTGGGAATTAGAGTTTCTTCTCTGTTACTCACTCATCATCCCTCCAATCTTTTTCATTACTTTAACAATATTCATAGAAATAGGACACTTTGAAAGACATCTTCCGCAACCTACACAACTGAATAGTCCGTCATTATTTTCAGGATAATAAACAAGCTTATGCATAAATCTTTGACGGAAGCGTTCTTTCTGAGTAAGTCTGTTATTTCCATGAGCCATTTTTGTAAATTCAGAATACATACATGAATCCCAACATCTGAATCTTATAACACCCCTGCCTGTGTTGAAATCTTTAATATCATAACACTGACAAGTGGGACAAACAAAAGTACAGGTTCCGCATCCAAGGCAAGACTGAGATAATTCATCCCATGCTGGATTATTAAAAAAATCCTCTGTTTTTCCTCCGCCGAAAGCATCTGTTTTAAGATTTTTAAGCGGAAGCTTATTCATAATGGCAGATATCTTTTCCTTCTGCTCATTAACCTTTGTTTCATCACATTCCTCTGTAAATGAAGCAATTTTTTCTAAAAGTTTCTCGCCTTTTATAGTGTTAGCTCTAAAAAATATTTCATCTTCTGTTTTCCATGTTACAACATCACCTTCAGGCTCTTCAGGAGAAATTCCAAAAGATTTACAAAAACATGTTTCTGCAGGCTTACGACATGCAGTTGAAACAATAACACCTTTTTCGCGTCTCGAAGCATAATAGCTATCAACCGGTTCTGAAAGGAATACCCTGTCCAAAATTTCAAAGCTCTTTACATCACAGGCACGAACACCAAAGATAACAAAATCTTCTGCTTCGCATCTTGTGTCAATTACTTCTATGTTTTTACCCTCTGTTTTAAACTCCATTAAATTTTCCATCTGCGGGAAAAAGAAATCTTTCGGGCTTCTTACAGTGTTTAAAGCATCACTCCACAAAACCCCGTTTTCCCACTGTTTATAAACGGCACTCCCGTCTTTTTCGTCAGCTGGAACATAAAGTTTTGCAGTTTTTGTGATTTCTTCAAAAACAGAATATATTTTATCAAGAGAACATTTACGCATCAATATCCCTCCTGTTAAACACTTCACCTGGTTCTAAATCCTCAGTAGTATAATCTACAAGCGGAGCTCTTGAGCCAACCTCTGCTCCTGCCTGATATTCACCATAAAATTCATTAATATCCTTTATAAATTTACGGTTTAAAAGATGAAGCGGAATATTTTGCGGACAAACTCTTGAACATTCTCCGCAGTCTGTGCAACGTCCTGCTACATGGTATGCTCTTATAATATGGAACATTTTTTCCTCAAAACTGTTAGCAGGTGCTTTGTTTTCAACCCCTGATGCAGGATTATCAAATACACACTTTTCACAAGTACATGCAGGACAGGCATCACGGCAAGCATTACAACGAATACAGCGTGAAAGTTCATTCTGCCAAAAAGCAAATCTTTCATCACTGCTCATTGCTTCAAGTTTTGCAACTTCATCAAATCTTTTAGATTCAATAACTTCTCCTTCTTCACCTAAAAGCTCATCATATGCAACATGCTTTTTGCTCTTACAGTTTACACAGCGTTCTAAAAGAACCTCTTTAAAAGAAACTTTAATCGGCTTGTCTTCATAAATTGTTGTAACAAGAAGGTTTTCGCCCTCTGCATTTATTTCACTTATTCCATCACCTGTGATAGCCTTTAGTTTTAAAATATCAACCATTCCCTCACAAGGAACTCCAACCGCATAAACCTTTTCACGGTCAAAACGATGTTCGGTTAAAAGCTGATTAAAACTATAAGTATCGCAAGGTTTTAAGAAAACGAGAATTTTGCCTTCAAATCTATCCGTTTTTGAAACAAGATATTTTGAAAAGTTCACTCCGCAAAAATCATTCCAAACAAAATTATTTCTTAAATCTTCTTCTGTTTTAAACATTGCGGGTGTTACATCATAACCAAATTCGCCCTTGCTCCATCCAAGAACAGCGGTAACAGTACCGTCATTAAGCAGAGAAACTGCTTTGTCTATCAACTGATTTTGTGTTATCTTTTGCATCGCAGATCCTCCAATCTCTTATTTTCTCCAAGCATAGTTACCTTTCGGGCAAAGTCATTCATTGTATCGGCAAATTTTGCACCTTCTGCCGCGGAAACCCATTCAACACGGGTACGCTCTTTTTCGATACCAAGAAAATCAAGCATAGAAAATAGTGTTGCCATTCTTCGGCGTGTGTAATAGTTTCCTGACGTATAATGACAGTCACCGGGGTGACAACCACATATTATAACTCCGTCTGCACCTCTCTGGAAAGCACGAAGAACAAACATTGGATTAACTCGGCAAGAGCAGGGGACTTTTATAATCTTTACATCTGCCGGATAGTTAAGACGATTATTTCCTGCAAGGTCTGCCCCCGCATAGGAACACCAGTTGCAGCAAAAAGCAACAATTAAAGGTTTATATTCTTTTACTTGCATATTGCGTCCACCTCCGCCATAATTTGATTACTCTTAAATCCGTTTAAGTCCATAGCACCCGAAGGACACGCAACTGTACATGCACCACAACCCTGACAAACTGCAGGATTAACAACAGCAACTCTTCTTGTTTTTATTGTTCTGTCAGGCATACGGAATTCTTTATCTTCATAAGTTATTGCACCATACGGACAAACTCTTTCACAGGATGAACAACCGTTACACATAAGCTCGTTTGACCCGGCAACACAAGGATTTCCTTTTAATTTATCCTTTACTAAAAGTCCAATAACCTTTGATGCTGCAGCACCCGCCTGAGAAACTGTTTCAGGAATATCCTTAGGTCCCTGACATGCACCTGACAAGAACACACCTGCTGTGGGGCTTTCCACCGGACGGAGCTTTGGATGGGCTTCTGTGAAGAAGTCATTTGTATCCATACTTGCTGTAAGCATAGTCGCAAGGGGTCTTGCTGATTTATCAGGTTCAATAGCAGCAGCCAGAACAACAAGGTCTGCATCAATATGAAGCTGTTTGTTTGAAATAAGGTCTGATGCCTGAACTTTCAGCTTATCACCCTCAGGAGTAACCTTTCCAACCATACCTTTAACATATTTCACACCATACTCTTCAACTGCACGGCGATAAAATTCATCAAAATTCTTACCCGGAGTTCTTACATCTATGTAGAACACATAAACTTCGGTATCAGGGTATTTGTCTCTTGTAAGCATTGCGTGCTTAGCTGTGTACATACAGCAAATTTTTGAACAGTATTCTTTTCCCTTTTCCGCACAGGCATCACATCTAGAGCCAACACACTGAACAAAAACAATGGTTTTCGGTGATTTACCGTCTGATGGTCTTTCAAGATGACCTGCAGTAGGACCTGCCGCATTTGTAAGACGCTCAAATTCTAAAGATGTGATAACATCTTTTGACTGATTGTAGCTGAACTCATCAAACTTTTCCATACTGATTGGATTAAAGCCGGTTGCAACGACTATAGCACCATATTTTTCATTTATATATTCATCTTTTTGTGTGTAATCAATAGCACCTGCTGCACAAACTCTGGCACAAAGACCGCACTTACCGTTCTTAAGCATATTACATGCATTCGGGTCAATGGTAGCAACCTTTGGAACCGCTTGTGCAAACGGAATATATATAGCACTGCGGTTATCCATTCCGAGGTTAAACTCATTTGGAACTTTCTTCATGGGACATTTTTCCACACAGGCGCCGCAGCCTGTACATATATCTTCTTTTACATAACGAGCATTTTTCTTTATGGTAACATCAAAATTACCCACAAAGCCTTTTATTTCTGACACTTCACTGTATGAAAATATACGAATTTTTTCATTCTGTGCTACATCTACCATTTTAGGTGTTAAAATACAAGCTGCACAGTCAAGTGTCGGGAATGTTTTATCAAGCTGTGCCATTTTCCCACCGATTGTAGGCTTTGTTTCAACAATATCAACAGGGAATCCTGCATCAGCAATATCAAGCGCTGTCTGGATACCTGCAATACCGCCTCCAATAACAAGTGCTCTCTTTGTTACAGGAGATTCTCCCGGTGTGAGCGGAGTGTTAAGATTTACCTTTGCAACAGCCGCTTTACCAAGAATAATAGCTTTTTCTGTTCCCGTTTGAATATCCTTATGAACCCAGGAACACTGTTCTCTTATATTTGCAATTTCAACCATATAAGGATTTAATCCTGTGGCAGCCGCAGTTTTTCTAAAGGTTGCCTCATGCATACGAGGGGAACAGGAACAAACAACTATACCTGTAAGGTTATGCTCTTTTACAGCATCCTTAATCATATCCTGTCCTGCCTGAGAACACATATATTGATAATTGGCGGAAAAGACGACACCAGGTTCGTTTTTCAAGGCTTCTGATACTGCCTGCACATCAACTGTGCCAGCAATATTACTGCCGCACCAACATACAAAAACACCAACTCTCTGCATTTGTCCTTTCCTCCTTACTTACTGTATTTTCTAAATGCACTGACAATAAGCTGTTGCGGAACATCTTCATCTAAAAATTCCGGAACATCATTTGCTGTCATTCTGTTTTTACCTTGTTTTCTAATTACAGAAAGTCGAACAGCCTCAACTAATTTAGCTGGTTCAACACCCCTTGGACATCTGTCAATACAAGCAAAACAAGACAAACATTTATATAATGCTTCTGATTCTAAAAGCGGCTTAATATCTCCTGTTTCAACCATGCTCACAAACTGGTGAGGATGATACTCCATTTCGTCATAAGCCGGGCAGGTTGCAGAACATTTTCCGCATTTCATACATTTTTTTGGATTAACTCCGCTTTGACGGATTAATTCTTCACGAAGATACTTATTATTCATCTGCATCCTCCTTTACCCCCAGCGCTTCAGCTAGTAGCTCGGTGAAATAAACAACCGGAATATCTGCACCGTTTTTAACAAGATTATATTTACAAAGTGGGCAAGCTGTTATAATCATTTCAGCCCCTTGGATTTTTGCATTCCTAACTACCAAATTACTGCTTTTCTTTGCAAGTTCAGGACTTTCCACACTTACATATCCTCCACAGCATTCATTACGCTTTGCATATATAACAGGCTCCGCTCCTAAAGCTTTTATGAAATCCTCCATAATACTTGGGTTTTCAGGATCGTCCATCTTCATAACAGAACTAGGTCTAAGAAGCAGGCATCCATAATATGCAGCAATTTTCTTTCCCTTAAGCGGGTTTACAACCTTTTCCTTTAATACATCAAAACCAACTAAATCACGAAGCATTTCCATATAATGATAAACCTGAGCTTCACCAAAATATCCACCATCTTCAGCCATATATCGGTTTACTTTATCGGAAAATTCCTTATCAGTCTGCATAGCATGATTTGTTTGTTTTATAACATTGTGACATGCTGAGCATACTGTAACTAAAGGCTGTTCCTTTGAGAAAGCCTCTTTCAATGCACGAACAGAAGAGAGCTTTGTTGCTACCTCATTTTTTGCTGTGGTAAATACACCGCCGCAGCATTGCCAGTTTTCAATTTCTTCGAGAGTAACCCCTAAAGCTTCGGCAGATTTGTATGCATACAAATCAAGGTCTTTGGCTTTGTTTTTCAGGGTACACCCCGGAAAATAACTAACCCTCATTTTTATACCTCCAGACTAAGCCAAGGGGGTGTTACCCCCTCCTAGTCTTGTCTTTGTTAAATTTATATACTTTAAGTCTTGTAGTATCTTACCCTCTCGGCTTATACCATTTCTTCAGGATGGAACACCTCATCAAACTTCTCTGCAGTTAAAAATCCAAGTTCAACGCAGGCTTCCTTAAGTGAAATATTATCTTTAAATGCTTTTTTTACAGTTTTTGCTGCATTTTCATATCCAATATAAGGATTAAGTGCAGTAACAAGCATCAATGAATTATGAAGATTATGATGCATCTTTTCTTTATTTGCCTTAATACCAACTGCACAGTTCTTATTAAATGAACGGATTGCTTCAGCCATGAGTCTTGCAGACTGTAAGAAATTATAAACACATACAGGCATAAATACATTAAGTTCAAAGTTACCCTGTGAGGCAGCCATACCAACTGCAACATCGTTACCCATTACCTGAACAGCTACCATTGTTACAGCTTCACACTGTGTTGGATTAACTTTACCAGGCATAATAGATGACCCCGGTTCATTTTCAGGAATAAAGATTTCACCAAGACCATCTCTTGGACCTGAAGCAAGCCAACGAATATCGTTTGCAATCTTCATCATATCTGCTGCAAGAGCCTTTATCGCTCCGTGTGCAAACACAAGCTCATCCTTTGATGTAAGTGCATGGAATTTATTTGATGCAGTTACAAATGGCTTATTTGTGATATTGCCAATTTCTCCAGCTACAATATGGGCAAATGACGGAGGTGCATTAAGCCCTGTTCCAACTGCAGTACCGCCAAGGGCAAGCTCGTAAAGCGGTTCAATAGAACGTTTAATAAGTTCAATATCTTTTTCAAGGCTTGAGCGCCAGCCACTTATTTCCTGACTGAATGTAATAGGAGTTGCATCCTGAAGATGTGTTCTTCCGCTTTTTACAACACCCTCATTTTCTTTTTCAAGCTTTTTGAATGTATCTATAAGTTCCAAAGCTGCAGGAATAAGCTTATCTTCTAAAATAAGTACAGCAGCAATGTGCATAGCTGTGGGGAATGTGTCGTTTGAAGATTGGCTCATATTAACATCATCATTTGGATGAAGTAATTTTTTCCCTAAAATCTGATTACCTCTGTTTGCAATAACCTCATTAGCATTCATATTGGACTGTGTACCTGAACCTGTCTGCCATACAACAAGAGGGAAATTATCACTAAGTTTTCCATCCATAATTTCATCACAAGCAAGTTTAATTGCTTCAAGCTTTTCGTTTGTCATTTTTTCCGGACGTAATGTGTTATTTGTTATAGCTGCGGCTTTTTTTAGTACTCCAAAAGCGTGTATAATTTCCGCAGGCATTGTCTCAATACCTACCCCTATTTCAAAATTTTCATGACTTCTCTGTGTCTGGGCAGCCCAGAGCTTATCTGCCGGAACCTTTACCTCGCCCATTGAATCGTGTTCTATACGATATTCCATTTTCTTCATTCCTTTCTTCGCTTTTTATATATTAAGATTTTTAATTAATTCCTTTAAAACATTTGCACTATTGTGAAGAGCTGAGATTTCTTCTTCATTTAGAGGAAGCATAATTTTGGTGTGAGCACCTTTATTGCCTACAACATTTAAAAGGCTTAGGCACACATCATTAATTCCATATTCACCATTAAGCATAGTTGATACTGTAAGAGTTGTATCAATTCCGCTTAAAAGACACTTGCACACATGGCATACTGATATGGATACCGCATAGAATGTGGCACCCTTTCGCTGAATAACTCTGGCTCCTGATTCGTGAACATACTCCTCAACTTCATTCCTTTTGAATTCAGGATAATCGGCACCTGTTAGAACTGCATTTCTGTAACTTTCAATCGGCACATTGGAGATGTTTGCAATTGACCACGGAACGAAAGAACTATCGCCGTGTTCACCAAGCACATAAGCATGTACATTCTTTTGGTTTACAGAATAATATTCCGCAACTCTTGCTCTGAGTCTTGCAGTATCAAGAATTGTTCCCGAACCGATAACTCGCTCCTCAGGAAGGCCCGTGTGTTTCAAAAAAACATATGTTAATATATCAACAGGATTACTTACAATAACATATGTAGCATCAGGCGCAACAGGAACAATCCTATCAGCAATACTCTTTATAATATCAACATTGCTCTGTGCAAGATCAAGTCTTGACTGTCCCGGTTTTCTTGCCATTCCTGACGTAATGACAACTATATCAGATCCGGCTGCATCAGAATATGTTCCTGCATAAATACTTGCAGGATTACAAAAAGGAACACCTTGTCTTATATCAAGTGCTTCTCCCATGGATTTTTCTTCGTTAACATCAATCATAACAATTTCAGAAGCAAGCCCCATGATGGTAAGTGTATATGCTATTGTGGAACCCACATTACCTGACCCGATTACTGTAATTTTATTCATATCTGATCCTCTCTTTTCAAGTTCTTCTATTAAACTAATAAGTTCATCAATAGAGCACACTCTAACAATTATCTATAAATCCCCTATTTTGATTTATATTGTATCATAAATAACATTACAAATCAATAACCATCTACAAATTTTGTCATATTGACAATTTTTTCACAATCCCCTTTGTAATATATGTGTATTTTAATTTATTTAATAAAATTCTGCTATTTATAGATATATTAAAAAACATCAAAAGCTCCGCCTTATCAGCGAAGCTCCTTATTTATATCAGTTTTTGATTAAACCATATTTAACTTTTACTCTTTCAAGCTTGTCTATTATTGGTTCTGACAAAAACCATATAAAAAACACATTCGAAAATGCATGGATTAAATCAAAAGGAAATCCTGCAATATATGCGGATGCCAGCATTTTCCATGTAATTTTATTTTGCCACATAATAACAGATGCCGAATTCATAATGCCGCCATATATAATTAAAGTTGTTAAAAAACCAAATATACTTAAAGACATTCTTGACCTTCTTACAAAACCTATTTTAAAGAATATCCCCGCAATAAATCCAATAATACCAAAGGCAAACATCTGCCAAGGAGTCCACGGACCCTGTCCAAAGAAAAAGTTGGAAACAAATCCACTTACCATTCCAACCAGAAACCCTGTTTCTCCGCCAAAACACACGCCTGCAATAATTACAATAAACACAACGGGTTTAAACTCAGGTAGCATAAAAAATACCGCCCTGCCTGCAACTGCAAGAGCACATAATACACTTACAATTATAAGTTCTCTTGCTTTTGGTTTTCTTGCCTCAAACATCATAAAAAATGGTATTATTGTTTCTGCTATAATTAACAAGCTTGTAAAATAATACTTTCTGCTCCCAAAAAAGAACACACCTGTATAAATTGTAAGCGGAATCAAAACAAGTATCAAAAGAGTTGACCACAATGTTCTTTTTGTAAATCTCCTGCCTGTCTCAGAGACCTCTATTATTTTAATTTCTATATTACTTTGAGGGAAAAAACAAAAAAACGCAACAGCTACGCTTATTATCTGCATAAGTTGTATTCCAAATAATCCTATTTTTGCTATACCTATTACATCTCTTTCAATAATGAAGGATAATGATATAAGAAAAAAAACTAATGCAAAAATACTACCCGTAATAATTCTTGCTGGTGTCAATTTTTTTTTACTTTCTTTTTCCGAACAAATTCTATAATAATTCTCACGATTGTCTGTGTTACGAATTTGTTTTTTTCTTTCTTCTACATTACCGCCACAGGCAAGTATTATATCATCTGTCAGAACTGCATCAGGCAGATAATTTCTTGCCATACGGTTTGCAGCTGTGGTATAAAAATTCTTACCCTTAAAAAACTTTCTCGGCGTTCCCTCTGATGTAATATTCCCATCAAAAAACAACGCACATCTATCTGCGTATTCAGCGCAAAACTCTATATCGTGAGACACCATAATAATAGTTGTACCCTTTGATTTCAACTCTAAAAGAATATCTGCTAACTCTTCCTTAAAGCTTGCATCCATCCCTTTTGTAGGCTCATCCAAAAGAAGAATTTCAGGCCTCGTAAGAAGTATTTTTGCAAGTGCGGCTCTTTGTTGCTCACCGCCTGATAAGTCAAAAGGGTGACTATTTAAAACATTTTCAATTCTACAAAGCAAGGCAATATTATGTACCTTTTCTTCCTTCTCTTCTTTTGAAAACTGCCTCTCTTTCAATATATCAACAAGGTCAAGATAAACTGTTTTTTTAACAAATACAGCTTGAGGATTCTGCGGAAGAACGCCTAAAATACCATTATAAAAATCTTTGTTTCTAGAAATATTTTTACCTTTGATTAGCACATCGCCTCGTTGGGGTGAGTTGATCCCTGAAATAAGGGATAGTGCTGTTGTTTTTCCAGTTCCATTACCGCCAACGAGACAATACAGCTCACCTTTTTTCACCGTCATATTAAGCCCTTTTATAACATCAGGCGAATTTCTCTCATACCTGAACCATACATTATTAATTTCAACTGCAGTTTCTCCGAAATCATCTTTTGGAGTATCATTAGGAATTAGGTCAGAATTCATCTGATTTTCCTTTGCGTATTCCATAAGCCAATGTCTGCCCTCCTTAATTGTCACAGGGCAGAAAAGGGAATTTGGTATTTCTCCATGTATTCGCACGGGCGTTGGAAGTGCTTTATACATATCACTTCTAATAGTTTTAAGTATTTCTCCTATTTTTTCAGGAACTTCATCAGCAATAATTCTACCTTTATCCATTACAATTACTCTGTCAGCAATAGAGAAAACATCTTCCAGACGATGTTCGGCAAGAATTACAGTTATCCCAAGCTCACGATTAACCTTTTCAAGAATTTTCAAAAATTCTCCTGTTGCAATGGGGTCAAGCTGACTTAAAGGCTCATCGAGAATTAAAACAGAAGGTTGCATAACCATCACTGATGCAAGATTTAATAGTTGTTTCTGTCCGCCGGAAAGTTCAGATACATTTTTATAAAACCAATCTTGAATTCCAAAAAAAGATGCCATTTCCGAAACTCTCATTCTGATTTCAGAGGTTTCACATCCAAGACTCTCAAGTCCAAAAGCAAGTTCGTGCCACACCTTATCAGTTACAATCTGGTTTTCAGCATTTTGCATCACAAAGCCAATTTTCGACGTTTGCTCTTTAACATCACAATTTGAAAGAGGTTTTCCATTAAAATAAATACTTCCGTTAAGTTCTCCAAAAGGTGCAAGCGTAGGCTTTAATAGTCTTAGAAGTGTGGTTTTTCCACAGCCTGACTTACCGCAAACAAGAATAAACTCCCCTTGACGAACATTAAAACTTATGTTATCAAGAGCTTTATCTTTATTAGTCGGATATATAAAGCTTAGTTTTTCGACCTTAAAGTTTTCCACTTCTTCACCTCCCTGGTTTCAATAATAACAGGTAACAAACAAAGTAAAAAATACGCAGCAAATACACTTATACCATATAATGAAATATCCGCCGATTTAATATAAGGAAAATAATTAAACGAAACTGCTCCTATTAAACTTCCAGCAAAAATATATGTTCCCAAAAAAACAATAGAAATAAGTGCAAACTTATCCCTCTTATCAAATTTATATATAGAAAACGCCGACCTTCCAGGAATTCCGTATCCACGGGATTTCATACTATCTGCAGTTTCTATAGAATTTTCAAATGCCCAGGTTGTCATAACCGAAAGAATATTAAGCCCATTCTTTACTCTATTTATAATTCTACCCTTTGACACTTCCCGTCCCATACATCGTTGGGCATTTGTTACTACCTTAAGCTGAGCTTGAAGCCTTGGCACAAAACGGAGTGTCATAGAAATAACCAAAGACATTGCAGGAATAATTTTCCCAAATAAGTATATAAACTTATCGCTTGTCATAATCTCATTATAACAAGAAAAATGACAAATAACGCATACAATCATAGATGCTGCACAAAAGCCATAGATAATCGACTCTAAAGTTAATGGATTTCCGTTTTGAAAATATCTTATAATTGTAACACCCTCGTGATTAAATAATGGGTTTATTATTCCCATAAAAAATATAATCGGAATTAGATATATTAAATTTGTTTTAATCACCTTTTTACCTTTAAGCATCATAGAATGTGAAAACCCCGAAATCAGTGATATGATAAGACACACAGGATGCATAAAAAAGCATGAAAACCCGATTACAAATATAAAATATATAAAATTAACAATAGGATGATATTTCTTGAATTCACCCATAACTGCTTCCTTTCATAGTGCGTAATTTAAAATTTATCTTGCTATTTTCTCTACCTTTGCAGATATCAGATTAACCAATTCATTGGGAGAAATTTCAACCTGATAACCGATTTTTCCTGCACTAAAAACGATTTTATCAAATAGCAAACAAGATTCATCAACAACTGTCTCATACTGCTTTTTCATACCTATAGGAGAGCATCCGCCTCTTATATAGCCCGTTACCTTATTTATATCTTTAACAGGTATCATTTCAACAGATTTTTCTCCAACCGATAAAGCACAAGCTTTTAAATCCAGTTCGTTCAAAACAGGTACAACAAAAACATAATATTTTTTTGATGGTGCAACTGTCACAAGAGTTTTAAAAACCTTTGACGCATCTTTCCCTATTTTTTCTGCAACCGAGCATCCGTCATAATCCCCGTTACTCTCATAGGTATATAAATTATAATCAATTTTGTTAGTTTCAAGAATACGCATTGCGTTTGTTTTAAAATTAGCCAATTAATTCACCTTATTTATTTTAAATTAATGTAATTATATCATTAATAAATAAAAATATCAACATTTTTTAAAAACTACACCCCGAAGATTAAAATCTTCGGGGTGCTTTAATTAAATTCATTATGAAAATTTTCTTTGTTCGAATATATCAGTCCTGATAATCATAACTGACATCTATTTAAACAAATAATTAAATTGAGTTTTCAAATTTCCAAGTGCTGTTGCCTCAACGGGACCGGTTATAATTTCCTTGCCTGTATATTTTCCTGTCAGAGTATTCAGGTATTTATCCTGACTTCCACCACCCACAATATTTATACAATCTACAGGTTCACCAGTTATATCCTCTATTTCCTGAACAACCTCTGCATATGATACCGCAAGTGAATGATATACACTGTTTAACACATCAGGAAGCGAAAGTTCTCTTTCCCCAAGACACTCCTTAATCGCTTCAATCATATTTTCAGGAGATAAAAGTCTTTGGTCATTAGGACTGAATGTTTTTGTGTAACTACTTTCCATAGCCATATACATCATTTCATCATAGGTATATTTCTTATCAAGATTCTTTCTAATACTCTGGAACAGCCACATACCCATAATATTTTTTAAAAATCCATATGTATTGTTGGCACAACCCTCATTTGCAAAATTTGCGGAAAGTGCCTTCTCATTGAGCACAGGATAGGTATTCTGTGCTCCTATTACACTCCAAGTCCCTGATGAAATATACATTCCATGCCCTTTCAAAGAACAAGCCGCAATTGCAGAAGCCGTATCATGAGCAGGAGCAAACAAAACCTTTGCATCAAAACCAACAAGATTTTTTATTTCCTCTCTGAAATTCCCAACCTCGTCGCCCGGATAATGAATCTTTTTGAATATACTTTTCTTTATACCAAGTTTTGAAATAACATCCATATCCCATTCTCTTGTTTTTGCATTAACAAGTGAGGACGTTGAAGCAATTGTATATTCACTTTTCATAACTCCTGTTAGCTTATAAGAAAGATATTCGGGCATAAAAAGCATATGCTCTGCTTTTTCAAGCTTCCCTGATTTTACATCACAATATAACTGATAAATCGTATTAAAATTTTCCCTTCTCACGCCCGTTTTTGCATAAAGCGCTTCTCTTGAAATTATTTCATCAACTTTTTCAGGAACACCATCCGTCCTTGAATCCCTATATGATACAGCAGGTAAGATTTCCTTACATTCTGCATCCAAAAGAACATAGTCAACTCCCCAGGTGTCAATCGCAACTGTTTCAGGAATTTTTCCTATAGTCTTACATTTTTTTATACCCTCAATTACCGAATTTGTAAGGTTTTCTATATCCCAAACCAGTGTTCCGTTAACATTTTTGAATCCATTCTCAAACCGATATACCTCTGTTGTTTCTATATATCCGTCTTTATACTCACCCAAAATATGTCTTCCGCTTGAAGCTCCGATATCAATAGCAAGACAATACATATTATTACCTCTCTTCTCTCTGTTTAATATGTTCTACTTGTTATATTTCTTATAGCCTGGATGCTTTCCTGTTACCTTATAATAATTTTCTCTTAAATATAAAAGCTTGTCAATTTGCGGTTTTTCAATTTCTTGTGCTCCGCCTAAGAGATGAGCTGTTAATGAAATTTTCGCAAACAATTCAAGTGTTTCCATGCGATAATAGGCAGTTATCAAATCTGTACCTACTGTAAGTGCCCCATGGTTTTGCAAAAGAAAAACATCATGTTCTTTAAGGTATGGAGCAATAGCCTCCGGAACCTCATTTGTACTTGGTGTTCCGTATGGGGTAAGCGGAATTGAGCCAATTGCAATTACCGTTTCTATCATTGAATATTCATCAAGACTTTTTCCCGCAACTGCATACCCTGTTGCTGTTGGCGGATGGGCATGAACCACAGCTCCCACATCATCTCTTTCTTTATAACAACGAAGATGCATTTTAATTTCACTTGACGGCTTATATCCCTCTTCTCCCTCCAGCACTTCTCCGTTTTCATTAATAATAACAAGTTTTTCAGGAGTTATAAAGCTTTTACTTATCCCTGTTGGAGTAGCCATAAAATTACCGTCAGGTAATTTCACAGAAACATTTCCGTCATTTGCTGCAACCCATCCAAGCTGCCACATTTTGTGACAAACATCACACATTTGCTCTCTTATATCCATATATTTCATATTATCTCTCTCCTCTTAATTATTTATAAAGTGGTCCGTATGCAGCACAAGCTCTGTAGTCAGCACCTTCTTTATCCATTCCAAATGCATTCCAGCTTGCGGGTCTGAATATTTCTTCTTCAGGTACATTGTGCATACATACAGGTATTCTAAGCATTGAACAAAGCGTTATAATATCAGCTCCTATGTGTCCGTACGAAATCGCACCGTGATTTGCACCCCAGTTGTTCATTACATCATAAGCAGTTTTAAACGCACCCTCACCTGTGCAACGAGGAGCAAACCAAGTACAAGGCCATGTATAGTCAGTACGCTTCCATAATGTATCAGATACCTTTTCAGGAAGTGCAACAGTCCAGCCTTCTGCAATCTGCACAACTGGTCCTACGCCTTTAACAAGATTTAGTCTTATCATAGTTGCAGGCATTTCGGCTCTTGTTTCAAAACGTGAAGAATATCCACCGCCTCTAAAATATCCAAGATCAGCATAATTCCATGTTGTATTTTCCATTATTGCTTTTTGGTCTTTTTCAGTTACTTCATACCACTTCTTTATTATTCCATTACCATTTTCATCAAGAGCCTCTCCGTTCGCATCAAGACAACAAGCTCCTGAATTAATTAAATGGATAAAACCATCGGCATCTTTTGCTTTTCCCTCAATATCATATCCTGTAGCTTTCTTTACAGAGTCTCCGCTCCAATATGTACGAACATCTGCAAACATCTGCGGACGATTTGTAAGAAGTTTCATAAATAACATACTGATACCATTGAGACAATCATTTTCTGTTGCAAGAATATAAGGTTCTCTTGCCCCATTCCAGTCAAAAGATGTGTTTAATAACGCTTCGGCAAAGTCTGCATTGGGATAAAAGTCAGTCCACTGTCTTTGTCCCTGGAAACCGGCAGCAATAGCATTATGTCCAACCATTTCTTCTTCGCAGCCTTTTGGAAGTTTGTCATTTCCATTCATAAGGTCCTTAATAATAACCATCATTTTAACAACAAATTCCCAGTCGCTGTCTTTTTCATCTCTTGTTCTCTGTAAGTTTTCGGGGTTTTTATCAAAACCTTCTATACAGTTATTCTTTGTCCATTCTAGAGCTTTTTCATATTCATCCTTATCATAAATTTCTTCTGTCATTCTGCGAATAATTTCCACCTCGTCAACAGATTCAACTCTCATTCCAAGATATTCTTCTATAAATTCAGGACTAATGATAGAACCACCGATACCCATACAGATTGAACCTATCTGTAAATATGATTTTCCACGCATAGTTGCAGCAGCAACAGAAGCTCTTGCAAAACGAAGTATCTTTTCCTCTACATCACAGGGAATACTTGTATCATCTGCATTTTGTACATCATGTCCGTAAATTCCAAAAGCAGGAAGACCCTTCTGTGCATGAGTTGCAAGAACAGATGCAAGGTAAACTGCACCCGGTCTTTCAGTTCCGTTAAATCCCCAAACAGCTTTTATTGTGTTTTTATCCATATCCATGGTTTCTGCACCATAACACCAGCAAGGTGTTACTGTTAGTGTTATATCAACACCTTCCTTACGGAATTTATCGGCACAAGCTGCAGTTTCTGCTACTCTTCCGATAGTTGTGTCTGCTATAACAACCTTAACAGGTTCTCCATTTGAATAGCAAATATTGCTTTCAATAAGTTTTTTAGCAGCATTTGCCATACCCATTGTCTGGTCTTCAAGCGATTCTCTGACTTTTAAAGGGCCACGTCTTCCATCAATTACAGGTCTTATTCCTATAACAGGATAATCACCTATAAGTCTATTTTTTGCCATAAAAAAACCTCCTGTTTTTTAATAATTTTTCACCTTTATACTTGTATTATAGTATTAGATATGTTATAATACTTGTACAATTATCACTTGAAAATATAACAAAATTCACTTTTTAGGAGAAAAAAATGAATTCAATAACCTATATAGAAAAAAAACGTCATGGCTCCTCCAATTTTCCAATTCAATACTATTATATAGATAAAAAACACCATCAATATATTATGCCTGCACATTGGCACAGAGACTTTGAAATTATTAGGATTATAAGTGGAAACATTAATATTTATTTGAACAGCACAGAATATTTTCTGACTGCAGGTGATATTCTGCTTGTGGAAAGCGGAGTTCTACATAGAGGCGAACCAAAGCATTGCATATATGAATGTATTGTCTTTGACTTAAATATGCTTACTAAAAAAGAAAATGATGTTATAGAAAAATTTATTTTACCAATATTTAACTCAACAGTAAAAATAAACAGTGTCCAAATTAATAATTCATGTGAAACCGGTCAAATAATAAACAATCTATTTGACATAATGAAAGAAAAAGAGCCTTTCTATGAATTAAAAGTATATAGTCTTCTATTCGAAACCTTTTTAAAGCTCTATTCTACAGAAAATATAAGTCCTACAGACAAAACAAATCATTCCCCGCAGATAGAAGCTATAACACATCTTATAAAGTGGATTGAAAAAAACTATACAGAGCCAATTACCCTCAAAATGCTTTCATCAATTTCAGGATTTAGCGAAAAATACCTTTGCAGAATTTTTAAAGAATACACCTCTAAAACTCCAATAACATATATAAACGAACTAAGAATTGAAAAGGCATGTAATGAAATGACCATCAACAAGAAAAACATCACTTACGCTGCCTACGAAAGCGGATTTAACAATTTAAGTTATTTTTGCAGGACATTTAAAAAATATAAAAATATAACACCAAAAGAATATATAAAAAGTTTAAATTTATAAAAATAAAAAACACCGAAATACTTATGTATTTCGGTGTTTTTCAAAGTCAGATTATTCACCCATTAAAAGTTCCATAACGTAAAGTTCAAGTTTTTCATAATCTCTTTCCTCTACGCACTTTTTCTGATATTCATAGTTAAATTTTTCAGCTTTCTTTTCGAGAGCCTTAAATATTTTTAAGCTGTTTTCAAGATGCTGATATGAGCCTTCCTGCTTTTCTGTTCTCATAGCTTTAACATCAAGACCAATATATTCACCATTTGAACCGTAGCCATTTTCAAGAAGAAGCTTAACCTGATTAAATGCCGCACGAAGATTTTCAACGCCGAAACTCTTATCCTGGTCAAATTTCATTCCATTCTGGTCATTTAGATGAACACCCCAAAGCTTGCCCATTGCCATTGCAAATCCAATTTCAGATGCTGGGTCAAGACCTGCAAGCATAGCATGTGCTGATTCTAAAAGACCGCCTACACGAGAAGGATCTTTTGATGCAGCAGAAACTGCCATACAATGTCCAAGAGTCGGACATACGCTTCTGTCAATTGGTTCATTTGGTTTTGTTTCAATCATAATCTTGATATTCTTGTCATAATCAAGCATTTTATTAATAGCATCAATAAGCTTGTTTGTTGACTCAACAGGACTCTTACTTTCATAGCAAAGTGTACCTTCTCTTGCAAGCCATAAAACAATCTTATCACATCCAAGTGCATTTGCTATATCAATTGAGCGGTATGCTCTCCACATAGCAAATTCTCTGTCCTCTTCACTATTTGATGTGAAACCGCCATCTGTTGTATGAGGATCCATCCATAGACGAGGAGCAACAAATTCTGCTTTTAAATCATACTTATCAAGTAGTGCTTTTACTTTCTTTGCCTCTTCGATGATTTCTGCTTCTGAAAGTTCGTTCATATTCGGAACTGCATCATCATCATGGAACTGAATAGCATCAAAGCCCATATCCTTAAACTTTTTGATTTTTTCCTCGAAAGGAATTTCATCCCTTACTGCAGGACCATAAGAATCTGCACCTGAATGTACGTTCCAAGGTCCAACTGAAAACTTAAATTTACTCATTTTTATTCCCCCTATATTTTTATTAATCAATTTTTACCCAAGATTTTATTTTGCTGCTTTTAACAACAGCTTCTGTTAATTTAACAACGTATGCAGCCTGTTCCAAAGTTGAGAAAACAGGTTCACCCTGCATACCGTCATATATATACTTATAAAAAGCATATATATTTCCTTTAAATGCATCGTTCCATCCTTCAGGATGTCCCATAGCAAGAGCAGTATATGGCTTAGCTTCATCTGACATATTATTGGGATTACGGATTATAAGACGATTATCATCGTCACGGAAACCCATCCACAGTCTGTCATTTTCTTCCTGATTCCACTTAACAGAAGCCTTTGAACCATTTATTTCAAAGTTAAAATAACAACCGTGACCTGCAGCAAGTTCTGATACATGATAAACTCCTGTTGCTCCTTTATCCGTGTGGAATAATACTGCACCATAATCTTCGTTCTTAACCTCAACCTCATCAAACTCTGCAGGAACATTACTTGTGAATGTTTCTGTCTGTTTTTTTGGTTTTTTACGAACAGGAATGATTGTCTTAAGGTCTGACATAACTTCTGTAATTTTATGTCCTGTAACGTGCTGAATAGCATCCATCCAATGAGAACCAATATCTGCTATAGCACAGGAAATTCCGGAAACCTCTGGCTCTAAACGCCAGCTGTAATCTGTGTCATATAAAAGCCAGTCCTGTTGATATGAGCCCGTTATTATTCTCACATCACCTATTTTACCATCGGCAATTCTGTTTTTTGTTTCCTGTACCATTGGATTTAAACGATAGTTAAAGTTTACTCCCGCAATACTGTCGGGATATTCTTTTTTAAGCTCAACAAGTTCTTTTGCTTCTTCATAATTCATACAAAGAGGCTTTTCGCTTAAAAGATGCTTTCCTGATTTAATAATCTCTTTATTTATTGATAAATGAAGAAAATTTGGTGTACAATTATGTACTGCATCAATTTCAGGATCGTTTAAAAGTTCTTCAATACTTGTATAGCATTTTTCAATTCCGTAATAGTCAGCTTTAGCCTTTGCAAGCTCTGCATTTGTATCAACAATTGCATAAACCTCACAAAAACCTATTCTGCGGACTGCTTCTATATGGCTTTCACCAATATAGCCCATTCCGATTATACCAACTTTAATCTTTTTCATTTCCGTTACCTCTCCTAGTCTTCAAGTAATTTTGAAATATAATCAAAGTTAGCTTTTGCACTTTCTACATTTGAAACCGGAGGTTTATCAAGTTCAATACACAAAGGTCCGTCATAATTAACAGAATCTAAAATCTTAAATATTTCAGGGAAGTTAACAGTTCCTTTGCCAAGAGGATGGAAACAAGTCATAATCGGTACACCTGAATCAACCCAACCTGAATCTGTAACCTCATCACTTAATTTATAATCCTTAAGATGTGTAAATCTTATTCTATCTGCGTATCTTTTAATTACTTCAACAGGATCTGCACCTGCAGCTGATATATGAGCTGTGTCAGGAGCAAAGTATAGCAAATCTTTATCTGAATTTTCCATTACATAATCAATTTCATCTTCAAACATATAATATGTGTTAACATGAGGATGAACATTTGTTTTAATACCAAACTGTTTTGCAAGCTTTGCAAATCTAACCATTGTATTTAAGTTATGTTCCTTAGCTTTTTTATCCATAACCTCAGGTCTTCCAAAGGTTCCCTGAAGTGTGGCAAGAGAAACACCCATATCTGCAGCAAACTGAAGTTCTTTTTCAAGATTTTTGAATAACCCCTCTTCTTCCTGTCCAAATTCAGGAATATGGAAATAGAAACTTACAGGTTTTAAATCAAAGCTATCAAGCATAGCTTTATATTCTTTAGCATCAAGGTCATACGCATACATTGCCGCCTTAACGCTTTCAAAGTTTTTATAGCCAATTTCTGTTATATCTTTTGCTGCCTGAATCGCATCTTCTTTTGTGCTTGTTCCCCATGGCCATGTCGCATATGTAATTTGTGATTTTTTCATAAAATTCTCCATTCTGCTGTTCTGCTTCAGCCTAATTTTATTTCTCTCCTGCTTGCAGAATATTACAGGATATTTGTATTTTATAGCTTAATTATAATTTACCCAGATTAAAAATGTCAATAGCAGATATTCTTAAAAAATTCGCAAAAATTTACTTAGTAAATATTTTACATGGACAAAAAAAAGAGGCTTAACGCCTCTTAATTTATGTATATGGTATTTAATCATAATATACAACTTTTTTCTCATTTATTTACTTTTCAAATCCTGTCTTTCTATAACGTAAATATGATATAAAAGCAGAAGTCATCATAAAAAGTTCACACAAAATTCCGCCTATAGAGAAAACAATTATATTATTAACAACCCACACCGGTGATACAAAATAATACTGTGATTTTCTTATAATTGAACCATCCTTAAACCACATAGTATATGTCTGAACTATTTGTGCAACAAAGAGGACTATAGACCAAGGATTATCATACGCAAAAATTGTGCCTACAACATATAAAACACAAAGCAAATAAAAACTATTCTTTGTAAAAAATTTCTTGTTTAATGCTAAGGATGACCTTATAATACTTATGATATTATATATTGCGCTCACATAAGCTCCAAGCATTAAAAAGCTAACTGAAAAAAAAAGACTTCCAATACCTATCATTATAAACAAGTTTCGATTTTTTTTACATTGAAATGACATTATATTCATAAACATTGCAACAATGCTTATAACCTGTGCTATAATTTCCATATCATATATCCCTTTTACTTAGATGCATCCATTTTGGATTTTACAAGGTTTATCATATCCTTTATTGAGCCGCCTTTTTCCAAAACATTTACAAATTCCATAATACCCTTATATTCTTCGCTGTCTCTGTCTAGTTTTGATATAGCTGTCATAATTTCATCTGCAGACATTTTTGACGCCTCATCAAAACCAAATTTTGTGGCAGCAGCATAAGCAGCATAAAGTGCATACGGTTTTACACCCGCTTCCAAACATGAATGTATAGCTCCAATCAGTCTGTCATCCTTGGAAAGTTTACGATTTAAATCACGGCCAACACGGAAAACTGTATCACCAAGCTTTTTGTTTGTGAAACGGAATAAAAGATCTTCAACATGTTCATAAAGAGCCTTAAAAGATGCATCATAGCGAATAGAAAGAGCCAGAGCAGACTCGGTCATTGCACGAAGTGCCAGACACTCAATTTCTGTATCCTCTATTGCCTGCCAGATAAACTCATAACCTTTTAAGTTTCCAAGATACGCAGTGAGAGAATGTCCCATATTATGTAAAAACAACTTGCGTTCAATATAAAGCTGGAAAGGTGCATATGCAGACATATTTTTAATTGCAGGGATTTCACCCTTGAATCCATCTTTATCTACAATCAGGTTGCAAAATGGTTCAACACACACTCTTAAAATATCATTTTTATTCATCTCAGGAGTTTGGATAGGAACCATTCTTCCGATTGATGCTTCAACCATACCAACAAGCTCATCAAAAAGATTTTTTTCTTCATCATTTAACAAATTTTTTATTGATTCAGAAAGAATTTTATCTGCATTCAAAAGATTTTCGCAAATGATTATGTTAAGAGGAGTTTTATTTCCGTTTTCCCAACGTTTTTTCAGACCATTTGCAATGTTTCCAACAATTCTCGGGAGAATATTACACCTACGGCTGTTGCCATAATATCGCACCCTGCTATGGCTTCCGCAACAGCTATTCCATCTAAACCATCAACCGCTGATACATTTTTTACTGTAACTTCTTCATTTGATTCGTTTGAAAGTACCTCAACAATATACTCTCCGCGTTTATTTAGTTCACCTATAATTTCTTTATTAACATCTATAATAGACACACTATACCCAGACTGCGAAAGAAGCTGTCCTATAAAACCTCTGCCTATATTTCCTGCTCCATACATTACTGCTTTCATAATTTTATTCTCCTTTGAGTTTTATATTATTTGTTTTCTAAAAGATATTTTTCAGCCTCAGCTGACCAAAGGCCATTATTCTTTGCAGTTATTTCTGCCAATCCTTTAAAGAACGGATCCGTTTTTCCAAGCTTTTCAAAATCATCAATCGCTGTAAGAGGCATATTTATATGTGTATAAACCAGCTTTTTGCCTCCCGGAATTTTGGGAAGATTAAGAGTTGAATCCTTTGCACAATCAATGCCACCAACATGTGTTACCATAACTGCGGGGTTAATTCTGCCAGCCTCCATAAGTCTTAAAGATTCAAGCATATCATCAGTATTTCCGCCTGATGTTCCTAAATAATGAGCTGCATTATAATGAAGATCGTAAAAATTAATACTTGCGGTAAATTCATGGTCCATTGGACCAGCAAAGAAATTCACACAACCATCATAACCGAGCACACTGTCAGCAAGCTCACAAACAGGTTTTACAGGAGCCATAATCATAACATCACTATAACCCTCTCCATTTGTTAAACTCATAAGATAATCTTTTGCATTATCCACTTTATTTGTGTTTACATATACAAGCTTAACCCCGTTTTCTTTTGCATGCTCAGGTGTTATAAGCTTTTCAGCACGAGCAAGACGGGTATCATCAATATCAGTTACAACCACTAAAGATGGTTTTCTATCTGAGGAAACAGCATAATCGATTGCACCAAGAGACCCATAGGTCCTGCTCCTGCCATAATAATAAGATTTCCGCCTTCCTTTATTCCCATTTCGTGCTCATAAGAACCAGGTTTAGTGTGATACATTGCATTGTATCCACCAACAATACAGGACATAGGCTCTGCCAGTGAACCATGGAAGAAAACATCTGAATGATAATCAAGAACACTATCTGTTATCATTGCCTCGGCAGGAAGAATAACATAAGTGGCACATCCACCTGCTTTTTGATATGAATAACCAAGTGCATCCAAACTTCCCTTATAGTTAAGTGCAGGCTGAACTGCAAACTTCTGACCTGCTTTAAACTTATCCTGCCAGTTTGCACCAACCTCACGAATAATTCCGCAAAATTCATGACCTATTATAACAGGGTTATTTTCAACATCTGAAGGAACACGCTTATGTTCACCCCCCTGAAGTGCAGCTTTATAACTTGACATACAAATACTATCGGTTACTATTTCAGCTAAAATCTCATCATCGCCAATAGCTCCCAGCTCAAATTCTTCAAGTCTTAAATCGTTTTTTCCGTATAATCTTAATGCTTTTGTTTTTATATTAAACCTCTCACCTTATTCCTTATTTTTGAAGAAAAATGACAACCTCCCGTTATGGTAAAATTGTCATTTTAAGTCACGCTAAAAAGCACGACAAACATCTTATATTTCTCGTCTTTTATATGTTTGACACATTTTTTCTATCTCTTTTGCAGTCTTCATTCCGCTTATAGAATCGGCAGCTGATAAGTTGCAAGCTGCAGCCGCTGATGCAAATTCCAGAATTTTTGTATCATCCCATTCTTTATATAATCCATAAAGGCTTGCTGCAGCAAAAGCATCTCCTGCCCCTACGCTTCCTTTTATATAGCCTTCAGGGAGTTTAAGAGATGGTACCATAACAAAGTCACCATTTGCACTTGCAGCAAATCCAGCTTCAACACAATGAATAATTACCTTTTCTCTTACTCCAAGCTCAATAAAATGCATCATTGTTTTCTTTATATTATCAACATTCAGTGAACCATCGCTGTTTCTTGGAGAAAGACCGGTTACTGCACAGCTTTCAATTTCATTCATTATAGCATAATCACACTGTTTCAGTGCAGGAATAATCTTTTCACGAAAACGGGCACCCTCTTCGCTTACAACATCTATGGATGTCTTAATTCCTTTTTCCGCAACATTATGTAAAAGACGAGCCATTTTTGTTCCATATTCCGCATCTTCCTCATCAAGAGCATCCAAAAGTAAAATATACCCTGCATGGAATATTTTGCAATCAAGCTTATCAATTTCTATATCATCAATACCAAACGTTCTGTTAGCTCCACCGGAATAGAAAAATGTTCTGTCACCACTGCTTTTTTCAGTCATAACAAAAGTTGTAGCAGTAAGCTCATTATCATCAACCTTAATATCTGAAACGTCTATTCCATATTTTTTCATCTGTGAAATAACAAATTTACCATTTTCATCGTTACCCACCTTGCCTATTGCACTAAGGAATATATCGGAATCTATTTTGGCTATGTCTATAATTGTATTGGATACACATCCTCCAACTGCACATTCAGACTCATGAATATTAACAAGCATATTCTTTTCAGGATATTTGTCAATCATATTCACCATATCGACAATGATATTTCCTGCGATAGCTATTCCTTTGGTTTTTCCCTTTAATAGATGGTCAATAGACACACCAAGAATTTCAGCAAGCTGAGGGATAACCTTTATATCAGGATAACCGCCTCCTCTTTCCCATTTGCTAACAGCCTTATCACTTACATTTAGCATCATTGCAAGCTGATTTTGGGTAAGATTTTTCTTTTTTCTAAGTTTTGAAATTGTATCACCAAGTGTTGTTGTGTTCATATTATACCTCCTATTTCTTTCACTTCCAATTTAATTATACATAAAAAAATATTTTTTGTAAACCTACTTATAGTAATAAATTCGTCTATTCTTTTCCTTTATCGTCTATTATTCGTAGACAAGCTTTGCATATAAAAGCAGCCTATGGACATCCCAATGGCTGTTTTTCTTATGTTTCAGATATTACTCTGAATCGGCTGCTTTAATGTACATATCAGCAAGAGGTCTAAGTTCTTCTTTTGTGTTAAACACAAAAACTTTGTAGTTATATTCTCCACCAACACAAACTTTAATAAGTTCATCTTTTAAAGGAGCAACCTCTTCTTTAAACGGCGTGAAAGAGCTTGTGTCAACTTCGTTAATTGCTGCACTTTCCAAAACTCCGCCTTTATATAAAGCTGCAACAACTTGAACTTTTTCTGCAGCACCGGGCTTTTTAACGATATTTATACTCTGGGAATTTTCTGAAAACGTTGCAAAATTAACAACAAAGTCATCCTTCTGATTTTCATTAACAACCGCACTCTTTTTGTAAACCGTTTCAAATATTGGGTTTAGACTATCCCATTCGCTAACCTCAGCTGCGGTTTCAATCTTGATATCATCAATAAAAGCAATACCGCCTTCATCCGGATTCATACCAAATAATATCTTACTTGCATCAAATGCAGAACCAGCAGTTGTTCCTACAGGAAATGCTATATAGTTATCTGTGGTACTTGTTGTTACATTATATGTATATCTATTATTAGGCTGACCACCACTAACACCAAGCTTCTTTAGTTCTCCTTCAATTCTCATGGTTACAGGCATCCATTTTTTAGAGGTATTTATTAGGTTTTTAGTATCCACCCAAGCACTAATGTTGTCGCTATTATTATAGGATTTAATCATATCTGCTAAAATTCTCTGTTTAGTTGCATATGATGACTCTAAATGCGTAAATCTTGCTAATGTTGCACCATATATCAGATTTTCTTTAACATTTCCACTGGCATCAACAACAGAACCAGGCAACTTATATCTAAAAGATATTTTAACCTTTTTAATATCACCCTCTGCTGCATCTTCTTTAGTAGCTATTTCTGCACCTTCATACATCATATACTCTCTGTTATTATCACTGGATGTTTCTTTTGTATCTGTTGTAATTCCTGTTTTTCCATCTTCGTCATATCTTTTATAGACATCAGAATATGTGTATGCTGTATTACGCAACTTACCGTATTTATTTCCATTTTCACTTTCACTTACTTTAAAAGTTAAATACTTTTCTTTACCCTGTGTTTTGTAAGAGCCAACTGTCCATCTTTTAACAGAATCCCCCACAGAATAGCCTGTTTCAAAATCTTCTGAATATCTGTTTATATAAGCATCTTCTACGCCATTCACCCTATATACCTTTAAATTATCAACATAGAAACGACCGCCGGCTTTATAATCTACTGATAAAATAAGATTTCCTAAATCGTCAGCATATGCTCTGTAATGATTATTCTTAATAGTTTTGTCACCATAAGTTGCAGTTGTTTCAACAAGCCATCTGTCAGGTGTTCCATCATTATTAGAATCATAACGGCTTCTCTCAAACTCAACCGTTAGCTTATTCCATGAACGAATCGGAACATTATGCGTTTCGCTTATGTTCTGCGGATTTCCATTATCATCTCTTTTACCCTTAACTTCCATATTTGTACCCGAGACCAAAACACCGGGAATATCATTTGCCTGACTATGTTTAGTCGCCATACGTCCCAATGTAAGCATAAAAGTATCTATAGCCTCATCATCTTCCCATGCATTTGCCGCATTATATAAATCAATTTCAACAATAAATCGATTACCCTCTGCATGGTCAATACCGATATTATAATACTCCATTGCTTTATAATAATCTTTTCCATCTATAGTTTGACATGGCTCTAAAATTGTATCAAAATCAACTAAACCATCATCTTTTCTTCTTTCATATTTGTTTGAAGTATAATACGGACTGAAAAGAGTTGCAACTTGTGTATTATTACCTTTAATACCGGATTTCACTTTAAACTGCGTGAGTGGATTTATTGTTGTCCCCGAAGAGCTATTGTTTGTAGTATTTGCTTTTGTGTAGTTATAAGCAACAACATCTTCATCTACATTATAATATTTGTCAAAATCTTCTTCGAAAACAAGAGTCTTTACCATAGCCTTTTCAACTTTAACAGCTTTAACATAAATTTTGCCGTTTTTTGATGTAAAATCAACACTATCTACAGAAGCATCCTTAACTGTTATTTCAACCGTCTGCCAAGTATCAACAATTTTTTCATCAAATTCTGCAGTTCCGACTGCATTCTTACCATTCTTTGCAACCAATATTGCTTCTGTTACACCCTGTGTAACATATACGTCTGCACTTATTTTAAAATACCCGTCAAAAATTTCACCAAATGGATAATTTATTGTACCATCAACTTCGATAACCGAAAATGTATCATCTGTTGCTGAAGCCATAACGAAACTTGATAAAACAAGTATCACTGTAAGGATAATTGATAGAAATCTTTTCATATTTCATTCACTCCTTTTATTTATATGTACATTTAAATTTTATACCATAAACAAACACCTGTAACTATAGTTTTATAGCCAGAATTAATTACAAAAATATCTATTTAATTATACTTTTTCAAAGAGAAAAAGTCAATAAAAAGCTTTTTTAAATCCATTACCATTAAATATAATTAATTTTATAGCAACAAAAAAGAGGCTAAACATAGCCTCTTTTTATATTTTTAATTTTTATTTATTACTATCTGCAGACTCTTTCATTCTTATAACAGCTCTTAGCGGATGAAGTTCTGTTTCGCTGTTAAACGGCATTGGAGTTCCATCAAGTAAATGGTCAACAAGATAATCAAAAAAAGACTTTGTTTCATCCTCCATACTTGCAAATTCTCCCATATCGCCTTGGTCATTCCATAAATGAGTTCTAAGACCCCCATCGGCTATTTCTATCACACCTTTAGTACCAAAAGCTCTTAAGTTTTCATTTCCATGCAATGGGAAGGAAAGCGGATTAAAATAATTAATGCTCATAGCGGCAACACCGCCATTTTCAAGCTTCATCGAAACAGACGTTGCTGTAACCAACGTTTTTCTATCGTCTGGAGCACCATTTGTTGTTTCATATGCACTTACTTCTTTAATTTTAACTCCACACACATGTTCAATAAATCTTGCAGCATGGATACCCACCCATCTTGTTAATCCACCATCTTTATTCACATCCTCAGGTCTTGATTCAAGATACCCTTTATAGGACTTTTGAGCATACACCTGAACAACTTCGCCTATTGCTCCCTCTTTTATAAGCTTTGACATAGTTGCATACGGCTCAAAAAATGCTGTGTCTGCAATCTCGTGAAACTCTGCAGTTGAATTCTTTTCAGTTTCTAAAATCTTTTCAAGTTGCTCCTGTGTGAATGCAGCAGGTTTTTCAGAATAAACATTTATGCCCGCTTTTAAAAGCTTGATAGCATCCTCAACCTGTTCAATTCGCATTGGCGAACATAAACAAACAAGTTCTACTCCGCTTTTTTCAATCATCTCATCAAGAGAATTATAAAATTTTAACGTACCATTTTTATACTGTTCATAATTTTCAAGATAATCTTCAGGAACCCCCGCATATGCAACAAAATCGCATCTTTTATGTTCCTTAAGTAGTCCGCAAATCTGGTGTCCGTTTAATCCATAGATGCCGACTTTTAGTTTTTTCTCCATATTATTCACCTTAGCCCTCTATGAATTTGTCAAGGACACCGCATTTCGGGTCGTTATATATACTGAACATTAAGTCATCAAGACCATCAACAACAACAAAGTCCCCATATGTTTCATTATTGATAAGCTCTTTGTTCTTGAAATTTTTGATTTCAAAGTTATTCTGGATATAATTTATAACTCTTGTATGTATTGATGCATTCTCAAGCTTACAATATTTCATTTCATTGCCTTTTAAAAGTTCAAGAGCAACAGCGACCTTATTTCCCATACTTCCTGCATCATCGGGAGAACCATAATTCTTAATTGTTCCATCGTTTAAAATTCCAATAAAGTCACCATTCTTGCCGTATGTAACATTGTTTTCTTCAACAAGAGGACAAACATTGATAATCTTTCCCTTTTCAAATTCATAGCACACGATAGGGTCTGTTCCTGCTTTTGTTGCATGAGATGCAATAAAATATCCGTCTGCCCCGTTTTTCATTTTATAGTTTAAAACAATAGTATCGAAATTCTCAATATCGTTTGCTCTTCCAACCTCTGCAGAAACTATCTCCGGCATTTTGTCAATAAGATCATATTCATCAACTAGATAGAACATATTGTGAAGATAATGAGCTGTTGCATTATTTGCAATACTGTCATAAACAAGCTTTCCGTTTGCAGTACACTTTCTGCCTGCCCATGATGCTCTTTGATAATATGCAAGATTTCTTGGCCATAAAACAAGAGTTTTCATCATTTTGGGTTTTCCATAAACCCCGTTTGTTATATCAGCTTTCATATTAAGAATTGATTCCTGAGTTGACCACTGATATCCCACAACCAAAAACTTGTTATATTTTTTCTGTGCCTCTTCCATAAGGTCTATATCCTTTTCATCGGCACATAACGGTTTTTCACAAACAACATTTGATCCATTTTCCATGCAGCATATAATCTGTTCTGCATGGAATGCTATAGGAGTTGAAATAAAGGCAATATCTGCTGTGTTTTCAGCATAAAACTCTTCAAGGGTTTTATAAAACTTTATGCCTTTTTCCACGATTTCATTATAACGTCCGCTTCTTTCAGGAGTAATTTCAACTATACCTTTAACTTCAAAGTCATCCTTATGCTTTTCAAAGAGAACTTCGTTTAAATAACCGCCACCATATCCGCAAATTCCCACTAAAACCGCAGAATATTTTTTCATATACAAAACCTCATTCCTTTTATTATTTACACATTGCTTTGATTGTGTCTTTTATAACCCAATTGTTTTCTTCAAGTCCTTTTATTGCTTCTTCCTCTGATTTTTGTGTTATATCCATAACAATACTGATAACTCCCTTCTTTAGCTTAATATTTGTTGGCTTAAGATTTATCATTAGATTTTCATAAACATATCCCTGCTTAATCATTGCACAGGTTGAAAGCATATTTAAAATAATTTTCTGTGCTGTTCCGGCTTTCATTCTTGTTGAGCCTGTAACAACCTCAGCCCCTGTATCAGGACATATAGAAATATCAGCTATTTCATCAATCTTGCTTCCCTTATTTGAAGTAATTGCAATTGTTGCACAACCAAGTGATTTTGCATAATTAAGCGCTTCAATTACATACTGTGCTCCGCCTGCAACAGAAATTCCAACAAGTGCATCCTTGCCTGTAAGTTCTATACCTTTCAAATCTGCTATTGCAGCCTCGCCACTATCTTCCTGATTTTCACTGGCACTTCTTAAGCATTTGTCTCCACCTGCCATTATGCCAACTACTGTATTTCCATCCACACCGAATGTTGGAGGACATTCTGCAGCATCAAGTATTCCAAGTCTTCCAGATGTGCCTGCACCCATATAGATAAGTCTTCCGCCGTTTTTTATTCTTTCAGCTATAACATCAACTGCTTTTTCAATGTTTGGAACTTCTTCATCAACAGCAAGAACTGCATTTTTCATCTCATCATTGATAACCTGAACCATTTCACGAGTGCTCATTTTATCAAGATTCATTGTTCTTGGATTTCTCATTTCTGTTTTTAACATAATATCACCTCTTTCCCATATTTTTTATTATATTCTTCTGTAAATGTTCTTTGAAAACCATCACTATATACCTCTGTCATACGTACGCATTGAACACAAGCACCGTATATTGGAGGCAAGGTTGGAATAACAACTTTAATACTGTCATCCACCAGATTGCTTAAAAAGTCTTTATAAATGTTTGTATGCTGGAATATTCCGCCTGATAAAACCGCCGTGTTATCACAATCAAATTTTGCCGACATAAAGTTAATCTGTTTTGCAAACTCTTTTGCATTTCTTTCTAGAATTTCTTTTGCCCTTCCATCCTTTTCTTCATATGCCTTGAAGACCATTGGTGCAAACTTTGCAAGATATGTATTGTGTTTTGAATAAATCTGATTAATTTTATCCTTGACCTTGCCTCCAAGCTCCTCTTCAACAAGACGGGTTATAACAGATTTTCCTCCAAATCCGTCCTCTTCTGCAAGTGCTGTCCTTACTGCATCACGACCTATTGAATATCCGCTGCACGGGTCTCCTAAAAGATACCCCCATCCGCCTGCTCTTTCTAAGTTATCCTCACTTATGGAATAAACAACCGAACCTGTTCCGCAAATAACAGCAAGAGCTTTGTTTTCAACATTTGCACTTGCAACTATATTTAAAATATCTGAACAACACTTCACCTTGGTATCGGGACAAATTTCTGTTAAAAAGTCATAAACAGTCTCCGCATTCTCCATTGAACCGCATCCTGCAATACCTGCAAAAAGTGCATCTATTTTCTTTGCCTTTTCAGAAAGACTCCCTATCCCTTGTTTTAAAATAGAATAGGTTTTTTCAGCACCACAGGTGTTTGGATTGCAACCCTCAAGAACAAGCCTGTCTATAATTTCTCCACCTGCATAAAACAAAACAAATTCTGTTTTTGTTCCTCCTCCGTCTATTCCGAGAAGTATTTTTCTATTTTCTGTGACCATACGATTTTCCCCAGCTTTTATTTCTGTGATTTGTTTACTTAATATTCCATCTTTCATTATATTCATTCCAGATGTTTTCAAACCATAAATCAACCTCAGGAACAGGACGAACATCTTTGATGTTATTTTCTATTACATCACCATTCTTAAAGGTAGTAATAATCTTGTCATCAAAGGCACAGTTTCTTTCAGTTTTATAATCAAATATTTTATCTTTTGATATATTTGATTCCTGAACCATAGAACCGCCTCTTGTTCCAATATTTTTAGATGCAGTAATCATTGCAGAAAGAACTGCTGCCTGAGTGATAAGCATATCACGGAGTCTAAACACCTGAACAACGTTGCAAACATCTGTATTCTTATAATCATCAAGGACCTTATCATATAATGAAATAACTTCATCATACAATTTTTCCATATCATTTACAATTCTTATATGAGATGCCACACTGCTCATCTTTTCACTGTAAGTCTGTCTTAAATTATCAAGCTCTTTATCATAGTTTTTGCCGTCCTTTGCAGCAAGAACAAAATCGATAACATCCTTTCCTGAATCAACCAGTGCATCAACAGAGTATTCTGCATCATTTTTCTTATTTCTTTCTTTAAGTGCAATACCCTCAGCTGCTCGGAGTGAGCCAACCTGAGTTGAGTTAAGAGCAGAACCGCCCGGTCTGTAAACACCGAATGTTCCTGCAGCTTCACCTGCAACATAAAGACCTTTTATATTTGTTTCCCACTGAGAATCAACTGCAATACCGCCATTGTTATGCTGAGCACAAACATCAACCTTTAACGGCTCAGTATAAAGGTCAATACCATTATCCTTATATAACTTAATTGCCTTTGAGTTCATTTTCTCAAGACGCTTAATGGGAAGCGGCATTGTTGCATTTGAATTCTTAAGATATGTATATGCTTCTTCTGAAATCTTCTCAAGTCCGTCCTCAAGAACAGAAGGTTCTCTTCTGAAATCCATATAAACATCTCTGCCCATATTTACAGCTTCATTATATATAATAAGATCAACAACTGATGAACCATCAAGCTTTGCAGAGTCAAACGGCCACTGATAACCTTTTCTGAATACCATATTTACAGCTTCAACAGGGTCATCAAAATAGTCATTTAAAAATTCGTATTCATTTCCGTCTTTATCAACTGAAATATATCTTGGAATAACCTGCTGATATGTTCCTGAAACATTCCATCTGAAATCAGTTGATGCAAGACCATACTGCCATTCCTGAAGGTTCGCACATTCAGCTCCCGCTTCAATAGCAAGACCGCTCATACCCTTATGGCATTTTGGATATACGCTCTTCTGGTATATACCGGCAGGTCCTCCTGTTGCCATAACAACATTCTCGCAGGAGAAAATTTCAAGACCTTTATTTTCTTCATATATATCTTTCTTGTTTATACCGATTGCACCAATAATCCTGCCATCTTTTTCAAGAAGCTTAACGATAACAACATCATCAAAAACTTTAATATTTTTTGCAATTATATTTTTTTCAAGAGCTTCGGTCATATACTTTGATGTCAAAGGACCAGCCGATGTTGCACGCTTATGTTCGTCATGGTCCGTCATATAACCTACATATTCTCCGTATGTGTTAGTTGGAAACGGAACCCCTAAGTTCGCAAGCTTGATAAAGCTCTTAACAGAACAAGCAGCCTCCGACAAGGCGGTGTCACCGTTAACGCTTAGACCTTCAAACAATGATTTGCACATATAAGCAACACTGTCACTTTCTGATGATGAAAGTGATAGCTTATAATAAGTCTGCTTATCACTGCCTGTATTTCTTGATGTTCCGCAGTTCATACCCTCTGTAACAATCGCAACATCTTTAACATCTAAATCATAGAGCCAGTCAGCAGCATTAAGACCTGCACAGCCAGAACCGATAACAAGAGTGTTCATCTTATTTACAGGAATATTAATATTACCTATTTTTACTAATTCTCTTTCCATAACTTTCTCCTCTTAGAGTCTGTGAATATGATATCCGCCATCAACATCAAGAGACTGACCTGTGATATACGGAAGTGAGCCTGAACATAATGAATAAACAGCCTCTGCAATATCTTCTGGTAAACCCCAACGCTTGATAGGAAGAAGTCCGCCGTCAATCAAATCATCATATTTCTTCTGTACTTTTTCTGTCATACCTGTTTTGATAATACCTGGTCTGATTTCATTAACCATAACACCATCTTCTGCAAGTCTGTCTGCGAATAATTTTGTTATCATAGACACGCCTGCTTTTGAAATACAATATTCTCCTCTGCTTGTTGAACTTGTGTATGCAGACATAGATGAAATGTTTACAATATAACGTTCTTTGCTTTCATTCTTGTTTGCAGCTACCATTGTGTTTGCAACAAGCTGGGTTAAGAAAAGAGTTCCTTTTGTGTTGATATCCATAACAAAGTCATAGCTTTCTTCTGTCATTTCAAGAATGTCTGTACGAACCTTTGGCGCAACACCTGCAACATTCACAAGGATATCTATACCTTTTCCCTTTTCTGATGCCTTGTCAACAAAGTTTTTTCTATCCTCTGCACAAGCTAAGTTTCCTTTTACATATACAAAATTTTCGTGTGAAATTTTTGACTCTTCTGATATATCCATACCATATACGGTATATCCGCTATTTAAAAATTTTTCTGCAACAGAGAAACCAATCCCTCCATTACATCCAGTTACTAAAGCTATTTTACTCATAATAATACCCTCCTATTTTTTACAGTATTCTTTGTATATTGGCATATAAACACCGTTATCTCTTATTACACAACCTGTTGTTCCGCCTGCACGCATAACCTCTGTACATTTACCGCAGGTTATACAGCTCTTGCTCTTTTCCATTTTGCCATTTTTCTGGATATCCTTATAAAAATCAGGATAAGCAAAAGCTTCACGACCAACACCCTGAATTTTATACATTCCATTTTCAATTGCACCTGCCGCAAAATACGGAAGGTATTCTCTAAGATATGAAATACCTGAACCAATTACGCAAAGATTTGGGAATGCTTTCTGTATTTCACTGATACAATAGAACATTCTGTCAACACCAACAAGCGGATGCTCCCCACTAAGTTCTGCTGTGCAATCAGCAGGGCGGTTAACAAATGAATTAAAATATGGATTACCGATAGTTATATTAAGAAGCTTAACTCCAAGCTCGTTATGCATTATATCAACAAGCTTCAATGGTTCGGTAAGGTCAATCTCCTTGCCGCATCCTTCTTTAACACCCCAACCATAAGGATACTCAAAACCGTCATACACATTGAGACGGGATGTTACGATAAATTTATCACTTGTTGCATCTGTTGCATTTTTTATACCGTTTCGAAGTAGTCTTGTTCTATTATCAAAAGAACCACCAAATGCACCCTCTCTTGTGTATGCAGATAAAAGTTCTGATGCTAAGTATCTGTGACAGCACTTAATATCAATGCCGTCAAATCCTACTTCTTCTGCCATTTTAGCAGCTATTCCATATTGCTCTTCAAGTTCAAAAAGCATATCATCAGTTATAATTCTTGATGAGTCAATAGGGTTGTCCTTTTCAAATATAGGATTGTTATATGCAATAACAGGCTCAGGAAAGCCATTTGGCTTTGAATATCTTCCTGAATGAGTTGCCTGCATTATAATAACAGGTTCAAAACCATTTTCTTTAACAGAAGTGTTTTTTATATCTTCAATCAGTTTTTTGAAAGAATCTTTTGTGTTTTCATCAAGGAAAAGCTGTCTTGGATTTGCTCTTCCATATTTTTTGATAGCAACAGCTTCAAGCCACACAAGCCCTGCACCGCTTTTTGCAAATCTTTCATATCTTCTGATAGTAAGTTCATCAGGCTTTCCATCTGCTGTTCCGTCACATCCTTCCATCGGATGTATAGCAATGCGGTTCTTTAATGTTACTCCGCCAAACGAAACCTCATCATCAAGCACTTTAAGATTATCGGAACTGGGCAAATTTTTAAGTTCCATTGATTTTATGGTAGATGTGAGTTCATCTAAATTAGAATAATTAAAAATACTCATTATAATCCCCCCATTTTATTATTGCTTTAATTATCCCATATTTAACCTTTAATATCAACAATATTTCTTGTTGTAAAATATGTAAAACTTGCTTTTTGTTTAATTGTTATAAAAAACTAAAAATACTATTGATTATATCAATAAATTATAGTATAATAAATTAAAATTTAATTTGTAAAAATATTAAAATCTTGTTGCAGGAGAAAATAATGAGCAAATTAATAACCGAATGTATGCATAAAACAGGAAAACATGACCTGAAATTTCATTTTCATAACGATTACGAAGTTATCTTTGTTACAGAAGGGGAAGCAGAGCTTTCCATTACCGGTAAAACAGTAACTATAAAAAAAGGTGATATTTTATTCCTTAATAACAATGCATACCACAATGTTAAGATATTAAAAACTCCCTATAATAGATATGTAGCAACAATATCCTCTAAAGCTCTTGAAAATTCCTTTGGTAAAACAAATTTATTTACACTTTTCAAATATAATCAAAATCAGCTTTATAACTCTATTCATCTTCCGAATATGTTTGAAATAATAACTCTTTTTGATAAAATTATTCAGGAGCTTGGCAAAGAAGAAGACAGTTTTACAGAAAACCTTATTGAATCATATCTTGGAGAAATTCTTATATATTCATGGCGTTCACTAAATTCTCCCGTCTATCTTGAAGATGACATTATAAGTAAAATTTCAAAACTACAAAAAATTCTTGAAAACAATTACCAGTCAAATATAAAAATTCAGGATATATGCAAGGATTTATATATAAGCACATATTATTTGACTCACCGCTTTACGGAAATAATTGGAATAAGCCCTAAACAATATCTTATACAAATTAGACTTAACCATGCAGGAAAGCTCCTCAGCAACAAATCATTATCCATTGCAGAGGTTGCTGAAAAAAGTGGTTTTCAGGATACAAGTAACTTTATAAGATGTTTTAAAAACTATTTTGGAACAACTCCAAACTCTTTCAGGAATACATAAAAATATAGATTTACAAAACTTTCTTTTAGAAACTTGTCAGGTATTTCGGACAAAAATAACCACTGAGATATTTTAAATTTTTGTCGATATGTAATCTCCGATTGCACGATATTTTTGTTTTTACAAAATCGATATGTTTTTCGTTTTGTTCAAAACTCGATATGATATAAATCTCGTTGCGTCAGCACATATCGAGTCATTTATGACATATCAAAAATCTCGACAGAGATTTATATCGATGAAAAAAAGACATTTTTCGATAAAGAAAAATGTCTTTTTTTCTGGTGCCGCTGGACGGGGTCGAACCGTCACGGTATCGCTACCACTGGATTTTGAGTCCAGCGCGTCTGCCAATTCCACCACAGCGGCATATTTAATTTATAATTTCCACGGTTCATAACCAACGGAAGAAATTATACCACATTTTTCTGTATTTGTAAAGACCTTTTTTGATTTTTCACTAACACAAAATATGATTTTAAAATAAAATAAATTTTTTAAAAAAAATGCTTGACAAACAAATATGTTTCTGCTATAATATCAAAGTCGGTCGGAAAATTACGACCTACCATAGTTAATACGCGGGTGTAGTTCAATGGTAGAATCTCAGCCTTCCAAGCTGATTGCGTGGGTTCGATTCCCATCACCCGCTCCAGTGATTCGCGCCTGTAGCTCAGCTGGATAGAGCAACTGCCTTCTAAGCAGTGGGTCAGGAGTTCGAGTCTCTTCAGGCGCACCACTTTTATAATATGGTGGGTATAGCTCAGTTGGTTAGAGCGCTAGATTGTGGCTCTAGAGGTCGTCGGTTCGACTCCGACTATCCACCCCATTTTAAAACGATGGGCTGTAGCCAAGTCGGTAAGGCACCAGACTTTGACTCTGGCATTCCGTAGGTTCGAGTCCTGCCAGCCCAGCCAAAGTTTTCCGGGCAAAATTGAATATGGTCCATTAGCTCAGTTGGCAGAGCACTTGACTTTTAATCAAGGTGTCCCGCGTTCGAATCGCGGATGGATCACCACTTCGGGACAAGTTATACTTGTCCCGATTTTTGTTTTCAAAATAAAAAGCTGCTCTTAAAGCAGCTTTCAGGCTATCGAAAAAGTCAAGATTTTCTAGGCTTTTTCAACAGTCTAAAACACAGATATTCACATATCTGTGTCTTTTTTAATTATTTGCTTTTCTAAATTCTCCCGGGGTCATCCCTGCATTTTTCTGGAAAAAGGAATTAAAATAATATTCATTGCAAAAACACATCTTGTCACTGATTTCTCTTAAAGACAAACTGCTTTCTGAAATTAATTCCTCTGCCTTTTTAACTCTTTTTTGGTTTATATATTTTTTTAGGGAAATTCCCTTATATTTTAAAAATATTCTGGAAAGTTGCTTTGTGCTAAGGAAACAGAACCTAGCAACCTCCGCACAAGATAGAGCACTCATTATGTTATCATTAATATACTGTATTGCTATTTCAAGTCTAAAATCAGCATCCTTTACATCTTCTTCCAGATACTTACCCTTAAAAATTATAGGTAGCGAACAAATTATATCAAATACGCCTGCACTAATTTTTATATCCATATCAGGATTTCGTTTTGTGATACATTCAGTAATAACACGAAGATTTTCTCTAATATCATCTTCAAACTTACTTATTAAAAATGGAGCTTTTGCAAGGCTTTCTTCCCTTTCTTTATCAACAAAGGAAAAAGCCAGACAATATCTGCATATATTGTCGCTGTATCCTTTACACATATGCTTTGTTCTTGGAGTTATAACAACAAAATCCCCCTCCTCAAGCAAAACCTCCTTATCGTCAAAGGTGTAGAGCATATTACCTTCCAATATAAAATGAACTTCAAAAAAAGAATGGTAATGCGCTTTCTTGCTTATATGAGTTGTTCCGTCCGAAAAATATTGCTTCTTTATATAGCACTTTTCTATTCTATGACTTTCGGCCAGAAAAGGGAAATCTATTTTTTTAAATATATTTTTCATAA